>NZ_JARWOV010000017.1 GCF_029868855.1 Nocardia carnea | reverse complement strand
GTGTGGCGGAATTCGTTCCCGAAATCTAATAAGGGTGCCCTGACCAGGAGGGGTGCCACAGCACCGCCCGTTCCGGACAGAAGCCGGAAATCCCCTGTTCCACCGAGAAAGTGCCGTTCACCTCGGCCACGGGGCAGCGGCCGGCGCCGCGCCGCTCACCACTGCGCCCCTGTCTCGCGGCGCGCCAACCAGATAAGCACGGGCGCCCCGAGGAACGCGGTCACCATCCCCACCGGCAGTTCGCTCGCGGTGGCGACCCTGGCGACGAGATCGGAGCCCACCAGGACGATCGGCCCCACCACCAGGCACAGCGGAATCATCCAGCGGTGATCCGGGCCGACCACCATCCGTACCGCGTGCGGCACCATCAACCCGACGAAACTGATCGGCCCGACCGCCGCGGTGGCCGCACCGCACAGCACGGTCACCACCACGAAGCCGCCCGCTCGCACCGCCGTCACCGGGACTCCCAGCGCGTTCGCGCGGTCGTCGCCGAGCGCGAGAGCGTTGAGGTAGCCCGCCAGCGCGACTGCGCCGGCAACCCCCAGAAGCACGAGCAGCCAGGTGGCCGACAGTTGTGGCCGGCCGCGGCCGTCCAGGGTGCCGATCAGCAGTCCGCGGATCGCGTCGAAGGTGCGTGGGTGGATCATGGTGAGGCCGAACGCGAGCCCGCTGAGCATCGAGGCGATCGCTACACCGGTGAGCACCAGTTTGGCCGGGCTCGCCCCACCGACCCCACGGGACCCGACGAAATACACCAGCACCGATGCGGCGAACGCGCCACCGAGTGCCCACCGGACGTAATCGGTACCGGCTGCCCCGGCCACGACCGATCCGAGCACCATGGCGAAGTACGCACCGGAGTTCACTCCGAGGATGCCGGGGTCGGCGAGAGGGTTGCGGGTCAATCCCTGCATCACCGCGCCCGCGAGCCCGAGTGCCGCGCCGACGAGCGCGGCCAGCAGGGTGCGGGGGATTCGCTGGTCCCGGATGACGCCGACGGTGGTGGGGGCGCCTTCGCCGAACAGGGCCTGCCAGGTCTCGGTGGCCGGGAAATCGCCGCTACCGACGAACAGCCCGCCGATCAGGAGCGCCACCAGCAGTGCGATCAGCAGCAGCAACACGGTCGTCCGCGACAGTGCCGTACGTGGCGCGGTCGTGGTGGCTGGGGGCACTGGCGATACATCCTCGCGGTCGGCAACGCTCCGGTGTGGTGGCTGAGAGGTTGCTGCCACCGCCGAAGGTTAGTTTAGCCTCAGTTTGCCCGGTGGTGTCGATGCCGCGCGCAGTCGCGGATCAAGGCGCGGGGGAGTGTGTGGCGATGTCCGGAGCTCGTTCGACTGCCGTGATGCCCGAGCTCTACCTAGGCCGTTCGGTCTGCTGTTCGCCAACCGTGGAGGCCGGCTGTTCGATGTGTGTCGGTGGGTGGATGGTGGTCGCGGCCCAGGTACCGAGCAGAGTCATGGCGTCGGCGGACGGAGTGGCCGGTTCGACGGTGTAGAAGTTGATGACCAGGCCGGGATCGGCCGGTAGTGGCATGGTTTCGTAGCCGATGCCGATCTCACCGACCACGGGGTGATGGAAGGTCTTGGTTCCGGTGTAGTGCAGGCGCACATTGTGTTTGGCCCACCGGACCCGGAATTCGTCGCTGCGGGTGGACAGTTCACCGACCAGGTCGGAGATTCCGCGGTCGTAGGGGTCGCGTCCGGCGTCGGTGCGCAGCAGGTTGACTGCGCCGTCGGCCATGAGATCCCAGTCCGGGTAGAAGTCGCGGGCGCGGGGGTCCAGGAAACAGAACCGCACGAAGTTCACCGGCTTGGACACATCCGGTGCCGATGGATCTGGGTAGAGGGGGCTGTAGAAGGCGTATCCGAGCAGGTTGGCGGCGACGAGGTCGTGGCGGGCGTTGCGGATGAATGCGGGCCCGCTGTAGGTGTCGAGCAGGCGCTGCACGCCCGGGCGAACCGCTTTGGTGGTGCGCCGCGAGCGTCGTTGTGGGCTGATCAGGGCGTTGCGGTGCAGGTCGAACAAGTGGGAGCGTTCGGCGTCGTCGAGTTCCAGTGCGCGGGCGATCGCGTCGAGGACGGATTCGGAGACGGTGTTGACCTTGCCGCGTTCGATCTGGGTGTAGTAGTCGACCGAGAGCCCGGCCAGGGTGGCGACTTCTTGGCGTCGCAGACCGGGGACACGGCGCTTGCCGGCGTCGTAGACCGGGAGACCGACCTGGTCAGGGGTGATCTTGGCGCGGCGCGAGGCCAGAAACCGGCCGATCTCGGCGGCACGGGTGCTCGACTCCATGGTTCGAGGCTAAGCCGCCGGCCTGCATATGTGCCAGGCCCTGTCAGGGGGGTGCTGCCGACACCCCCCTGATCCTCACCTCCCACATCCTTCTTCGGCCGCGTTGCCTGGATTGCGGAGCTCGACAGCTCCCAATCCGCAACCCTTCGAGTCGATGAGGTGAGATGAGTACGCCGATCGAACACCGCGTGGCACGGAACCGGTTGCCGGTGCTGGTGTATGTGCTGGCCGCCGGGATCTTCCTGATGAGCACGACCGAGTTCATGATCGCCGGCCTGCTACCGGAGGTGGCCACAGATCTCGGGGTCGACATCGCCCGCGCCGGGCTGCTGATCACCGCGTTCGCGGTCGGAATGATCCTCGGGCCGCCCGTCATGGCACTGGCCACATTGCGGCTGCCCGCACGGGCCACGCTGATCGGCGCGCTGGCGGTGTTCGCGGCCGGGCACGTGGTGCCCGCAATCAGCGACTCCTTCACCGTCGTCATCGTCTCCCGCGTGGTGACCGCCCTGACTACCGGCACATTCTGGGCTACCGGCGCCGTCGCCGCCGCAGCGGTCTCCGGGCCGGGCGCGAGCGCGCGAGCACTGGCGGTGATGTCGGGCGGATTGAGCCTGGCCGTTGTCGCCGGGGTGCCGCTGGGCACCTTCGCCGGACAGCTCACCGGCTGGCGCGGTCCGTTCTGGATGCTCGCCGTCCTTGCCGTCCCCGCCATCGCCGCAGTACTGCGCTTCACGCCGATCGCTTCCGGCAACATCGAAGCTCCGGTATCGGTGCGCGCCGAGGTAGCCACAATCCGTCCATGGCGGGTGTGGGCCGTCCTCGCTGCGATCACCCTGGCCCAAGCCGGGTTCCTCGGCGCCTACAGCTTCATCAGCCCGCTGCTGACCGACCGCGCCGGGATCCCCACCACCCTGGTTCCGCTGGTCCTGGTCGGGTTCGGAATCGGCGCGCTGGCCGGAACCACGCTCGGTGGCCGGGTAGGGGACCGGCTGGCGTCCTCGCTGGCGACCGCGGCGTTCAACCTCGGCACCGCCGCCGGGTCGGCCCTGGCCGCGACCACTCTGTCCACCGCCCTCGGCGTCACCGGCCCCGCAGTGCTGGGTGCGGCGATCACCGCGACCGCGCTGATCCCCATCGCCGCGCTCGCTGCCACCCGGACCCGAACGAATCCCGACAACACCCCGGCCCGACACGGACAGCACACCACCAGCATCCTGACCGGAGCGAGCTGACCATGCGCCACCTCTCCAGCGACACGACCCTGATGCGATCGAGAATCTGGCCGACCGCCGCGAGCCTGATCCTCGCCACGGCCGTGATCACCGCCTGCACGATCACAGCACCGGCACTCACAACCCCGAACTCCACCGCGCCCTCTGCGGCGCCGGCCGGACAGGAGGACACGTTCATGCAGATCCGGCTGCGCACCGGCGCCGGCGAAGCCACCGCCCACCTCTACGACAACCCCACCGCCCGCGACTTCGTCTCCCTGCTACCGCTCACCCTCACCCTCCACGACCTCGGCGGCCGCGAAAAGGCAGGCACCCTGCCCCGTCGACTCGTCGACGGTCACGGCCAAGCCGAGTACCGCGCGGGCCGGCTCGGCTATTGGGCGCCGAGCCACGATCTGGCCGTGTACTACCGCGAAGACGGCTTCCGTGTTCCCGCGCCCGGGATCGTGATGATCGGCGAAATCGAGACCGGCGTCGAGACGATCACCGCCGAATCCGCCGGACCCACCCTCACCATCACCGCCGCCTGACCACCGACACGCAAGGACACACCGTCGTGGAACACACCTACGACTCCGGACAGGTCGCCGTTGTCACCGGCACCGTCCCTGAAACCGCAGAGAGGCCCGGACGAACACCGCGCCCTCAAACCCTGCTCACCCTCTCCGACACCTCGAACACCGCACCAGGAGCCCCGACGTGAACACCACGACCACCCCGCCGCGACGACATCCCCACCGCTGGACCCGCACCACCGGGGCCGCCATCGCGACCCTCGCCGTCCTCGCAGCCTCGGCCTGCTCCGGCGCCGACACGGCCACGACCTCGGCCGCGCCGATCACACCGATCCCGGGCCTGGCCACCGGCGACCGCTCCCGCGGTGCGGACAACTTCTACACCAGCGACCAGGTCACCATGACCCCGGTCACGTTCAAGAACCAGTACCAGATGGACGTCACCGGCAACCTGTTCGTCCCCACCGACCTCCCCCCCGGCACCCGCGCCGCGGCGATGGTGGTCGGACACCCGATGGGCGCGGTCAAAGAACAATCGGCCAACCTCTACGCCACCAAAATGGCCGAACAAGGCTTCGTCACGCTCGCCCTGGACACCGCGTTCTGGGGCGGCAGCGACGGCGAACCCCGCAACGCCGTCGCCCCCGACCTCTACACCGAAACCTTCAACGCCGGCGTCGACTACCTACGCACCCAGAACACCGTCGACCCCGAACGCATCGGCGCCCTCGGCATCTGCGGCAGCGGCAGCTTCGTCATCTCCGCGGCCAAGATCGACCCCCGCATCAAAGCCGTCGCCACCGTCAGCATGTACGACATGGGCGCGGCCAACCGCCACGGGCTCGGCCACTCGGTCACCCCGCAGCAGCGTCAGCAGATACTCGCCCAGGCCGCCGCCCAGCGCGACGTCGAATTCCGCGGTGGCCCGACCGAATACACCAGCGGCACCGTACACGAGTTGACCGCCGAGTCGACGCCGATCGAGCGCGAGTTCTACGACTTCTACCGCACCCAGCGCGGCGCGGTCACTCCCGAAGGCGCTACGGCCGACACCACCACCCACCCCACCCTGTCGAGCAACACCAAGTTCTTGAACTTCTACCCGTTCAACGACATCGAAACCATCTCCCCGCGCCCGATGCTGTTCATCACCGGCGAGAACGCCCACTCCCGCGAATTCAGCGAAGAGGCCTACCGCCTCGCCGGCGACCGCAAGGAACTGGTGATCGTGCCCGGCGCCGGCCACGTCGACCTCTACGACCGCACCGAACTCATCCCCTTCGACAAACTCACCGACTTCTACACCCAGAACCTGCGCTGACCCGCCCAGGAGCACTTCGAAGGCCGCCCACACAGCGTTGTGTCCGCCGCGCCGACCTGGGTACCCGGCCCGGATGCACCGTAGCCGTCGTACCGGTCGGCGCTGGATCACATCGCAATCCGACGACGAAAGGAAGCACCAATGACCCAGGATCACCGCACCGGCTGGACCGGCGGGCAGCGCGCGTTCGGCGACTTCGCACCCGGCCTGGCCCACTACACCGACAAGGTCCTGTTCGACGAGGTCTGGGAACGCGAGGGCCTGTCCACACGGGATCGCAGCCTGATCACCGTCGCCGCGCTCACCGCGATGGGCAAAACCGACCAGCTCACCTTCCACCTCGACTACGCCCGCCGCAACGGCCTCACCGAGACCGAATTGAAAGAAGCAATCACCCATCTCGCTTTCTACACCGGCTGGCCCAACGGCATGAGCGCCATGACCGTCGCAAAACAGGTCTTCGACGACTGAAAACCGGCGAAGTCCGGCTCGATACCTGGCACAGCCACGGTCTCCCGGTCGCCGAGAAATTCCTGACCCCCTCGTCGCCCGGCTCGAACCGGTCGACGACTACCAGCGCACCCAACGCCACACACGAATCCAGGAGCGAGTGACCCATGATCCTGCAGGAGACCTACACGCTGTCCAACGACGTCCGTATCCCCAAGCTGGGCTTGGGTACCTGGTTCATCGATGACGACAAGGCCGCTGATGCGGTCGCCGAAGCAGTCTCGATCGGCTACCGCAACATCGACACCGCCCAGGCCTACGGCAACGAGCGAGGTGTCGGGCAAGGCGTCCGCGCCGGCGGCGTTGCGCGCGAGGAGGTGTTCGTGTCGACGAAGTTGGCAGCCGAGATCAAGGACTACGACGCCGCCGTCGCCGCGATCGACGGCTCGCTGGCCACGCTGGGGCTCGATCACATCGATCTGATGCTGATCCACAGTCCGCAGCCCTGGTCCGACTTCCGCGGCGGAGACTACGCCGAAGGCAACCGCGCGGCCTGGCGCGCGCTGGAAAACGCCTACAAGGCAGGCAAGCTCCGCTCGATCGGCGTCTCCAACTTCGAGCAGCACGACCTCGACAACATCCTCGGTGCCTGCACGATCCCACCACAGGTCAACCAGCTGCTCGTCCACGCAGGCAACACCCCTACCGAGCTGATCGACTACTGCGAAAACAACGCCGTCCTCGTCGAGGCGTACTCACCCATCGCCCACGGGGAAATCCTGAACAACCCCGATGTCCAGGCGATCGCCGACCGGTACCAGGTGAGCGTTCCGCAGCTCTGCATCCGCTACACCCTGCAGTTGGGAACGGTTTCGCTACCCAAGACCGCCAACCCCGACCACATGCGCAGCAACGCGCAACTCGACTTCGAGATCACCGACGACGACATGGACGTCCTGCGAAACCTACGAGCTCGCGACTACGGCGACCACAGCGTCTTTCCCGTTTACAGCGGCAAGTGAGGCACCTGCAGCGTGGTCCGGCCGGGCAGTGCCGGGTGGTTGTTCCGGCAGCGCGATCGTTACCCGGGTCTCCCGCACCTGACCGTCCCAATCGGGAACGGACACAGTTCGACTGGGAGGATATGCTCCTGAGGCTTCGTGAAGGCTGACTACGCGCGTATTGCGAATGCCTCTCAGCCCCAAGGTATTTCGTCACAGTGACAAAATAAGTGCGGGGTTCTTTTACCCGTCCGTCCGACAGGGGAGAGGGTGTTACTGCAGCAGACGTAGCGGTATCGGCTCCGCGATCGACACCCCTCGGCGGTGCCATGGAGGGTCGTTCCCGGGTCGCCCATACGAAAGCTGCGGCCGCCGGCCCGCACTGTCCAATTCGGCCGACTCGGCACACCGGTGGCGCACGGACCCCGAGTTGACATAATGCATGCACCCTAGGAGCCTGCCGCGCTGGCTCGATTCTGCACCTGCAGCCGACCGTCCATGCCCGAGCCGAACTGCCGAACCGCCGGAGCGGGCCCGCCTGTGCCGTCGTGAGCTGTTCGCGGTGGCCGGTATTCGTGGCAGGCGGTTTCCCGGATCCAGCCCTCCGAAGACTGCCGATAATCTACATTATGTCAACTAATCGCCAGGAACCTGCCTACTGCCGTCCCCTGGCGGCCTTTGGCGCCGCACCCAGGATGGTGGTCGCGGGGCGTACACAGGGCTCCGGCCCCGGCCGACGGCAGTTCGGCCGCGACAGTCGGTCCCATATCGCGGCGTACCCGCCGGAGGCTCACAACGCTCCGGGCCGTCCACGAGAGCCGCGTCCTCCGCCACTTTCCCGGGTGGATGCGCGACTACTCGGCGTCACGCGGAGCCCGTTCCGCGGCAACGCGGCTGAAACACGCCACCGCACTCGGTCGCTACCCAGAAGGTCCATCGCGGTGGCCGCAGGTGCTCGTCGGCGGTGTGGTGACAGAACTCCCCCGTTCCGAAGTCGGCGGGCACGACGGTCTGGCACGGTTATCCGCTCTGCCCGGCAGCTTCTCGGTCGAGTTGTTCGTTCAGGACGTGGGCGATGCGGGCCAGAACCGCGGGTTCGGTCATCGCGAGGTGGGTCGCGTCGATATCGACAGCGGTGATGTGTCCGCGGACCATCGGCTCCCAGCCGTGGTGGCCGGTGGCGTCGGCGCGGCGTTCGCCGGTGGCGGTGAAATACAGCATGTCGCCGTCGAGTACCTGGGGTTGCCATTCGGCGGCCGCGCGGATCGACTGGTTGTAGGCGTCGGTCATGCGCTGGATGAGGGCGGCGTCGATACCGAACTGCTCCCCCATGTTCTGTTCGATCAGTGCGGCGGCTTCCTCGGCGGTGGCGTCGGTGGGTACGAAATCGATACCCATGACGGGGCCGAGGTTGGCGACCAGTTCTCCGGCTGTGACGGTGGTGACCGCTGATCGATCGAATCCGTCGGCTTCGGCGTCCAGGAGGGCCAGCAGCGCGACTTCTTCGCCGGCGGCGCGTATTTCGACGGCGATCGCGTGGGCGATCTGGCCGCCGAGTGACCAGCCGAGCAGATGGTAGGGGCCGTGCGGCTGGACGGTGCGGATTTCGTCGAGGTAGCGGCGGGCGGTGTCTTCGATGGTGGCGGGTCCCGGTTCCGCGCCGCTGAGCTGCGGTGCCTGGATTCCGTAGATCGGCCGGTCGGCGGTCAGGTATTCGCCGAGGGGGCGGTAGGACCAGGCCAGGCCGGAGGCTGGGTGGATGCAGAACAGCGGGGGGCGGGTTCCGGTGGTGCGGATCGGTAGCAGGACATCGAATCCGGGAGTGGTGGGTTCGGTGCTGATGTGGCCTGTGCGCATTCCGGTTTCGATGCGTTTGGCGAGGTCGGTGGGGCGCGGGTCGGACAGGATCCAGCTGACGGGGACCTCGTAGTCGAGTTCTCTGCGTAGTTCGCTGACCACCTGCACCGATTTGAGGGAGTTGCCGCCGAGTGCGTAGAAGTCGTCGTCGGCGCCGACGCGGTCCACGCCGAGAACGTGTCCGTAGGCTCGGGCGACTTCCCCTTCCAGCCACGATCCGGGTTCCCGGAACTCCCCTACCTCGAATACGGGTTCGGGAAGATGTTTGCGGTCGAGTTTGCCGGAGGCGGTGAGCGGTACGGTGTCGAGCACCATGACGGTGGTGGGCACCATGTAGCCGGGTAGTTCGGTGGCGGCGTGGGCGAGGACGGCGTCGGTGTCGACGGTCGCGCCGGCTGTCGGCACCAGGTAGGCAATGAGCCGGTCGCCGGTGCCGGAGCTGTGTACGGCGGCGATCGCGCGGGCGACGGTGGGGTGTTCGGCGAGGACGGCTTCGATTTCGCCGAGTTCGATGCGCAGGCCGCGGAGTTTCACCTGGAAGTCGGTGCGGCCCAGGTATTCCAGTTCTCCATTGCGCAGGCGGCGGGCGCGGTCGCCGGTGCGGTACATGCGCCGGCCGGTGGTGAACGGGTCGGGGACGAATCGTTCCGCGGTGAGGCCGGGGCGGGCGTGGTATCCGCGGGCGATCTGGTGGCCGGCGAGGTACAGGTCCCCCGCTACTCCGGGTGGGACGGGGCGAAGGCGGGTGTCGAGGACGTGGGCGCGGACGTTCCAGACCGGTGTGCCCATGGGGATGCTGCCGGTGTCGCTGTCGGTGACGTGGTGGGCGGTGGCGTGCAGGGTGAATTCGGTGGGGCCGTAGAGGTTGTGCAGTTCGGTGTGGGGCATGGCGCGCCGCGCGGCGGCCACGACTTCGGCGCCGAACGCTTCCCCGCCGACGAGCAGGGCGCGCAGCGTTTTCAGGGATTGTGCGGGTGCGGCGTCGGCGAATGCCGCGAGCATGGACGGGACGAAGGAGGTGACGGTGATCTGCCGGTTGTCGATGGTGGCGGCGAGGTAGGCGGGGTCGGTGTGGCCGTCGGGGCGGGCGATCACCAGGCGGGCGCCGACGGCGAGGGTGGCGAACAGTTCCCATACCGAGACGTCGAAGGTGGCGGGGGTTTTCTGCAGGACGGTGTCGGCGGCGGTGAGCCGGTAGGTGTCGATGATCCAGTGGAGTTGGTTGAGGACCGCGCTGTGCGGTACGGCGACGCCTTTGGGGCGTCCGGTGGAGCCGGAGGTGAACAGCACGTAGGCGGTGTTGTGGGGTCTCAGTGGGGTGTGGCGGTCGCTGTCGGTGACGGGTGTGTCGTCGTATCCGGTGAGGTCGAGGTCGTCGAGGGAGGTGAGTTCGACGACGGGTGCGGCGGTGGCGAGCATGTAGTCGATGCGGTCGGCGGGGTGGGTGGGGTCGATGGGTATGTATCCGCCGCCGGCGGCGTGGACGGCGTACATGGCGGTGACCTGGTCGAGGGATCGGGGCATGCGCAGGGCGACCAGGGTGTCGGGGCCGACGCCGCGGGTGATGAGCCAGCGGGCGAGGCGGTTGACGCGGGCGGCGAATTCGGCGTAGGTGAGGGTTCGGTTGCCGGATTCGACGGCGGGCCGGTCGGTGTGTGTGCGGGCGGCGCGGGTGAACAGGCCGGCGAGGGTTTCGTCGGGGTCGAGGGGGTGTTCGGTGGCGTTCCACCGGTGCAGGACGGCGTCGCGTTCCCCGGTGTCGAGGAGGTCGACGTCGTGGATCCCGCGGGTGGGGTCGGTGGCGAGTGCGTGCAGGATCCGGTGCAGGCGGTCGGCGATGGCGGTGGCGGTGGCCGGGTCGAACAGGTCGGTGGCGTAGGTGATGGTGCCGTCTATTCCGGTGGGTGCGCCGGTGGTGTCGTAGTTGTCGGAGACGGTGATCTGGAGGTCGAACAGGGAGGTCGCGGTGTCGGCTTCGACGGCGGAGGCGGTGAGGCCGGGGAGTTCGAAGTCGGTGGTGGTGTGGTTCTGGAAGGCGAGCATCACCTGGAACAGGGGGTGGTGGGCGTGGGTGCGTACGGGGTTGAGTTCTTGGACGAGGCGTTCGAACGGGACGTCGGCGTGCCCGAATGCGGCGAGGTCGGTGCCGCGGACGTGGTCGAGGAGTTCGGTGAAGGTCATGTTGCCGGTGAGGCGGGTGCGTAGGACGAGGGTGTTGACGAACATGCCGACGAGGTCGTCGAGTTCGGGTTCGCCGCGGCCGGCGTAGGGCGTGCCGATGGCGATGTCGTCGGTGGCCGCGAGGCGGCCGAGGGTGGCGGCGAGGGCGGCGTGGAACACCATGAACAGGGTGGTGTTGTGGGCTCGCGCGACTTTTTCGAGTTCGGCGTGCAGGTCGGCGTCGACGGTGAGTGCGACGTTGGCGCCGGTGTAGGTCTGGATCGGGGGCCGCGGTCGGTCGGTGGGAAGTTCGAGTAGTGGCGGCAGGTCGGCGAGTTGGGTGGTCCAGTAGTCGATTTGGGCGCGCAGCAGCGAGTCGGGGTCGTGTTCGGAGCCCAGGACGGTGTGCTGCCAGATGGCGTAGTCGGCGTATTGGACCGGTAGCGGTATCCAGGTGGGTGGGCGGCCGTGGATTCGTGCCTGGTAGGCGGTCATCATGTCGCGGGCCAGTGGGGCCAGGGAGGATCCGTCGCCGCAGATGTGGTGCAGGACCACGGCCAGGACCCAGGTGTCGGGGCCGGTGTTGTAGAGCCGGGCCCGCAACGGTACTTCGGTGGTGACGTCGAATGCGGTGGCGACGAAGCCGGCGATAGCGGCGGGCAGGTCGGTGTCGTCGATCGGGGTGGGGTGCAGCGATGGTGTGGTGAGGTCGGCGGGCAGTACGACCTGTGCGGGTTCGCCGTCGGTGTCCGGGTAGCGGGTGCGTAGGACTTCGTGCCGGTCGACGACGTCGGTGAGCGCGTGGTGCAGGGCGTCGGTGTCGAGGTGGCCGGTGAGGCGGATGATGATGGGGATGCTGTAGGCGGCGGATTCGGGTTCGAACCGGTTGAGGAACCACATGCGCTGCTGTGCGTAGGACAGCGGGATATGCGGTGGCCGGGGTTGCGGGGTGAGGGCTACGCGTCCGGTGTCGGCGTGGGATTCGGCGCGGGCGGCGAGTTTGGCGACGGTGGGTGCGTCGAAGATCATCGCGACCGGGACGTTGGCGTCGAGGGCGGCGCCGATGCGGGCGGCGACGCGGGTGGCGACGAGGCTGTTGCCGCCGAGTTCGAAGAAGTCGTCGTCGGCGCCGACGGCGCGGTCGAGGCCGAGTACGTCGGTGAAGACACCGGCCACGATTTCTTCGACCGGGGAGGCGGGTGCGCGGAATTGCCTGGCCTGCAGGACAGGTTCGGGGAGGGCTTTGCGGTCGAGTTTGCCGTTGGGTGAGAGCGGGATCCGGTCGAGGACCATGATCGCGGCGGGCACCATGTAGGCGGGGAGGGTGTCGGTGAGTGCGGTGGTGAGGGCGTCGGCGGCGATATCGGCGCCGGGTGCCGGGACCACGTAGGACACGAGGGTGACGGGGCCGGTGCCTTCGCGGCGCGGGATGGTGACGGCGTAGGCGATATCGGGGCGGGCGCCGAGGGCGGTGTCGATTTCGCCGAGTTCGACGCGGTAGCCGCGGACCTTCACCTGGAAGTCGTTGCGTCCCATGAATTCGAGGTCGCCGTGGGTGTTCCAGCGGACGAGGTCGCCGGTGCGGTACATGCGGCTGCCCGGTTCCGCGTAGGGGCAGGCGGTGAATCGGGCGGAGTTGGTGGCGGCGCGGTTGAGGTAGCCGCGGGCCAGGGCGGGTCCGGCGAGATACAGTTCGCCGGCGACGCCGACGGGTGCGGGCCGGAGGCGGTCGTCGAGGACCAGTGCCCGTATTCCGGGTAGCGGGGTGCCGATGGTGGGTCGTTCGCCGGGGTGGACGGGGTCGGTGGCGGTGGCGACCATGGTGGTTTCGGTGGGGCCGTACAGGACCCGGAATTCGCGGGTTCCGGCGCGGTCGGTGCCGGCCCACCGGTTGATGAGGTCGGCGGGGACTTCGTCGCCGCCGGACATGACGGATCGGAGGTCGTCGAGTCCGGTGGGGTCGACGGAGGCGAGTGCGGCGGGGGTGACGAAGGCGTGGGTGATGCGCCGGGTGCGGAGGAATTCGGCGAGTTCGTCGCCGCCGTAGATGCCGGTGGGGGCGATGACGAGGGTGGCGGCGCGGCCGGCGGCGAGCAGGATTTCCAGGAGTGAGGCGTCGAAGGACGGTGAGGCGAAGTGCAGGACGCGGTCGGTGGTGTGGGGCGGGGTGCCGGTGCGTTGGGCGGCGACGAAGTCGGCGATTCCGGTGTGGCTGACGGCGACACCTTTGGGGCGTCCGGTGGATCCGGAGGTGAACACGATGTAGGCGATGTTGGTGGCGTGGAGTGGCCGGAGCCGGTCGGTGTCGGTGATCGGTTCGGCGGATTCGCTGTCGATCTGGGTGTTTCCGGCCGGGGAGTCGAGCAGGATCCAGTCGACGGTGCCGGGGAGTTGGGGTCGGGCGGCGGTGAGGGTGATGCCGAGGCCGGCGTGCGAGTCGGTGACCATCTGTTCGATCCGGCCGGTGGGATAGCGGGGGTCCACCGGGACGTAGGGGGCGCCGGTTTTGACCACGGCCCACCAGGCGACGATCGCTTCGGCGGTGCGGCCGGTGGCGACGAGCACGGGCTGTTCTGGTCCGGCGCCGCGGCGGATCAGCAGCCGCGCCAGCTGGTTGGAGCGGGTGTCGAGTTGGCGGTAGGTGAGTTCGGTGTCGTCGGAGACGAGGGCGGTGCCGGTGGGGTTGTCGTGGACGGCGGCGGCGAACACCTCGGGTAGCAGAGCGGGTGGCCGGGGGCCGGTGGGGCGGGGCCCGACGCGGGTGGGCAGGTCGTGGTGTTCGGCGTCGTCGAGCCAGTCGATATCGCCGACGGCTTCCGTGGGGTCGGCGGTGACGGCTTCCAGGACGCGGAGCAGTCGCGTGAGGATTGTGCGTGCGGTGGTTTCGTCGAACAGGTCCCGGGCGTAGGTGAGGGTTCCGGAGAGGCCGCGGGCCGCTCCCCTGTCGTCGTAGGTGTCGGCGAGGATCAGTTGCAGGTCGAATTGGGACAGTCCGGTGTCGACGTCGGCGCGGGATACGGCGACGCCGGGGAGTTCGACGTCGGTGCCGGCGAGGCTCTGGAAGGCGAGCATCACCTGGAACAGCGGGTGCCGGTCGGCGGCGCGTTGCGGGTTGAGTTCTTCCACGACCCGTTCGAACGGGACATCGGCGTGTTCGAAGGCGGCGAGGTCGGTGTCGCGGGTGCGGGTGAGCAGTTCGGTGAACGGTTCGCCGGTGTCGATGGGGGTGCGTAGGGCGAGGGTGTTGACGAACATGCCGACGAGGTCGTCGAGGCCGGGTTCGCCGCGGCCCGCGACGGGGGTGCCGATCACGACGTCGTCGCTGCCGCTGAGGCGGCCGAGTACGGCGGCGAGGGCGGCGTGCGTCAGCATGAACAGGGAGGAGCCGCGAGTGTGGGCGAGGTCGAGCAGCCGGGTGTGCAGGCCGGCGCCGATGTCGACGGGGATGCGGCCACCGGCGAGGGAGGCGACCGGTGGGCGGGGGCGGTCGGTGGGCAGGTCGAGCCGGTCGGGGGCGTCGGCGAGGGTGTCGCGCCAGAACCGAAGCTGGGTGGACAGGAGCGATCCGGGGTCCTCGGCGGCGCCGAGGACGTCGCGCTGCCACAGTGCGTAGTCGGCGTATTGGACGGGCAGGGGCTGCCAGTGGGGTGCGTGGCCGCCGGCGCGGGCCGCGTAGGCGGTGACGACGTCGCGGGCGAGTGGCCCCATGGATTGTCCGTCGCCGGCGATGTGGTGGACGACGAGGGCGAGCAGGTATTCGCCGGTGCCGAGGTCGAACAGTCCGATGCGGAGCGGGACCTCGGTGGTGACGTCGAATCCGGTGCGCACGAACGCGGTCACGGTGTCGGTGAGGGTCGCGGGGTCGGCGGGGATGGTGTGCAGGGCGGGTGCGGGTTCGGCCAGGATCAGCTGGCGGGGTTCGCCGCGGGTTTCGGGATAGATGGTGCGCAGTACTTCGTGGCGGGCGATGACGTCGGTGAGTGCGGTGTGGAGTGCGCCGATGTCGAGGTGGCCGGTGAGGCGCAGCATGACGGGAATGTTGTAGGCGGCGGATTCGGGTTCGAACCGGTTGAGGAACCACATGCGCTGCTGGGCCAGTGACAGCGGTATGGGTTCGGGGTGCGGGCGGGCGGTGAGCGGTATCCGGTCACCGCTGCGCAGGGTGGTGGTGTGGCGGGCGAGGGCGGCGACGGTGGGTGCCTCGAACAGGGCCCGTACCGGTACGCGGACGCCGAGTGCGGCGCCGACCCGGGCCACCACCAGGGATGCGCTGAGCGAGTCGCCGCCGAGGGCGAAGAAGTCGTCGTCGGCGCCGACCCGGTGCACGCCGAGGACCTGGGCGTAGGCGTCGGCGATCAGTTCTTCCGGCCAGGAGGCGGGGGCCCGGTATTCGCGGGCGGTGAATACGGGTTCGGGGAGGCGGTCGCGGTCGAGTTTGCCGTGGGCGGTGAGCGGTACGTCGTCGAGGATCATGATCGCGGCGGGCACCATGTAGGCGGGAAGCGCGTCGGCGAGTGCGGTGGTGAGTGTCTCGGCCGAGATGTTCTCCCCGGGTGCGGGCACCACATAGGACACCAGCCGTGCCGGTCCCCCATCGTCGCTGTGCGCGAGGGTGGCCGCGAAAGTGATGTCGGAGCGGGCCGAGAGGGCGGCGTCGATTTCGCCGAGTTCGACGCGGGAACCGCGGACTTTCACCTGGAAGTCGTTGCGGCCCACGAATTCCAGGTCGCCGTCGGCGTTGCGGCGGACGATATCGCCGGTGCGGTACATGCGGGTGCCGCCGGTGTCGAACGGGCAGGCGATGAACCGGGCGGCGGTCAAACCGGGCCGGTCGATATAGCCTTCGGCCAGGCCGGGGCCGAACAGGTACAGTTCGCCGGTCACGCCGTGCGGGACGGGCCGTAGCCAGGTGTCGAGGACGGTGGCGGCGACGGGTCCGACGGGGCGGCCGATACCGATCGGCGCGGCGGCGGACAGTTCGCCGGCGGTGGCCCAGATGGTGGTTTCGCTGGGGCCGTAGAGATTGATCATGACGCGGCCCGGTGCCCACCGTTCGACCAGTTCCCGTCCGACGGGTTCGCCGGCGGTGGCCAGGACCCGCAGGTCGGTGAGGTCGTCGGCGGGGACGGTGGCCAGCGCGGACGGGGTGATCACCGCGTGGGAGATGTGTTCGCGGCGGATGAGGTCGGCGAGTTCGCGGCCGCCGTACACGTCCGGGGGTGCGATGACGAGCCGCGCGCCGGACCCGTGTGCCATGAGCAGTTCGAACAGGTTGGCGTCGAAACTGGGGGACGCGACCTGCAGGACCGTGGACTGGTCGTCGACCTGCAGGGTCCGCTGCTGTGCCGCGACCACATCGGTGAGGGCGCGGTGGCCGACCAGTACACCTTTGGGGGTGCCGGTGGAGCCGGAGGTGTAGATGACGTAGGCGCTGCGGTCGGGGTGCAGGCTGCTGCCGCGTTCGGTGTCGGTGATCGGTTCCGGTGATTCGGCGGCCACGCTGCGGCGGGCGTGTTCGTCGTCGATGATCAGCCAGTCGGTGCCGGCGGGCAGGTTCGGTGCGGTGGCGGTGTCGGTGACACCGATCTGCGCCGCGGAGTCCGACAGCAGGAATTCGATCCTCCCCGAGGGCAGGTTCGGGTCGATCGGGGCGAACGCGGTACCGGCTTTGGCGGCCGCCCACAGGGCCACGACACCGGCGAGTGAGCGTGGCAGCGCGAGGGCGGTGATCCGGTCGGGCCGGACGCCGCGGCGCAGCAGGGCGCGGGCGAGGCGGTTGGATTGTTCGTCGAGTTCCCGGTAGGTGAGTGTCGTGGCGCCGTAGTGTGCGGCGACGGCGCCGGGTGTGGTGGCGGCGGTGGCGGTGAGGATGCCGGCGAGGGTGTCCGGGGTGTGGTGGGCGGTGTCGGGGTGGGCGGGTGCCGGCGCGCCGGGGAGTGTGAGCGTCCCGAGCCGGGTGGCGGGGTCGCGGGCGATACGGGTGAGGACGTCCACGAACCGGGTGAGGATGTGGTGGGCGCGGGTGCTGTCGAATTCGTCCTCCAGGAAGCGGAGGGTGATCCGCAGGCCCGGTGAGCCGTCGCGGGTGGGGGCGACGACCAGGCTCAGCGGGAACGGGGTGGCGTCGACGCCGGAGATCTCACCGACGCGCAGGCCCGCGGACTCGACGAGTCGCTGCAGGGCGGGGCGGTCGACGGGGAACGACTGGAACGCGACCGCGGTGTCGAACAGTTCGGTGACGCCTGCGCTGCGATGGATTTCGGGCAGCCCGATGTAGTGGTGGTCGAGCATGCGGGCGTGCTGTTCCTGGATCCGGGTCAGCAGGTCGCGCAGTGTCTGCGCCGGGTCGAGCCGGACCCGGACCGGGATGGTGTTGAGGAACATGCCGAGGGTGCGGTCCACGTCCGGCAGTTCCGGTGGCCGGCCCGATACCGCGGAGCCGAAGATCACGTCGGTGTCGCCGGTGAGGACGCGCAGGTTCATCGCCCAGGCCGCGGCGACGGCCGTGTTGACGGTGACGGCCGTGTCGGCGGCGACGTCGCGGAGCGCGCCGTACAGGTCGGCGGGCAGGTCGGTGTTGACCTCGGCCGCGGTGCTCGCGGCGCCGGTTCCGCGGGCGACGCGGGTCGGGGAATCCACGTCCGCGTATTCCTGTGCCCAGGCGGCTTTGGATGCGGTGGGGTCCTGGTGTTGCAGCCAGGTCAGGTAGTCGCGGTAGGAGGGGGCGGGTTCGGTGGCGCCGATGCGCTCGGGTGTGCCGTAGTTTTCGAGCAGTTCGCCCATCAGCAGCGGCATCGACCAGCCGTCGAGGATCACATGGTGGTTGGTGACCAGCAGCCGGTGCACATCGGGTTCGAGGTGGAGCAGGGTGAACCGGATCAGCGGCGGCGCAGCCAGGTCGAAACCGGCCGCGGCGTCGGCGGCGGCGATATCGGCGGCGGTGCGGGGGTCCTGCCCACTGGTCAGGTCGATGTCGCGGAAGTCGGTGCCGGCGTGGCCGAGCACGATCTGGTGTGGTCCGGCGGCGGTTTCGACGAAGCCGGCGCGCAGGATGTCGTGACGGTCGATCAGTGCCTGGGCGGCGCGGCGCAGGCGGTCGGTGTCGATCTCGCCGGTGAAGCCGATGGTGGTTTGGACGGTGTAGTTGTCGGTGGTTCCGGTGTCGTCGCCGGTGGTGAAGGTGGAATGGAAGTGGATTCCGGACTGCATCGGCGACAGCGGCCATACTTCGGCCAGGCCGGGATAGCGTTGCCGTAGTGCGGAGATTTCGGGTTCGTCGAGTGTGACGAGCGGGGTGTCGCCGGTGCCGGGTCCGGTGTCTGCGGCGGGGGTGTCGTGGCGGGCGGTGGCGGCGAGCGCGGCCACCGTTTTCCCTTCGAACACCTCGCGGGGGGTGAGGACGAGACCGGCGGCTTTGGCGAGGGCGACCAGGCGCATGGAGACGATACTGTCGCCGCCGAGGGCGAAGAAGTTGCTGTCGGCGGACACGCTGTCCAGGTGCAGGACTTGCGCGAACAGGTCGGCCAGGGTGTGTTCGGCGGGGGTGGCGGGGGCTCGTCCCGCAGTGGCCGGGGTCGTGAATTCGTGGTGTTGCAGCGTTTTCCGGTCGATTTTGCCTGTGGCGGTGACCGGCATCTCGCCGAGTTCGACGATCGCCGCGGGGTTCATGTAATGGGCGAGGGTGTGGTCGAGGTGTTCGTGCAGTTGGGTCGTGTCCAGGGTTTCACCCGGTGCGGCGACGACATAGGACACCAGGATCGGTTCGCCGGTGGCGCCGATGCGGGTGACGGTGGCGGCGCTCGCGACCGCGGGATGGCGGGTGAGCTGGGTGTCGATCTCCCCCGGTTCGATGCGCAGGCCGTGGATTTTGACCTGTTGATCGTTGCGGCCCAGATATTCCAGTTCGAGTCCGGTGCGGCCTGGTGTCCAGCGCACGGAATCGCCGGTGCGGTAGAGGCGTTCACCGCTGCCGGAGTACGGGTCGGCGACGAAACGGGACGCGGTGGTCGCGGGCCGGTCGAAATAGCCGCGGGCCAGGCCGGGCCCGCCGATATACAGTTCCCCGGCGACCCCGGCCGGTACCGGTCGCAGCCACATATCGAGCACCGCCACCGATACGCCGCGGATGGGTCCGCCGATCGTCACCGGTTCTCCGGGGTGCAGGGCGGCGGATCCGGTGGCCCAGATGGTGGTTTCGGTCGGTCCGTAATGGTTCATCAGCCGCCGGCCGGGCGCCCACCGGTTCACTGTGTCCGCGCCGGTGGCTTCACCGACGACCGCGATGGCGGTGAGGGCGGGTAGCCGCGCCGGGTCCAGGGTGTTCAGCACGGACGGGGTGATGATGGCGTGGGTGACGTGGCCGGTGCGCAGCAGCTCGGTCAGGTCCGCGCCGCCGTACACGTCAGGGGGTGCGATCAGCAGGCAGGCGCCGCTGCCGTGGGCCAGCAGCAGTTCCGAGACGCTGGCGTCGAAACCGGGTGAGGCAACCTGCAACACCGTGGAGGTGGAGTCCGCGCCGAAGGCTTCGCTGTGGGCGGCGGCGAGGTCGGCCAGGCCGCGGTGGGTCACCTGCACGGCTTTCGGGGTGCCGGTCGATCCGGAGGTGAAGATGAGGTAGGCGGTGGCGTCGGGTGTCGCCGGCCGGGTGGGCGCCGGGACCGGGGCGGTGTGGCTGGTGTCGTCGAGGGTCAGCCAGTCGACGGTGCCGGGGAGGTGCGCGGCGACCGGGGCGGTGGTGACACCCAGGGTGGTGCCCGAATCGGACAGCATTCCGGCGATGCGTTCGCCGGGGTTGGCGGGATCGAGGGGGATGAACGCGGCACCGGTTTCCGCGACCGCCCAGATCGCGACGACCAGGTCGATCGACCGCGGCAGCGCCAGCGCGACGAACGTTTCGGGGCGTGCGCCGCGGCCGGTGAGCACGGCGGCGAGTTCACCGGCGCGCTGCTGTAGTTCACGGTAGGTGAGGGTGGTGTCGCCGGAACGTACGGCGGCTGCGTCGGGATACCGGTGGGCGGTGGCGGTGAGGATGTCGTGCAGGGTGCGTTCGGGGAGGGCGGGAGCGCCGGTGACCGGCAGCGGTACCCCGGCTCCGGGGTCGGGAGTGACGGCGGCTGTGCGGGTGGCGGGATCGGTGACCAGCCGGGTCAGGATCTGTTCGAATCGTGCGAGCAGGGCGGCGGCCTGGTCGGTGGCGAACCGGTCGGTGGCGTAGCGCAGGGTGACCGTGTAGGTGCCGGCGTCGCCGCCGGTGGGGCGCGGCGGGGTGACCTGCAGGCTCAGCGGGTAGGGGGTGGCGTCCTGGGCGTCGAGATCGATCAGCCGCAGCCCGGCGGCGTCGAGGTCGCGGGCGAGGCCTTCCCGGTCCAGTGGATAGGATTCCAGCACCGTGACGGTGTCGAACATATCGGCGATCCCGGTGGCGCGCTGCAGTTCCGCCAAACCGATATGGCGGTGTTCGAGCATCGCGGCCTGTTCGGACTGCACCCGTTCCAGCAGGTCACCGACGGTTTCGAGGGGGTCGAGCCGGACCCGCACCGGCAGGGTGTTGATGAACAGGCCCACCATATGTTCGACGCCGAGCAGCTGCGGCGGACGGTGCGACACCGTGTTACCGAACACCACATCGGAGCGTCCGGTGAGAGCGGTGAGCAGCAACGCCCACGCCACCTGGACGGCGGTACCGGCGGTGACACCGTGGGAGCGGCCCAGATCGAGGACCGCGGCGGCGGTCGCGGCGTCGAGGTCGAGCCCGACCTCACCGCTGGGCGCGCTGCCCGTACGGTCCGGGCGGCCCGAGACCCGGGTCGGGTTGTCCACCCCGTCCAGCATCCGCTGCCAGGCGGCGGTGGCGGCGTCGTCGTCCTGGGTGTGCAGCCATTGCAGGTAATCCCGGAACGACCGGGGGGCCGCGAGATCGCCGGCGTCGCCGCCGCTGGTGTACAGGACGAGCAGCTGGTGGATCAGCAGCGGCATCGACCAGCCGTCCAGAACGAGGTGATGGTCGGTGATCAGCAGCCGGTATTCGGTGGCGCCGGTGCGCATGAGCTGGAACCGCAGCAGCGGTGGGCGGGCGGGATCGAACGGGGCGGCTGCTTCGGTGGTGAGGCGGTGGAGTTCGCGGTCGCGGTCGGCGGGGTCGTGGGCGCTGAGATCGGTTTCGCGCCAGTCGGCGCGGACGGTGTGCAGCACGATCTGGCGGGGGCCGTCGGCGGTTTCGACGAAGGCGGTGCGCAGGCTGTCGTGCCGGTCGATCAGGGTTTGAGCGGCCTGGTGCATGCGCCGCGCGTCCACTTCGCCGGCGAGGGTGAGCGAGGCCTGCACGATGTAGCTGTCGTCGCCGTCGCGGTCGTAGAGGGTGTGGAACAGCAGCCCGGTTTGCAGCGCGGTCAGCGGCCACACATCGGTCAGCGCCGGGAATTCCCGCGACCAGTCGTCGATATCGTTCTGCGATACCGTGACCAGCGGGAAATCGGACGGGGTGAATCCGCCGGCGGTGTCGGTGTGCAGATGCGCGGCCAGGCCGTGCAGCGCCCGCACCCACAGATCGGCCAGTTCGGCCATATCGTCGGCGTCCACGATGTTGCGCGCGTACTCCCAGGTGGCGTCGAGTTCGAGTCCGTCGGGGCCCGGTTCGGCGATCGCGTTCACATCCAGGACCGCGGGCAGCGCCATCCGTGGATCGGTGGTCGCGGTCAGCGAGGTGAATTCGGTGGTGGGTGTCCACGCCCCCGAGTGGTCGCGGACACCCACCCGCCCCAGATAGTTGAAACTGATCTGGGGCTCCGGCGTGCTCCCGAGTTCGGCGCTTGCCACGGGATCGAGGTAACGCAGCATCCCGTAGCCGATCCCGTTGTCCGGGACCGCGCGCAGTTGTTCCTTCACCTGTTTGATCGCCGACCCCGCGGCGGGGCCGCCGGCGAAGGCGTCGTCGAGATCGACGCCGGACATTTCGAGCCGGACCGGGAACCGGGTGGTGAACCAGCCGACGGTGGCGCTGAGATCCGCGCCCGGCACCGCCTGCTCTTCGCGGCCGTGCCCTTCCAGCGAGATCAGTTCCGTGCCGGCGGGGTCGCCGCGGCGGGCCCGCCATTGCGCCAGTGCCAGCGCCAGCGCCGCCAGCAGCGGATCGTTGGCGCTGCCGTGGAACCGGGCCGGGAGGGTGGTGAGGGCCGCTTCGGTGATATCGGCGGGGATACGCAACCGGATCCGGCCGGCGGTGGACATGACATCGCGTTGGGGGTCCAGGAGCCGCGATCCGAGCGGACGGTCATCGCCGGTGAGCACAGTTTTCCAGCGGGACAGTTCCGCCGGGCGCCGCGCGGCGGCCTGTTCGGTCAGGCCGTGGACCCAGCGCCGCACCGAGGTGGTGCCGGCGCCGGGCTGCGGATCCTCGCCGGTGGACACCTGCAACCAGGTATGGGCCAGGTCGGCGAGCAGGATCCGCCACGACACCGCGTCGACGGCGAGGTGATGGACCACCAGCCACAGCAGATCCGGGCCTGTGCCGGTGCCGTCCTGGAGGCGGACGGCCTGCACCAGCACACCGGCGGCGGGGTCGAGGCGGTCGGCGGCCGCTTGGAGGTGCCGGTCGATCTCGGTGGCGTCGCGGTCACGCAGCGTCACGTGGGTGAGTACGGAGGCGGCGGCGACGGCCCCGGGGGCCGGGACGTCGAGGCGGTGTTCGCCGGAAGCGGTGACGTGCAGGACCGCGCGCAGCATGTCGTGGCGGTCCAGCAGTGTCTGCAGGGCGCGCACGAGATGTCCGGGGTCGAGCCGGTCGGGTAGTTCGACGAGGGTGGCCTGCGCGAACCGGTCGTAGTGGCCGCGACCGAGCATGGCGTGCACGATCGGCGACAGCGGGATGGGGCCGGTGCCGCCGCCGGGGAGTTCGCGTAGCTGCGGGGCGCCGCCGGCTTCGGTGGCCATGGCGGCCAGGCCCGCGACGGTTTTGTGCTCGAACACGTCCTGGGTGGAGAACCCCAGGCCCACGGCTTTGGCGCGCGCCACCAACTGGATCGACAGGATGCTGTCACCGCCGAGGGCGAAGAAACTGTCGTCGGCGCCGACCTGCGGGACCCCGAGGATCTCGCTGAACAGGCCGGCCATCAGGATTTCGCGGGCGGTTTCCGGGTCGCGCCCGGCCGGGGCCGCCCCGAATTCCGGTTCCGGTAGCGCGGCGCGATCGAGTTTGCCGAACGCGTTCACCGGCAGCCGGTCCAGTGGCACGATCACCGCCGGCACCATATGCGGCGGCAGGGATTCCCGGGCGAACCGTTGCAGCTGCGCCGGGTCGGCGCGGTGGTCGTCGACGGGGACGACATAGGAGGCCAGGACTGTGGCGCCGGCATTGTTGTGCACCGGGACGGTAACCGACAGGTCGACGTCCGGATGGGCGGTGAGGGCGGCGTCGATTTCGGCCGGTTCGATCCGGTAGCCGCGGATCTTGACCTGGAAATCGCTGCGCCCCAGCAGTTCCAGCGACACCCCGGAGTCCTCGGCGGTCCAGCGGGCGAGATCGCCGGTGCGGTACATGCGCTGCCCCGGACCGCCGTAGGGGTCGGCGACGAAACGGGCCGCGGTGTCGGGGAAGCGCCGGTTGTAGCCGCGGGCCAGACCGGGCCCGGCCAGATACAGTTCGCCGGCCGTGCCGACCGGTACCGGTTGCAGTGCCCGGTCCAGCACCATCGCCGCCACACCGCGGACGGGACCGCCGACGGTGAGGTCACGGCCGGGGCGGATCCGGGAGCCCGCGGCGGTCACGGTGGCTTCGGTGGGCCCGTATTCGTTGAACATCGCGCAGTGCCGCGCCCACCGTTCGATCACATGCGGCGGGCATACGTCGCCCCCGACCACCACGACCCGCAGATCGGTGAGCGGATGCGGGTCCACGGTCGCCAGCATCGCCGGTGTCAACGTCAGATGGGTGATGTGCTGGTCGGCCAGCAATTGGGTGAGCCGATCGCCGCCGATCACCTCCGGCGGCACCACCACCAGCGTGGCACCGTTGGCGAAACAGGTCAGGAACTGTTCGAAGGAGGCGTCGAACGCCGGTGAGAGGGCATAGGACACCCGCGATCGCGGGCCCATACCGTAGGTGCCGGTGCGGTCGGCGACCAGATTCGCCAGGCCGCGGTGGGTGACCTGCACCCCTTTGGGCACACCGGTGGAACCGGAGGTGTAGGTGAGGTAGGCGAGATCGGCGGCGCGCAGCGGCCGGATACGGTCGGCGTCGGTGACCGGTCCGTCGCCGTTGTCGGCGCAGGCCTGCCGGGTCGCGGGGTCGTCGAGGATCAGCGCCGGCGCGGTGGCCGGGAGCCGGTCCCGGACCGCGTCGAGCGTGATCACCACCCGGGCGCCGCTGTCGGTGACCATGTGCTCGATACGTTGCGCCGGATAGTCCGGATCGATCTGCACGATCGCGGCCCCTGATTTCGCGACCGCCCACGCCGCGACGATCGATTCGGCCGAGCGGCGCAGCGCGATCGCCACCGCCGTCCCGGGTCCGCAACCGCGGCCGATCAGGTGCCGGGCGAGCTGTGAAGAGCGGGTGTCGAGGTCACGGTAGGTCAGTGTCGCGGTGGCCGCGGCGATCGCGGTCGCGGCCGGGTCGTGGCGCGCGCCGGCAGCGAGGATATCGGGGAGCAGCCGGTCACCGGTGCTTTCCGGTCCGCGTACCGGCAGCAGCGCGGCCCGTTCCGCCGATTCCAGCAGCGGCAGTGTGCGCACGGGCTGTTCCGGCCCGCCGGACAGGAATTCGTGCAGGAACATCAGGAACCGGGTGTGGTGGGCGGCGAGTTCGTCGTCGCTGTAGGCGCCCGGGTTGCCCTGGAAATCGATCTGGGTGCTGTCGCGGCCCGCGCCCGGATAGATATTGACGAACAGGTCCGCGGTGGGGCCCGAGGTCAGCACATGCAGCCGGCCGGTGGTGGAGCCGAGCACGATCTCGTTGTCCACCATCATGAGGTTGATCGCCGGCCCGAACGACGCGGTTTCGTCGCGGGCGATCCCCATATCGTGGAATATGTCCTCCTGCCGGTACCGTTGCCGCCGCAGAGCGCTGGTCAGCTCGCTCTGCACGGCGTCGATCACCTCGCCCGTGCCGCGGCCGGCGACGGGCACCCGCAACGGGACCACGTTGGCGACCATCCCGCCGGACCGTCGCAACACCGCGGAATGGCGGCCGGAGACCGGCAGGCTCAGGAGCACTTCGTCGCTGCCGGTCATCCGGGCGAGGTAGGCGGCGAACGCGGCGACGACCACCGGTGTGACACTGGTTCCGCGGTCGGTGACGACGCGGTCGAGCTGCCGCGCGGTGTGGTCCGGGAGGGCGGCGCTGACAAGGGCCGGGTGAATGGTGGGTTTACCCACGTGACCCGCGAGGCTGACGACGGGTGGGGCCCCGTCGAGGTGTTCGGTCCAGTAGTTGCGGTCGTTGTCGAAACGTGTCGAACCCCGGTATGCCAGGTCTTGGTCCACGATCTCGCTCAGGTCCTTCGCCGTGGACGCGGGCGCCTGCTCCCCTGTCACCCACGCGTTGTACAGCTCGGTGATCCGCTGCAGCATCGTGACCGCGGCGAAACCGTCGAGCACGATATGGTGGGCGCGCTGATACCACAGGTAGTGGTCCGTACCGACCTGGAAGACAACGCATTTCATCAGGCGGTCGTTGCGCAGATCCAGCGGGGCGGAATAGTCACGGACCATGAGGTCGTGTGCGGTCGCCACCGGGTCGTCGTGGCCGCGCAGATCCAGCACCGACACCGGTGAGGGCAGTTCTTCGTCGACGACCTGATACGGCTCACCGTCGACCTCGACCAGTCGCAGATACGCGGAGCCGAACTCGTGCCCGACGGCTTCACAGGCGGCGATGAGTACGCCGATATCGAGTGGACCGGCGATCTCGACATACTGCGCCACCGATATCGGGGATCGGCCCGCCAGATGCTGAGCGAACCAGATTCCGCGCTGCGCCGCGGACAGCGGCAGGACACCGCCCGGACCGGCACCGTTGCCGTTGCCGTTGCCGTTGTGCGGTTGCGCGCCGTTGCCGGGCACCCGTCCGAGGGACTCCGCCGCGCCGCCCGGCGCGGAAACAGGCTGTTCCCGGCTGCTGTCGAGGTTGCGCTTGGACTGGGTCACCTGACCTCCATGTATTTCGTCATTTCAGGAGCCGGTCGACGTCCCGGACCGCCCCCGCCCCGCAAAGAACGTGCATTACCGGCGGAAAAGCGAAGAGGATTTCGGTCGAGTGGCACCGAATGCCGCCCGCAGGGAATGCGGTGCGTCAATTACTGTGATTTTCTGTAGTGGTGAATGTTTTGTGGTGAACCCGTGATAAATCACCTTGGATAATTGAGACCTGACGGTTATTGATTTCGTGTAGAAGCCTGTCGGTCAATACCGGAGTACAAGGTCGCGGGCGTGAATGCCGGACGTTCTCCGGTATGGCCGGCGCTGGGCTCCGGAATATGGTTCCTGCGCCGGACACGGCGCTGACCGGGTGGGCTCGCGGCGGACCCGGCGTGCATCGGAATCGCGGGATGCACGCTTCGGTGATCCTGCCCTGATCGGCGTGATGATCGCAGGTCACGGCCGTGTCTCGACCCTGAGCCGGGCGTGGCGAGCAGGAAGCTGACGGGTGTGGAATTCATTGGTTGCACCGGATCGCCTTCTGGGAAGTGGCGTGCCTATGTACCAGTTTGTTCCAGCAACATTCGGCGACCGCACTGTCGTCGAATTCGCGCTATGGATTCCCCGCAACCCCGACAATTGGAGGATTCATCGTTTTCCGCCCGATCTGCCGGTGAGGGCATTTCGGACCGGCGGTCGCCGGAGCACTCTCGCGTTCTGACGACCAGCTGAGAAGGCAATGATAAGCAAGTTTCGACAAGCGGCGCAATGGGTATTTATTTTCTGCGTTCTGCGCGGGGCGGGGGCGGTTGTGAAATCGCTTGGCGGCGCCCAGGGCTCGCGAATTTTCTTCATCGCCCGGTGTCGATAAAAAGAAGTGCCGGTGCGGCTGTGAACGACCTCCCGGGCGGCACCACGCACCGGATGGCTGGTGGCTGTAGTGCCGGTGGCTGCTGCGGTGCATGCAGGTGGCGAGTACTCACCGACCCTGCGAGCAAGGAGCGATGCCTGCGGGTGGCCGGGTCAGCGCCAGTGCGCCGCGTCGGGGATGCCGGTGGTGAACACGCTGTAGAAGAAGTGACCCGGGGCCAGTTCGTTCATATCGTGCCAGGCGCCCCACGGGTCGCGCTGGTAGTAGTCGGCCAGACCTGTCCCGTTGTCGTAGCAGACGATGCCGGTGGCCCCGAACGGGCTCCAGAAGACCGCGGTGCCGGGGCGGGGTGCGTCCAGGGGGTTGCGGAACAGGTGGTCGCACGGAGTCATCTCGGGGGCGTAGTAGGAGGGTTGCGCAGCGGCCGGGCCCGTGGTGAATGCGGGCGCGGCGAGGGCGGCGAGAACGCCGAGTGTGGCGATTGTCCTGCGGCGGACAGGGAGACGCATTACTCTCCACCTCCTGGGTGGGCCGGGTTCTTCCGCGAGATCGTCGGTGTTGCGCGCATCGTACCGGCCGAACACCGATCCCGGGCGTTTTCTGGATAGATACTGATACTTGATTGATTCCAGAAAAGCGGTAGGCTTCGGGCTGTGACCACCACCGCGGAGTTCGAGAACATGCTGCGTGACGCCGCGCTGCGTGTGACCGCTCCACGGCTCGCGGTGCTGAACGCCGTATGCGACAACCCGCATTCCGATACCGACACGATCATCGGGCAGGTACGGACCACCCTGGGTGCCGTCTCCCAGCAGGCCGTCTACGACGTGCTGCGGGCATTGACGGCTGCAGGCCTGCTACGCCGTATCCAGCCCACCGGTTCGGTGGCCCGCTACGAAACCCGGGTCGCCGACAACCACCACCACCTCGTCTGCCGGTCCTGCGGCGCCATCACCGATGTCGATTGCGCCACGGGAGCGGCGCCGTGCCTGACCGCCGCCGACGACCACGGTTTCACCATCGAAGAAGCCGAGGTCATCTACTGGGGCCTGTGTCCCACCTGCTCCACGTCGTCCAGCCCGCAATGACCCCTGTCAACCGGAAGGAAAGCAGTGTCCGAGACCACCACAGGCCAGTGCCCGTTCGCGGCCAAACACCCCACCACGGGTGCCGGCAACCGTGACTGGTGGCCCAACCAGCTCAACCTGAAGATCCTGCGCAAGAACGCGCCCGCCTCGGATCCGATGGAACCCGATTTCGACTACGCTGCGGCGTTCAAAACCTTGGACCTGAACGAGGTCCGCAAGGATATCGCCCAGGTTCTCACCACCTCGCAGGACTGGTGGCCCGCCGACTTCGGCCACTACGGCCCGCTGATGATCCGGATGGCCTGGCACTCCGCCGGCACCTACCGCACCATCGACGGCCGCGGCGGCGGCGGTGGCGGCCAGCAGCGGTTCGCGCCGCTGAACAGCTGGCCCGACAACGGCAACCTGGACAAGGCCCGCCGGCTGCTGTGGCCGGTGAAGAAGAAGTACGGCAAGAAACTGTCCTGGGCCGACCTGATGATCTTCGCCGGCAACGTCGCCCTGGAAACCATGGGCTTCACGCCGTTCGGTTTCGCCGGTGGCCGCGCCGATGTGTGGGAGCCCGACGAGGACGTCTACTGGGGCCCCGAATCCACTTGGCTGGGCGACGAACGCTACAGCGGCGAACGTGACCTGGAGAACCCGCTGGGCGCGGTCCAGATGGGCCTGATCTACGTCAACCCGGAAGGCCCGAACGGTAACCCGGACCCGCTGGCCGCGGCCGTGGACATCAAGGAAACCTTCGGCCGGATGGCGATGGACCTGGAAGAAACCGTCGCGCTGATCGCCGGCGGGCACACCTTCGGCAAAACCCACGGCGCCGGTGACGCCGACCTGGTCGGCGCCGAACCCGAAGGCGCGTCCATCGAGCAGATGGGCCTGGGCTGGAAGAGCGCCCACGCCTCCGGTAAGGCCGGCGACGCGATCACCAGCGGCCTGGAGGTCACCTGGACCACCAAGCCCGCGCAGTGGACCAACGACTTCTTCGAGATCCTGTTCGGCTACGAATGGGAACTCACCAAGAGCCCCGCGGGCGCGAACCAGTGGGTGGCCAAGGACGCCGAGGAGATCATCCCCGACGCCCACGATCCGGCCAAGAAGAAGAAGCCGATGATGCTGACGACGGACCTGTCGCTGCGCTTCGACCCCGAATTCGAGCCGATCTCACGCCGTTTCAAGGACAATCCGGAGCAGTTCGCCGACGCGTTCGCCCGCGCCTGGTACAAACTGACCCACCGCGATATGGGCCCGATCGAACGCTACCTCGGCCCCGAGGTCCCCGCCGAGATCCAGATCTGGCAGGACCCGATCCCGGCCGTGGACTTCGAGGTCGTCGACGACGCCGATATCGCCGCACTCAAGGAACAGGTCCTGGCCGCCGGTCTGACCGTGCCGCAGCTGGTGTCCACCGCGTGGGCGTCGGCCTCGACATTCCGGTCCAGTGACAAACGCGGCGGCGCCAACGGCGCGCGGATCCGGCTGGAACCGCAGAAGAGCTGGGATGTCAACGAGCCCGAGCAGCTGGGCACGGTGCTGGGTGCGCTGGAGAAGATCCAGGAATCGTTCAACACCGCCCAGACCGGCGGCAAGAAGGTGTCACTGGCCGACCTGATCGTGATCGCCGGTGCCGCCGGTGTCGAGCAGGCCGCCAAGGAAGCCGGGGTGCAGGTCACCGTACCGGTCACCCCGGGCCGCAACGACGCGCTGCAGGATCAGACCGATGTGGATTCGTTCGCGGTTCTCGAACCGCGGACCGACGGGTTCCGCAACTACATCGGCAAGGGACATCGGCTGCCGCTGGAGCACCTGCTGATCGACCGCGCGAACCTGCTCGGCGTCACCGCACCGGAGATGACCGTGCTGGTCGGCGGCCTGCGCGTCCTGGGCACCAACTACAAGCAGTCGAAGCAGGGCGTGCTCACCGACAAGGTCGGCACCCTGAGCAACGATTTCTTCGTCAACCTGCTCGATATGGGTGTGGAGTGGAAATCCACCGACGAATCCCAGGAGACCTTCGAGGCCCGCGATACCGCGACCGGCGAGGTCAAATGGACCGGCACCCGCTACGACCTGGTGTTCGGCTCCAACTCCGAATTGCGTGCGGTGGCCGAGGTGTACGCGGCCGACGACGCGAAGGAGAAGTTCGTGCACGATTTCGTCGCGGCCTGGAACAAGGTGATGAACGCGGACCGATTCGACCTGGTCTGATCGGTATCACCGGCTGACAGAGGCGAGTGCCCCGGAGGTCTTCGGACATCCGGGGCACTCCGCTGTTCAGCGGCGCCAGAACAAATGGTGCACGACCCCGCTCGGGCTGGGCACCTTCTCCAGATGGAACCGGTCGAGCAGCTCCTCGGGGCGCTCCCACAGCCGCTCGCCCGCGCCGAGTTCGTTCGGCGCGACGACGACGTGCAGAGTATCGATCAGGTCGGCGGCCAGGAATTCGCGGACCGTCGCCACACCCCCGCCGATCCGCACATCCTTACCGTCCGCGGCGGCGAAGGCCTGCTCCAAGGCTTTTTCCGGGGTGGCGTCGAGAAAGTGGAAGGTTGTGTCGCCCAGGGTGAACGATGGGCGCGGATGGTGGGTCAGGACGAAAACGGGGGTGTGGAACGGCGGCTCGTCACCCCACCAGCCCTGCCAGTCGTCGTTCTCCCAGGGCCCGCGCTGGGGGCCGAACTTGTTGCGTCCCATGATCTCCGCGCCGATATTGCGGGCGAAATCGCGGGTGAAGTAGTCGTCGAGGCCGCGGGTGCCGCCGGGGTCGGTGCGGGTGGGCCAGCTGGCGGTGGCGCCGGCCCACGCCATCATGACCCCGGGATCCGCATGGCCGAACGGCCGGTCGAGGCTCTGGCCGGTACCGGCTCCGTAGCCATCGGTGGAGACGGTGAAATTCTGCACACGTACGAGTGGGCTCATCGAAGCTCCTTCTGATTTCAATATGCAACCGGTTGTGAAACTACCTAGACTGGTCTCATGATGCAACCAGTTTCTCCGCCGCTGCTGTCCGTGGCGCCCGGCAAATCCGGCTGCCCGATCAACATGACCATGGAACTGCTCGGCGACCGATGGAGCCTGATCGTGCTGCGCGACATCATGTTCAGCGCCAACACCCACTTCCGGGAACTGCTCGGTGCCTCTATGGAAGGAATCGCCTCCAATATGCTCGCCGCCCGGCTCGCCAAACTCGTCGACGCCGGACTGCTCACCCGCGACGACGACCCCAGCCACCGGCAGAAAGTCGAATACCACCTCACCGAAGCCGCGATCCAGCTCCTCCCCCTGATCACCGAACTCGGCGCCTGGGGTGCCCGCTGGCTACCCACCACACCCGAACTCGCCATCCGCGCGCAACTACTCGCCGACGGTGGGCCCGAACTCGGGCAGCGCTTCATGGACGAACTCCGCGATATCCACCTGCATCGGCGGCCGGCGCCCGAGAACGGCGTACTCGCCGAGCTGACCGCCGCCTACCAGGAGACCGCCCGGGCTTCCGAACACCAGAACATGTGAGCGGACATATCCGTGGCTCGTCACGGACACAGGATGCGGCGCCCTCGGCCGAGGAGCACCATGAGGAGCACGTCGGCCCACACGCAGAAGGAACGAGGCGCCCATGAAATACACCGACTCCATCGAGATCGCCCTGCCCCGGGAGAAGGTGGCCGAACTGCTCGCCGACCCGGCACACCTGCCGAAATGGCTGCGGGGCCTGGTACTGCACGAGCCGCTGAATGGGGAGCACGGGCAGCTCGGCACCATATCGCGGGTCGTGATGCAGATGGGCCGGCGCACGATGGAGTGCACCGAGACCATCACCCGCCGGGAGCCGGCAGACCTGCGCGAGACCCCGAAAACGAGCATCGTTCACTTCGACCGCGAGATCGTCGGCGAGGGCATGCGGAGCGCCGTACGCGACCGGCTGACCGAAGCCGGCCCGCAGAAGACGCTCTGGGAGAGCGAGAACGAATACCGGTTCGACGGCTTCCTGATGAAGCTGCTCGCACTTCTGCTGCCCGGCGCCTTCCGTAAACAGTCACAACAACACATGCAGGACTTCAAGGCGTTCGCCGAACAAGGAAAAGACGTCCGCGAAGCGACGAACTGACCCTCCGCAGCTCATCTCACAGCATGCTGGGTTCATCGGGAGCCGGCATCCACGTCGCCGCAACGGCGATTCGCCCGCGCCCCGGCGAGTAGCTTCACAGCCATGAGTACCGCTCTTCCCGCATACGCCCGGCAGGCCTGGAGCCTGCTCGAACCGCTGCACGCGGTCACCTACTTCTCCCCCGAACCGCTCCAAGCCCTGAAAACCGCCGGATACCGCGGGTTCTGGATGGGATACTTCGCCGGCCGCGCCGCACCACTCGGCCCGGTAGGGCCCGAAATCGTGCACGCCCTGTTCTACAACTTCACCTACGACCGGGTCGCGAAAGCCCTACCGTCGGCCTGGGAATTCGCCCCGCCGCAGGCCGCGCTCACCGCCCGCGAACACGGCGCCACCGCGGCCCTGCGCCGCCAGCTCGGCGAACTCGCCGACAGCCCCGGCCTGGCCACCGCCGCCGAACTCGCCTGCCGCGCCGCCGCCACGGCACCACTGGAAGGCCGGGCCCTGTTCGCCGCCAACCGAGCACTACCCGAACCCACCGACCCGGTCGCGCGCCTCTGGTACGCCGCGACCCTGCTGCGGGAGCACCGCGGTGACGGACATATCGCCGCCCTCGTCGCCGCCGGGGTCGGCGGCCGGGAATCACATGTACTGCAGGCACTGGCCAACGGCACCGACCGCGGCATCTACACCGTCTCCCGCGACTACGACGACCAGGAATGGACCGCACGCCTGGACGGTCTCCACAACCGAGGCTGGGCCGCCGACAGTGCCCTCACCGGCCGCGGAACCGAGGTGAAAGCCGGTATCGAAACACAGACCGACGCCGCCGCCGCTTCCGCCTACACCGCCCTGACCGCCGAGGAACGCGACGAACTGCTGCGTGCACTGCGGCCGTTGACGCGCGCGGTGATCGCGGCCGGAGACATCCCTCGGGTCACCCCCATCGGGCTCGACCTCGGCGAGGCCGCCGACCCGAACTGATCGAGTCGACGAACCCCACCCGGCCCGGCAGGATCGCGGATATGACACGGACCCACCACTACGGATGCCGCACCGACTGGACCGGGGCGGGCACGACCGGAACCGTCGACTACCGCTCCTACGAACGGTCCTACGTGACAAGTGCACCCGGCCGCCCCGACCTGGTCGGCTCCGCGGACCCGGCGTTCCGCGGCGACGACACCCGGTGGAACCCGGAACTGCTGTTGGTCGCGGCCCTGAGTCAATGCCATCTGCTGTGGTATCTGCACCTGTGCGCCGTGAGCGGGGTGACGGTGCTCGAATACCACGACGAGGCCCAGGCGACGATGGCGGAAACCGCCGACGGAGGCGGGCATTTCACCGGCGTGGAACTGCGGCCGGTGGTGACGGTCGCCTCCGCCGATATGGTCGACCGGGCCCGTGAACTACACGGCGACGCTGCGGCGAAATGCTTTATCGCGGCCTCGGTGAACTTCCCGGTGAGTCATACCCCACGGATAGCGGTAGCCGGCGGGTGAACCCGCCCGTCCGGATTCTGCCGGGCGCCCCGCCGCCGCGTAGGCGGCGGCCATTCCCTGCTGCGGCGGATCGTACGCCCGGCAACTCGATGCGCTACCAGACCAGGGTCAGCTCCGGGATCCGGACCCGGCCGAAGAACCGTTTCGCGATATCGCTGCCGTCGAAGTTGTAGCCGTTCATGATGTCGGCCAGCTCTGTTGCCAGCTCCTGCAACTGCGGACTGACCCGCTCGATACCGTCCTCGACCACCCAGCCCCATTCCCGCGGCACCTTGTCGATGGTGATATCGATACACGCGTGATGCGGCAGATCCACCGTGATCTCGATCTGCACCGGCGCATCGCCCAGCGGATCCCGGATCGCAGGCTCACCGAGCCGTGTCTGCGGAGCGAACATGATCCGCCCGAGTGCGATATCGGCCCGGATCATCTCCGCCACCGCCGGCAGATCCGCATGTTTGCCGACCCGGTGATGGCGGTCGCCGTAGGTGCGGTCACCGACCGGCGCGCCACCACAGCGGGCCAGCAGCCGATCCAGCATCCGCTGCGCGGTCGCCCGCTCGTCGGCCCCGGTATTGGGGTGCTCGATAAGAGCACGCAGGCGCATGATCCGATGGCTCGCAATGATCGCCATAGCAGGAAAGAGTAGCGAAACCGGGACCGATCCGGCGGTTCAGTCCGTGGCGCGTCCTCCCGAACCACCAGCGCTCGCGATCACCGAGGTCAGATGCTGTTCCGGTGTCAGCGTGTCCGAATCCGGCGACCGCACCGCCAGCGGTGAACGCAGCGCCGTCCACACCTCCAGCGCACCGAACGCCGTCATACAACAGCCCGCGACCGCGGCCAGCATCTCGATACTGTCGAACGGGGCCACCGCGATCACCAGGCCCGCGGCCAACGTCACCAGACCGAACAACTCCTGTTTGCCCTGACCGGTCACCTCGTCGTCGTCCCACACCCCCGCCACCGCATGGGCGATGCCCCGCACCGACCACGCCAAACCCAGCCACATCGCCAGCAGCAGCGTCCAGTTCCCCGCCCGGAAGCACAGCGTGGCCGTCACCAGCGACACCACCGCCGCCAGGAACAGCAGAGTCCGCGGAAAACGACCCAGGTCGCTGCCCACCGCCACCGTCGCCAACGACACCGCGCTGCACAGCAGCGAGAACATGAACAGATTCCCCACCGCGCCCAGCGATTTATCGGGCCACACCACCGTCGCGACCCCGATCACCACCGAACACACCCCCATCGCCAGCACCGTCTGACGTACACCGCGACCGAACACCGGAGCGGCCCTCGCTTCCTCGTAGGTCGGCATAGCTGAATGATATGGGCCGACGGGCCGGATTGCCGAACAGTTGCCCCTATCCGCCTGTCGGCAACCACCCGCCCGGCCGCTCCCGCCGCCGTACAATCACCGGGTGGGAATCGTATGGGCGATGACATTGCCCGGTCTGGTGTGCCTGCTCATCGGTCTCGCCTTCGCCGAAGTCCTCATCGGCCGCCTCACCGGCGGCCGCCCGCAGCCCAGGAACCGGGGGGCCCCCCCCCCCCCCCCCCCCCCCCCCCGCGCCCCCCGGGCCCCCCCCGGCTCGCGATTCACGGTCTGATGCGGGCTCACGCAACCACGATGAGAATTGGATTCTTCTCATAGAGATTCATGGTCGCGCACTGGGTAGAATCATATTCTACATAGGGCGGGGGTGTGACAAAACGGCAAAAGATTTTCG
>NZ_JARWOV010000016.1 GCF_029868855.1 Nocardia carnea | reverse complement strand
GTCCAGCGGGGCACCGAATATCGCCAGAGCGGCATCGCCGACGAACTTGTTCACGAATCCGTGGTGGGGGGGGGGCACAAAGACCAACCCCCCGGAAAATATGTTTGGAAAAATAAAGACGCCACAGGGCGGCTGTTAGGGGGCGGGGGTGGTCTTCCTGGTGTCGCGCCGCGGGGCCACGCCGACATCTCCACTCTCCGGCCGGACGATCGGCATCGACTTCGACATCGTTCGATGCCTGATCGTCCGATTCAGCTGCGCCGCCCGAGATGAAGTATCGGGAAAGGCCGGCCATCGGCGTCGGTAGCGGAGCGATCGAGTACGGCGAAGCCGTGGTGCACATAGAACCCGAGCGCCTGCGGATTCTGTTCGTTGACGTCGACCAGCAGGGCGGGGTTCTCGGCCAGCGCCTTGCCGAGCAGAGCGGTACCCGCACCTCGACCGTGGTGCGCCGGATCGACGAAGAGCATCTCCAGTTTTCCCTCCGCCACCCCGGAGAACCCGACGGGAATATCCCCCGTCAGCGCAATCGTCAGTTCGACGGCACCGAGATACTCATTCGCCACACGGTACTCGTAGTAGTCGATATCCTCGGGCGCGAGGAAGTGGTGCGTTGCTTCCACCGCGCCCCGCCAGATCCGGACGAGATCCGGCCACTGCTGTGGTCCGTGACAAGGGCGGAGAACCACTTCCTCTCGATCTGAATCGTCCACTCGATCGAGCGTATCGACAGCGATCACCGCCGCAAGTGGATATCTGTAGCCACTCGAGTTCGTCGCAGGCCTGCCCCGAAACATGCCCAGGATCACTGTCCCCACTTCTGGCCACCGGAGTTGGGCGCGACTAATGTCTCCGATGAACGAAATCACCCGTTACGACATATATTTCGCGGTTGTCGAACTACATGTCACCTATTCGGGTGGATTCGGCAGCCGGGTACGACGGCCCGAACGAATCACCGAGCGTTACCGGAACGCCCCGCGGCTGCCGCCGGACAAGGAGGCACCGGTGCCCGAAACCGACTCGCACAGCCATTCCGTTATCACCCGCCGCCGCGCTCTGGGAGTCGTGGTCGCGCTCGCGGCCGGCGGGGCAGCGGTCACTTTCGCGGGCACGCGTGCGGGCACCGAAACCCCGGCACACTGGGATTACGAGGCCGAGGGGCCTGGCCACTGGGCGGAACTGGACCGTACCTACCGAGTGTGCGGAACCGGGCACGCACAATCGCCGGTCGACCTGCCGTCGCATACGCAATCGCATCCGGACGAGCACATCGAGATCGAATACGGCATGGTGGCGATCACCGAATCGGTCAACAACGGCCATACGGTGCAGACGAATCTGCCGGCGGGGAACGGGAACCGGATAGTGGTCGACGGACGACCGCACGAACTGACCCAGTTCCATTTCCACGCCCCGGGTGAACATACCGTGGACGGACACAGTGCGGGAATGGAATTCCACCTCGTCCACAAAGACGCCTCGGGCGCCCTCGCGGTGCTGGCGATCCTCCTCGAGCCCGGTGACGGCTCCCCGTTCGCGCCCCTGCTCACCGCCCTGCCCGCGGCCCCCGGTTCCACCGTCCGGATAGGGCCGGTGGATCTCCGCAGCCTGCTCCCCACCGACCGCGCCCAGTTCCGCTACACCGGCTCGCTCACCACCCCGCCGTGCACGGAAGGCGTGTCCTGGACTGTCTTGCGTTCTCCGCTCCCCGTCAGCGGCCCCGAACTCGACCGCTACCGCTCGCTGTTCGCCCACACCAATCGACCGGTCCAGCCGTTGAACGGCAGACCCGTCACGCTGGCCGGCGGCTGAAGCACACTGCCCGGCCTTTTCGCCGCAGATTCTCACCTGCGGTGAGAACCCTCAGATGACCACGACCCGGCGCCCACGCGTATGACCGGCTCGGCTGTCGATATGCGCCGCCGCGGCGTCGGCGAGCGAATAGGACTTCTCGATCGGGATGTGCAGCTTGCCCCGTGCGATGAGGCCGGCGGCCTCGGCGAGCGCATCGAACAGGTTCCCGGCCACACCGGAGAACCGGACACCGAAGTCCGCCGCACCGAATTCGGCGATGGTGATCACCTTGTGCGGATCACCGGTCAGCCCGACGAGGTCGGGGAGCACACCCGAGCCGGCCAGATCGAGAGCGGCGTCGACCGGACCGTGCCGCCGCACCCGTTCGACCCAGCCCTCGCCGTACGTCGTGGCGACGGCACCCAGGCCGCGCACATAGTCCTGGTTCGCGGCCCCGGCCGTGCCGATCACTCTGATGCCGCGGTCGCGCGCGATCTGTAGCACCGCCGATCCGACTCCCCCGGACGCACCGCTGACCAGCAGCGTCTGTCCGGGCTGCACGCCGACCTCGCCGAGGATGCGCAGTGCGGTTTCCACCACGGAGGGGTACCCGGCCGCCTCCTCGAACGACAACCCCTCGGGCATTCGCGCCCATGCCGACAGCACGGCGAATTCGGCATACGTATCGACACCTTCGCCGAATACGTGGTCGCCTACTCCGACTCCTTCGACACCCGCACCGACCTCGTCCACCACCCCGGAGGCGTCGAGCCCGACCCCGGCGGGTAGCTGAACCGGCCGAGTCTGCTGGAACTGCCCTTCCCGGATCCGCCAGTCGACGGGATTCACCCCCGCCGCCCGCACGGCGATGCGTATCCGGCCGGGGCCCGCATGAGGCTCGTCGGCATCGACGAGTTGCAGGACATCCGGACCGCCGAACTCGGCGAAGCTCACCTTCTTCATATCGCAGACGATAACACTAACGGTTAGTGTTTTGAAACGGTTGCACTTTTGGTCTTGATAGTGTCAAGGAATGACCGAGCTGTCCGGACGCCGCGCCCGCAAGAAGGCCGCGACCCGCCAGAAGATCGCCGATACCGCCCTGCGGCTCTTCCTGGAACGCGGGTACGACGCGGTGGGCATCCGTGACATAGCCGCCGAGGCCGACGTCGCCGTCACCACGCTCTTCTCCCATTTCGCCTCGAAAGAAGCACTGGTCTTCGAGCAGGACCGCGACTTCGAGCATCGCCTCACCCAGGCAGTCACCGGCCGCGCCCCCGGCGAACCGCTCATCCCGGCGCTACGCACCGAAATCCATGCCCTGGTGCGACATTGCACGGCCGACGGCTCCGCCCCGATCTGGTGCATGATCGACGACTCGCCGGCCCTGCGAAAGTACGAGGAGTCGATGCGGCTACGCCATGCGGAGTCGCTGGCCACGGCCATCGCGGCCGATCCCGGCCTGGCCCGGACTCCGACGGCGGCCCGGACGATCGCACGGTTCGTGATCGACGCCTTCTCCCTCGCTCGGGAGGCCACCGATCCGGACGCCGCGGTGGACGAGATATTCCGGATGGTCGAAGCAGCCTGGGAAGCGACCGGCCCGTCTCCGCGAGAACCTGCTACTCCCGGCAGAGCATGAAAGCCGCGGCCGCTATCGAGCCCCCGGCACCGTCATTTCGATGGACGCCGCGCGTCCCTGCTCGTCGAATCCGATCGTGCCGGAAAGGACCGGCGAATCGACCACGAGCCGGCTTTCGTCCGGCGCGAAGGCCGGGTTCAGGCCGCGTAGAGACAAATAGCTGTTCAGCGCCCGGCGATGATTGTGCAGTGCCAACCCGGACAGCCCCTCGCTCAGCGTCCGCATGATCCGCGGACCCTCGGCGGGCGGGAGCCGGAAATCGGGATGCTCCACGAGAAAAGCCGCACGGGTCCCGTCGTCACCGGCCGGGCCCTGATAGCCGGTCCAGTGGCCGGTGACGGCCTTGGCCGCTTCGGTCTGCACAGCCGCGACCTGATACGGCTCCGGCTCGTCGAAGGGAAGGCTCGCGAACGGCAGCTCCGGGGCGGATAGTTCGCCTATCCCGTGCTCGATCCCGAACTCACGTACCGATGCCGCGAGCGTGGCCACCGATTCCGGGAACCCGGACCGATTCGCCCACGACCACAGCCACGACCCCGGGCCGGGGGCCGCGGTCCCGAGAAAATGGAAGTCGGTGCATTCGACGCTGCCGTGCTCGGTGTCGAACGTGAAGGACCTGGTTTGCAGGTTCACCTGCCACGAATGCTCGCCCAGCACGTCGGCCAGATGCAACTGGTGTTCGAGGGAGAGAAAAGCGGCGTCGTCCAGCAGGTCCATGAAGGCAGGCGTAGGGCGCACCTGGAGCAGCCTAGTTCCCTGGGCGCGAACCGGCATGCCCACCGGCGTGACGCAGGCCAGCGGATGCCGCACGATCAGGCATGTCACCCCTCGGGCGGACCTACGCCCCTCACTCACCGATTTCTTGCGAGTTGGACACCCACGCATCATCGGGCGTGGCGGCCACTGGACGGGTGCCGGCGAATAACAGCGTGACCGACAGAACCCGGCCCAACACGGCCACCCGGCGACCGAGCCCACCGAAGTCCAGCACGGACAGCCCGAGCCGCGGTGTCGGGGTGGATCGCAAGATACTTCAGTTGTCGGCGGCACCGAGCTCAGTCCGGTTCCGGGCGTCCGCCGCGCTTACGAGACAACGGTAGCGCTGCGGCCAGGCAATATTTCGAAGATCGAGACCAGGAAAGCTACAGCGTCTCGATTCCGGAAACACCGAATCCTCCCGTTCGCAAACCAGTGGTGAAGGCCGACCATTCCCCCGGGTCGAAGATCAGTGCGGAACCGCTGGGACCCTTGGAGTCACGGACGCCGACGTAGCCCTGCTCCAGCCAAGCAACCTCGACACAATCTCCCCCTCCCCCACTGTAAGACGACTTGAACCATTGGGCGCCAGATAGACTCACGGTCACTGCTCATATCTCCTTGCTATCTTCCTGATTCGGTCACGCGAACACACCTCGTCGAGGGTTGCGGTCCGAAGCGTCGCGTAGAGCGACCGGAATCGCTCCACATCAGCGGCATCTTCGAAGGTCATCGACCCGATTGCGCCTTCGGAATGCACAACGGACGGCTCACTGTCCGGAAAATCGAGAACGATGAAGGGTGGAACTACATCCCCGGTTGGAAGTCCGGCAGTGAAGGGAACAATCCGTACGTCCAGATTCTCCTGAGTGCTCATGTCAGCGATCTGCCGACATTGCACGGCCATGATCCGCGGCGAACCGACCACCGTATGCAGAACGTTCTCATGCAACAAGAACTCGAGCTTCGCCTTCCACCGCCGCTGCATCAGTCGCATACGCCGCTGAGTGCGCATATCCACGCGCATATCTATCGCCGAGTCGGGATCATCCGGAGCGTAGGCACGGTACACAGCCCGGGCATAGTCCGCTGTCTGCAGCAGTCCTGGTACGACGAGCGATTGAAAGAAGCGGAGTTCCGTAGCATACGACTCCAGCTCGAGGTATGAGCTGAACCCTTCATGAACGAAGTGCCGGTAATTCTGCCACCAAACCTTGGTATTCGATTCGGCCGCCACCGCCATGAGATATGCGGTCCGCTGCTGCGGCAAGCAGTAGTAGCGGCAGAGGTATTCGACCTCCCTGACCTTGATTTTCTCGTACTGCCCCAACTCGATCCGGCTGAGCGTTGCCCGGCTGAACTCGGTGTCCCGCGCCACCTGATCCAGCGTGGACCCGAGCGCGTGGCGGGCATCGCGTAACGCCCGCCCGAGTTGCCGCCGCGGCAATGTCGTACCGCTGAGATCCGCCTTACTCGGCATAGCGCCTCCCCTGTTTCTCAATGGAATCGCTCGGCGTTTCTCAGGTCGAGAATCATCGTAGGCGTGCCCTGGGAGTCGTGCTGGGCAGATACACCAAACCTGCGAAGGCCCCGCGGCGAGATAATCCAAGCCTCTGACGTGCAGCAACATAACCACATGCCCGAGAGACACGGAAGCCGTTGGCGCAAAGGAGTATTACAGCGGATGCGCAGTACCGGCCGAGCTAATCAGGCTCGGATCGGCAACATTTCGAGAAGGTTCGCCGACTCCGCGCCCGCTGATGCTCTGCACAGTGAAGTACTCACCGACCATCCGATCGCGAAACTCCCGAGTGCATCGTGGCCGCCGGATCAGGCCACCCGATACACCGAGGTCGACGGATGGTCGGCCGCATGGCGCTGCGAGCGCGAGAGGATCCGAATCCTCCGGGTGCGTTTGTCCTCCGGCGCTCCGGCGGAGCTGTCGACGGCCGGTGCGTACATCCCGGACCTGGCCGAAATGCGTGAACGATTCCCCGAGCACACCCGCTTGTGGGATGCGATCCGCCACGAGTTCTGGGCGAATGCCGTACCCGAAGGCCACACCGGATGAGCACGATCCAGTATCCGGACGAGGAATCCATCGCGGAGATCACCGCCCACTATCTGCTAGCCATGCCAGCCGGGCTGTTGCCCATGCTGTACGGGTTCCGGTTCGACGGCAGTTCGATCGACACCGATTGTGTACGAGTCGAATTGAACCACGACCGCACACCGCACGAGCCGAACCCGCTCCACGTGAAAGCTGCCCAACTTCGAGCGATTCTCGGTACCGACATGTTCGGGTTCGGATTCGTCTTCCCGGTGTTCGCCGATCAACTGGACTCCGGTGCGGGCAATCACCATATTCCCGAGCCGGTCCGTACCGCGGCCGAACGGTTACCCGCAGCCGAGGACCTCATCGCGGCCGCCACCATCGACGCGACCGGAAGGCAGTGGTGGGCAGTGGTCCCCCGGCACGTCCCCGGCCTGGACCCGGTCCTGCTGCACCTGCCCGCGACCCCACCGGAGAACTGGCGGATTCCCGAAAGCCTGGATGCTTCCCTGTGGACCGCCGCGCTCGCCCTCGACGAGAACAACCATGCCGCACTGCTCCGCCTGTGTACCATGCGCCCGGATTCGAACTCGGCCCGATGAGCGCAGTGACGCGGCAACGGCCGCCGCTCGCGTGCCGGGGCCGATTCCGTGCCGCGGGACCAGCGCTGCCGGACAGCTCACCAGGCCTCGGCGCGTTCCTCCTCCAGCCGGTTCCAGGCGAAATCCAGCCAGCTGCCGAAATGCCGAGTGAACTCGGCGGGTGTAGCCGGGCGCACCGTCACGTGGGTGCCGCGATGTTCGATATATCGACCGTCGCCGGTGATGTCGTACCACTCCAGGGTTCGAAGCGGGTCCGTAGCGGCGTCGTACCGTCCTATGCGCAGGACCGCGCACCCTCCACCGTCGGCTTCCCGGCCCAGCAGTCGCCGGTACGCGTCGCGCGCACGGGTACGCCGCGGATCTTCGAACTGTTCTGTGCGCCGTTCGATATCGTCGGGATGAAAGGTCGCCGGTTGAGCGGAACCCGGTGCACAACCGGGCAATGCGGAGACCAAGCGCGCCGCCAAATTCTCCGGACGGAACAAACGCACCTGGATGGAACCGAAATCGCCGGCGTTTCCCGCCTGGCTCAGGGTCACGGCATGGGCATCCGTGCGGGCGCCGATGATTCGGTAATCGCGCATATCATTGCGCCCGGTACTGCGTCGGTGCGCTACGGTGCCCCCGAATATTGCGATACGCATTCCCGATGTACCCAGCGTGTCCAGCGCCACCTGGATCGCAGCACGTTCTTCTCGCGAATACCGTTCCCGCACCGCGAGTCGATGCGCACGGAGTTCGTCGTTGAACGTGAAACGACTGGTGTAGCGCAGCGGGCTGGGAAACCGGTCGTAGGCGTCGCTGAACCACAGCGCCGCGAAATCGTCTTGCTCCCAAGTCCACTCGGACATTCGTCGTTCCCTTTTCCAGATCCGAAACAGCATTTACGGCAAGCCGGCGATGGCCGGGTGTACCCGCGCCGGAGAGCGCGCCCCCGGTGGCCGCTCGGTCCGCGGCCTCATCGAAAACTACTGAGACTACTCCGGGTTGGAGCCGATCACGCCGCCCTCGATGGTCGGGGGAATATCACCCAGGAGTTCGTCGGTATTCTCCTGATTGATCAGGTAGTCGGGTATCGAGCGGTTCGACTCGTCGTCCTGGCCGCCACCACGACCGGCTCCCGCCGCACCCATGGGCATACCGCCCATACCGCGCGATCCGGCCGCCGTAGTCCCGGCAGTGGACGCGACACCGGCGGGAGCGCCCGGAGCGGTGTTCGGGGCACCTGGGACTGTCCGGCCGGGACCCGGTGTCTCCGTTCCAGGTGGTGCGCCACCCGGCGAACCGGGGCCGGTGGTGACCCCGGCCGGCGTGGTGCCTGCTGGAACCGTGGGCGTGGTCGGTGGTTGGGTCCCGGCCGGGGTGGTAGTGGTTTCGGTTTCGCCGGGAGATGTTGCGGTCGATGGGGTCGTCGGGCTGTCCCCGGGAGTTTCGCTCTGCGGTTCTTCCTCGGTGGCTCCCGGGGTTTCACCGGTGGGGGTGTCGCCCGGCGTGGTGCCGTCGGGATTGCCCGAGGTCGTGGTCGAAGGGTTTCCCGTGTCGGTGTTGTAGCCGCCGGGCGGAGGTGCGGGGATATCGGTCGTCGAGGTGGGTCCGATCGGGACCGGGATCACCGGGATCTGGTTATCGAGTTCCCCGAACGGTTCGACGTACTGGGTCTTCATCGCCTCCCGCGCCTCATCGGTACGCCGGCCGATCTCTTCGTCGTGCCAGAACCCGTTCCACTGCCTGTTGACCCAGCTATCCCCGGCATCCATCGGTTCGGGGATGCCCTTTTTCGTATTCTCGATGGAAGTGGCCGCCCTGCGAACCCCCTGCGACAGCGTTTCGAGCGCGGGGGTTACCGGACGGGCATGCTTATCGATGTAGTCCTTGATAGCTTGTTTGGCCTGTTCGGCGGCCGGCCCGGACCATGCCTCCGCAAGCGAAGCCTCGGCAGACCGGACAAACGTCTCGACACCCTGCTCCCACAGATTCCGCATCTGCCAATACTTGTCGGCCTGATCGGTCGCGTCTTTGATGACGAGCGGGCTGAACGCCCTGCTGATCTTGGGGTGATCCCAGCTTTCCGGAGCCTCCGCACCTTTCGGAATGATCGGTTTCTCATAGTCGGGCACGTTGTTCACCTGGTAGATCCGTCGGGAAGAATATGCGGACCCGGAGTCGGTCCGACTGGCGGCCGTTCGGGGAGAGTCGCACTCAACGAATTATATGCGGCTGCCCACTCGCTATCGGCCTGCATCATCTGATCACGCATGATCCGGTAGACGTTTTGAATATCCTCAACGATCTGAATATGCTGCGCCATGATCTCGTAGACACCATTACCGTCGGGCGCCCCCCTGGCCTTCACCTTGTAGCGCCCCACCATCGCACGCGCTGAGTGCAGCTCGTCATTCGCCTCCCCCAAACCCCAATGGTCAGTTCTGGAGATTTCATCTGCGAGGCGCTGTATCTGACCGATCACGGTCTTGAACTGGTCGCAGTCGCGATCGAGATAGATGAACTCCTCCGGAGTCATCTGAACCGTGATCTGGCCCCCGTTCGCAGCATTCAGCATATTGGCCATCGGCCGAGGCGCCGGCTCATCACTCATCTGCATCTCCTCCCCATGCATGAACGTGGATATGACAAGTCATGAACCCGCTGGTATCGAAGGCGCGACCTTTTCGGCCAGTCCCCTGGCAAGTTCACACGTATCAAGATGGCCGGTCTTGTCCCCCGATGACGGATTGGTCAAACCGAACTCCAAGCTGCCGCCATTCATTTCTATATTCACAAAGCAGGATTCTTCCGAATGTTCTTCCAGCTGCCGAGTGGAAATCGCTTTTCGGGGCCCTACCGTGAATTCCGTAGCATCGGAGAAGTTTTTATCCCGTACCATATCCAGCGTGAGATTCGTCGTTTGGATACTCGCTGAGTATCCGTCCGGTTGCCCCCACAAACACCCACGCCACATAACGCCGCTCGAGGATTCCGTGTCATCCGGGATCTTGTTCCGGAGCCCCTCTGAGTCCAATACGCTCTGCGGGACATCTGTGCACGGGTCGAAGCCCACCGGCACATCCGGCGCCATACTGGGAGTCACGGGAGCCGCAGAGCCCCCGGTGGACGATTCACACCCTGTCAGGGCCATTGCCGCCCCGCCGACCAGCGCAATCACCAGCCGCCGCTTCCCCGCGATCACCAATGACGACCTCCACCGCCGATACCACCACTGGTCCGACCTCGGGGAGGACCGGCGTCTCCGCCCCCTGCTGCCGGTTCGCTCAGACGTTACCGGCGCTCACGAACCCGTGCAACCGCCGAACCTGCCCGGACCTGCACGCGCGACCACCTCATCGTCGGCCGTCTGCACCTCTTCGACCGGCGCTGAACGAGTCGTCGTCCGCATCCTCGACCCAACGCTGCCGACCCACTGCCGCCACCCGCCGCGACCCCGTATCCCGTCCACGGTTCTTACGTGAACCGACCTGCCGCAAACCGGGATAGCCGGACTTCACCAGAACAGGCACCGCACGACCACCACGCACCGTAACCGCTCCCGGCTCGAGGTGCACGGAAGGCACAGTCCAGCAATCGGCTTGTTCTGTCGCGACCTCGAGACCGCAGACCGCGCACACCAGATTCGGTCCTTGCGTTCCGGACGGCCGGCAGCAGCCCGACCGCCGGAGAGGGTCCGGGTGGGGCGCGACACCGCGCAGATCGCGCGAATGCACGAGGATGGTCCCGCGAGTCGCTGCCGGTCCGATATCCGACGGCCCGAAAGGTTCCGGGTCGACGGCGAACCAACCGGGCAGCACGCGCAGAATTCCGCGATGATGCACGGTGAAACCGGTTGCACGGCAGGGCGCTATCGGACGAAGGTTCGGGGTGAGCCGGCAACCACAGCGGGCACACGAGAATACAGTCATCGCGGCGGCTCGGAAGCGGTAAAGGGTTGCGTTGCAGGCTCTCCAGCCTGCCGACGGCTCATCGGCCGGGGCGAGAACCGCCCTTTCCATACGTGATCACGGACCGATCCTACGGCGACGGAATCACCCTGTACAGGTCGGACGGTGCCGATCGAGTTATCGGGCGGGCACCAGCGACCGAGTTCTGGAATAGCGGTTACGAGACAGGCGCTCTTTTCGTCGGACGAGCATGGCCGCGTCGGCCGCGCCGAACATCCGGGCGGCTCCCGCCCCCGAGGATCACCGGTGCGGCCCGGACCGATCCCGCATCGGGCACGATGGACAGAACGACGACGAAAACAATTGGCCCGTGCTAGATCAAAGGCTCACTGAGAACGCGATCGAGTGCTGCCCGGCCTGCGGGTCCCCACGCCGGCTTGCCACCGGGAAGGCCCCGGTCTCCGTTTTGGCCCATGAGCATGAGGAAAAGGCTTTTCAGAGCGGCCAGCCCGCGGGCACGCCGGATCGTCCCCTCGTCTGCCTGCCCGTACGCGTCGAAGAAGCGTGCGGCTCCGCCGGCGGGAAGGATCACCCATGCGGCTGCGAGGTCCCATGCCGGATCGCCGGCGAACAGGTCACCGAAGTCGACGATGCCCGAGAGCGTCCCGTCCGAGACGACGACGTTCGCGGGATGCAGGTCGCCGTGCACCCACACCGGTGGGCCCGCCCACTCGGGCGCCGTGACGGCGTCGTCCCAGACTGCCCGGACCGCGTCGGCGAGAGCGTCGGGGACGACTGCGTGGAAGAAGTGGTCGAATCCGTCCGTGCACTTCTCGAGGCGGTGGCCGCGGTCCGCACTGATCGGCGCGTCTTCGGGCGCCTCCACGTGGAGTGCCCCGAGGAAGCCGGCCAGGGTATCGGCCGCATGGGCGACGCGGCTGATCGCGCCGTGGTCCAGCGGCTCGCCGGGAATCCACGTCATCACGGTCCAGTGCTTGGAGAAACGCTCGGACGGCTCACCGAACCGCACCGGAGTCGGCACCGGGAGCGGCAGGCGCGGGGCCAGCACGGGTAGCCACCGTCGTTCCTTCAGCTGCAGCTCCGGGGTGGGGTCCATGCGCTGCATGCGTACGGCCAACTCGTCTCCGAGACGCCACATCTGGTTGCCCCAGCCACCTGCCACCTCGCGGATGGTCAGCCCCGCAAGGTCAGGGTGCTGATCCTGTAGCAGGTCGCGGACGAGCTCTGCGGTGATCACGATCTCGGGGCCGGTCATACGATGCGACAGTACAAGGCAGGCCTGCACCCGGGCCTGCTGCACCAGCCGGCTGAGTCACCAGCAGGCGGACACGATGACATCCGCGGCTGCAGGGATCAGATCGACACCCACGACACAGTATGGATCCGGCGTGCTATTCGGCGATCCCGTCCAGCGCAGCGAGGTCGTCGGCGGACAGTGCGACAGCCGCGCCGGCGACGTTTTCCCGGAGGTGAGCGACCGAGGAAGTGCCCGGAATCAGCAGGATATTCGGCGACCGTTGCAGCAACCAGGCCAGTGCGACCGCCATCGGGGTCGTATTCAGGCGGGTGGCGACGACGGAAAGCGCCGAGGATTGCAGCGGGCTGAAACCGCCGAGCGGGAAGAACGGCACATATGCGATGTTCTCGCGTGCGAGACGATCGATCAGCTCGTCGTCGTGCCGGTGCGCGAGGTTGTACATGTTCTGCACACAGACGATCGGAGCGATCTGCTGGGCCTCGGCTATCTGCCCGGCGGTCGCGTTGCTCACGCCCAGGTGGCGAATCACCCCCTGCCGCTGGAGCTCGGCCAGCGTCTCGAACGCTTCGGCGATCGAGCCCTCCCGAGGCCCTTCGGCGTCGCCGAGCCGGAGGTTCACCAGGTACAGCATGTCGAGCCCGAGGGTTTCCAGGTTTTCCTCGACCTGACGGCGCAGCTCGTCCGGTTTCCGCGCCGGCGGCCAGCCGCCCTGCTCGTCCCGGTTCGCGCCGACCTTCGTCACGATGTGCACACCGTCGGGATACGGGTGCAGGGCTTCACGAATCAGCTGGTTGGTGACGAAGGGCCCGTACGCGGCGCTGGTGTCGATATGGGTGATCCCCAGATCGACCACTTCGCGTAGCACCGCCAGCGCTCCGTCACGGTCGGCCGGCGGCCCCATCACCCACGGACCTGCCAGTTGCATCGCCCCGTACCCGAACCTGGTGACCGTGAGATCACCCGATGTCCAGGTACCTCCGGGGAGTGTTGTTGCCGGTGTGACACTCACGCGTAGAACCTTCCTCGAGGTATCGGGGCGGTGGCGCCCCCTGCACAGTGTCGGGCAACCGGCCCGCGGAAAGAAGAAGGCACCTCGAAGTTCGTAAGGCACCGCGCGGTGGCCACGCCGCACGACCGGCACGAACCCGGCAGGAACAGTTCGGGTGACGAAACCATTTCAGGTCGACGGCCGAGAAAGAATTTGCGCCCCGGTCATCGCTGTCTGTACTGGTGGCTTGTGGTGTACACCGATATTCCGCTGACCGACGACATTCTCGACACCGTTGCCGCCGAGTGGGGCCATCGTGGCGTCGGGGAGCGGCTGCACGGTGGTGAAGAGTCCGCGGCCTACCGTCTCGGCGAGGTCGTCGTACGTATCGGCTCGCCCGGCCGCGATCCCGCCGAGATCGAATGGTGCAACGGTGTGGCCGCGGTTGCGGCGTGTTCGGTCCCGGAGGCCATCGCGCCGCTACCCCGCGCCGATGGTTCCACGGTCACCGTCGTCGCCGGGCACCCGATAACGGTATGGCCGCTGGCGCAAGGACAGTGGGTCGACAGCGAGGACCCCACCCAATTCACCGAGGCCGCGGGCCTCCTCGCCCGGCTACATCGAGCCCTCGCCACCTATCGTCCACCACCCCGCCCGGCGCGATCGTTCCTCGAAATCGGGCTCGACGGCACCCCCTCGGCGCACCTGCCCGATCCCGGACTCGACCGCTGGCTCGCCGAGTTCACCCGCACCGCCCGGCGGCAGCCCCTGCACGGCGACTACTACGAGGGCAACCTCCTGTGCCACAACGGACATGTCACCACCGTGCTCGACTGGGACGAAGCACTGATCGGCCCACCCGAGCTCGAACTCGCCTCGGCTGCTCTGGAATTCACCGATGAAGTCCAGGGTGATCTCACTCGCGTCCGCGCCTTCGTCGCCGCATATCACGCCGCGGGCGGCACGGCGGGCGAACTCGACGACCTGACCATCCGCCAGCTGATACGGCACCGGCTACGCAGGGAGGCCGCCTACTTCGATATCGCCGTCGCGCGCGGAATCGAACACGACGAAGACGATCACGAATACCATCGCCGCCGATCGGCGGCGTTCCACCGCTTCGAACCCTGATCGGATATCGCCTTCGGCGACCGGATCCATCGAAGCAAGGCAGTTCCTTCGTCCCGGATCGCGACACGAGGTTGCCACCGGTGACGACCTCAGGACCCTGCCGAGCTCCGGCAGTTACCGGTTCGCCGCGAGCGCGGTAGCGATGATCTCCGCACTGTCGGCATGCAGCGCCTGCGCCGGAGTCTTCCCTGTCGCCGCGAGATAGGCGTCGACCAGCCTGTTGCCGGCGGAATACCCCGCTCCCGTAGGCAAACCGACCGGGGTCACGCCCAGATGTTCGGCGATGGTGTCGCCGAGCACCCAGGCCGTGAAGTTCTGCATACCGGTGACGTCCAGTCCGGAAACGACTTTCGCGAACACCGCATCGTCGCGCAAGGTGGGCACGCCGAGGCGGGCGTAGCCGAGGTCGTCACCGTAGAGTTCGCGAGCGAAAGCGTCGGCCAGTCCCTCGCCCACCACATGCTCGCCGACGGTGACCGTCATCGGATCCCACACCACACCGCCCGGGCTGTAGCGCAGATTGTGGTGGAGTTCGTGCACCGCGGTGCATTCCAGACGTTCGAGGTTCTCCGGGTAGGGCCACAGCGTGATCGTGATGTATCCGGAAATACCGCCGAAGCCGGTGACGCCCAGGCTGGGGCCCATGAAGTTGGCGTCGCCCGGGTCGCCGAGCACCACGAGCACGGTGATGTCCGGAGCTCGGAATCCCGGTGTCGCGGCGAGCAGTACGGCTGCCGCGTCGTCGACCGCCCGCTGCATGCGATTCCAGGCATCGGCCGCCGCGAGCGTTTCGAGGGCGTCGAGACACCGCTGCTCGTCGCGGTCGAGCGGGAACCCGGCCGACTGCCGGTGGAACGCCACCAGGTCGACCTCGCCCGGGTAGTACCGGTACATCCCGGTCGTCGGTTCGAGCATCGCCCGCAGCAGGTCTTCCCGATCGGCCACCGGTGCCTGCAGGATCTGCTTCATGGTCGAGTAGGAGTCGAGAACAGTGATCGTCACCGACCCGACGGTAAACCCTGACGTAGCGTGAGGCGCAAACCGCGCCACAGTGGCCACCTGCACCGTCTGATCAGGGACCGGGCCTGAGTGTGTGCGACCCCGTTACGTTGGGATGGTGACGGTATCGCGAATTCAGGAAGTGATCGACGGCGAGCTCGGGTGGACCGAGGTCGACCTACTCGATATCGACGACCGGTCCGCCGAACTGGTACGGGGCTCGCTGGAACAGTTCGGCATCCGAGTCAACTATTTCTCGATCGGGCAGAGCCGGCACCTGATAGCCGCTCTGGGTGGTGCACGCCCCGTCGCCCCGTACGTGATCGTTTGTTGCCACGGCTCGGACGGCCGGATCCTGCTCCAGGAACTCGGTGGGCCGGTGGCCGACGCACAGCCGTTCCTCGACGAACTCCGCCCCGAACATGTTCGTGAATACCTGCGGATTCCGGGCAGCACAGTAATCTGCACCGGATGCGACACCGGCGGGGAAGCGCTGGCTCAGGCATTCCTGGACGCCGGCGCCGCCAGGTATTTCGCTCCTACCGATTCGCCGGACGGTCATTCCGCTTTCCTGGCCGTACTCCTGCTGTTCTATGAACTGACCGCCGGACACGAGTGGGATCACGCGGTCGACCGGGTTCGCGGTTACGACGACGAGCTGTCCATGTGGAAGCTGTGGGAACGCTGACTCCTGAGGGCCTCGGTAGCGGCCGTCCACGATCGAGAGGTCGCTCAGAACCTGGCCAGATCATATGAGGTGCTGCGGCCGCCCGAGTTCGAGCGTTCCAGGACACCGAGCTCCAACAGCTCGGTGATATCTCGCAGCGCCGTGTCCTGTGAGCATTTGGTGATGATCGCCCATTTACGAGTGGTGAGCTTGCCATTGAACCCGTCCAGCATCCGGTTCAGCATCAGGACCTGGCGGTCGTTCATCTGTGCCGGTTGCCGGTGCCGCCAGAAACGGGATTTCTGGAGAACCTTGTCGACCGTCTCGTCCGAATGCTGGATGGCGCGACGCAGCGTCTCGAGGAACCAGATGAGCCACTCCGTCACGTCGAGCGTGCCCTTCTGGGTGCGCTCCAGGATTCGGTAGTACGCCGCCCGATCGCGTTGGATCTGCGCGGAGAGACTGAAGAAGCGCCGGGAACTGTGGTCGGCGCGGGCCAGCCACAGATCACCGAGGGCGCGGGCGATGCGCCCGTTTCCGTCGTCGAATGGATGCACGGTGACGAACCACAGATGCGCCAAGCCCGCTTTGACCAGGGCGGATTCGGTGGCATCCGCGTTCACCCAGTCCAGGAATTCCCGCATTTCGGCATCCAGCCGGGCGGCGGGAGGCGCTTCGAAATGCACTCGCTCGCGACCGTAACCGCCGGATACCACCTGCATCGGACCGGCGGCATCGGTACGCCAGGCGCCGATAGTGAGCCGGGTTCGGCCGGAGTACCCGGTCGGAAAGAGTGCGGCATGCCAGCCGAACAGCCGATCCGCCGTGACCGGATGGCTGTGGTGTGCAGCGGCGTCGAGCACCATTTCGACGACACCGTCCACATGCCGGTCGGCGGGGGCGAGTGCTCCGATATCTACGCCGAGGTGACGTGCGAGGGAGGAACGGACGGAGGCCACGTCCAGCAGTTCACCCTCGATCTCGCTGGTTTTGACGACATCCTGGGTGAGTACGGACAAGCTTGCCTCGTCCTGGACGGCTTCGGCGGTCTCGGCGAGGCGTCCCAGCAGGCGCCCCTGCTGGTGAGCGACCTCGGCAAGCGGTCCCACCAGCCGCGCGGCGTCGTACCCGAACGCCGGCCAATCGGCATGCTGCCAGATGTACCTGCGGTATTCGGGGACCATGCGGTGATGATACCGCCTATTCACCGCAAATTCTGCGGTGAATAGGCCGGGGTTGCACTGCGCAGCGACAACTTCTTCGGGTCGGTCACTGTGCATTACGTAGGGCGAGACCCTACGTAATGCACAGTCGGGCGGGACCTGCTCAGATCCCCAGGACCAGTTTCGCCGTGGTGAAGTAGATGATCAGCCCGGTCGCGTCCACCAGGGTGGTGACCATCGGCGCCGACACCACGGCCGGGTCGATACGCAACCGCTTGGCCAGCAGCGGCATGGTGCCGCCGATGGTGGCGGCCCAGGCGCAGATCAGGATCAGCGTGATCCCGACGACCACCGCGACCTTCGGGCCGACGAACAGACCCCCGATCACCAGGCCGACGACGGAGAGCATTCCGCCCAGCACCAGGCCCACCCGGCATTCGCGCCAGATCACCTTGAACAGGTCGCCGCCGCGGACCTCCCCCACCGCGACGGCGCGCACACAAGCGGTGGCGGCCTGGGCGCCCGCGTTGCCGCCGGCGCCGATCAGCAGCGGAATGAACAGTGCGAGCTGGGCCGCCTGCTCGAGGGTGGCCTCGAAGAATCCGGTCACGCTGACGGTGAGGGTCGCGGCGACCAGCAGCAGCATCAGCCACAGGGCGCGGTAGCGGGCGAGCTGGAAAACGCCGGCCGCCATGTAGTGGCCCTCCCACGGCGCCGAACCGGCCTGTTTGGCCACGTCCTCGCTGTCGGCCGCTTCGATGACCTCGACGGCGTCGTCGATGGTGAGCAACCCCACCAGCCGGTCCTCGCTGTCGACCACCGGCAGGTTGATGTCGTTGGTTTCCCGCATGAGGCGGGCGGCCTTCTCGGCCGAATCGGTAGCGCGGACGAACGCGGGTTCGGTCACCACCAGATCCGCGACCATCGTGTCGGGGCCGGTGAGCACCAGTTCCCGCAGTTCGACGATGCCCTGCAGGCGGCGGCCGGAATCGACCACGGGCAGGGTGTACACGGTTTCGGCGTTCGCGCCCTTGACCCGCACGATCCGCAGCGCGTCGGCGACGGAAAGGGTACTCGGGATCGCCACGACCTCGGGCGACATGTACCGACCGACCGATCCCTCCGGGTAGCCCAGCAGCGCGGCGGTCATTCGCCGCTCCCGCGGGCTCAGCCCGGCCAGCGCCTTCTTCGCCACTTTGGCGGGGGCTTCACGGAGCATGCGGGCGCGGTCGTCGGGGGCCATGCCCTCGACGAGTTCGCGGAAGCTCTGATCGCGCAGGCCCTGCAGGATCTGCTGCTGGTCCACGGGTTCGAGTTCCTCGAACACCGCCAGCGCCAGATCCTTGTCCAGCAGGCGGAACGCCACACCGGCCTCGACCGCGCCCATGCGCGCGAGCTCGTCGGCGATGACGTGCGGCGGATGATTGTCCAGCCAATGCAGCGCGGCATCGACACGATGGCTTTCCACCACGTTCTGGAGGGATTCCGACAGCGTCGTCGGTGCTTCGATGAGTTCGATCTGCGACATGAGTAGTCCTCGGCACAGCGTTGATTTGCGAGTGATTCGAAAGAAGTCACACCGCGAGGCGCCGAGCCGGGCCGCTCCGCCGGCAGATATCGCTAGCGGAAACGCGGGCGGACGGCGCCGCGCGGCCTTCGACTGGGAGGTTCGCTGCGCATTGCAACACCACCTCCTTCTCGGTCGCCGCCGCGTGCCGAACACGCCGCTCATCCGGATCAATAGTCTATGAATGCGAACGCATTCCTGTGCAGGATACATCCCCGGGCCGGGATACTCGCATCGCAACGTTCGTCACACGGCGTTTCACACTCCCGGGCGTGTCTACCCGGGTCGACAGTGGCCTGCCACGGTGGAGGTGACGATCAGATCGGTGCGGGATTCCACCAGCGGTCGACCAGATCACGGCCGGAAGAACCGCCGTATCCGCGCAATTTACAGTGGGCGCGGAATTCGTCGTCGAAGATCGCGACGAAACCACCGGAGGGCGTGCCATCGGGGGCGGTCACATCACCGTAGACGATCTCGCCCGTACCGGATACCCGCTCCCAGCGCTCACGGCCCGTAACTGTCACATCGTCGGTCAGCACCGGATCGTTCATCTCACTGCGATCTGCATTGCACTGCACCATCAGCAGATGCAACGGGTTCTTGTCACCGTTGCAGGAGAACTTGTTCGCTCCGGTCGCTGGGAGGCTCAGGTCCACCGGCCGGTTGTCACCGTCGACAGCGAAACATCGGATCCCGCCGTAACCGGACTCCGCCGGACTCCCCGGCAGCAATCCGGGGAATGCGTTCGCCACGTAGGTGTGGCTGCCCCAGCCGGCCACCGGCGGAGCGGAGGAGGAAGTGGCGGCGACAGTCGTGGGTGACGGTGCCGCGACACCGGTGCTCGCGGTGTCCCGCGTCGATACCACGACGATCACCACGGCCGATACCACGGCGACCAGCAGCGCACCCGCCGCCAACGCGGCCCGGCGGGTCCGCCGGCGCGGCGGTTCGTGAGGAGGTGCGACGGCCCACGGATCGGCTCCCGCACCGCTTCCACCGTCGGCAGTGTGCTGCCACGGACCGGTGGGAGCGAGGGCGGTACCGGCCCACGAATCGGCACCGGCACCGGAGATACGGGTGGTCCCGCTCGGCGCGGGTACGTCACCGGCCCGAGGGCCCGGTTGCGGTGCGGCCGGCTGGATTCCCGACAGCGCGGCCTCGGCGGCCGCGGCGAGAGCGCCGCAGGTGCCGAAACGGAGCCCGGGATCCTTCGCCAGGGCGTGGGCGACGACGCTGTCGAGCGCCCGCGGCAGCGCCGGGTTCACCGCGCTCGGCCGCGGCGGGGGGTCGGCCAGATGGGCATGGATCACGGCCGCCGGCGTGGGCCTGGGGAAAGGCTTTACACCGGTCAGCAATTCGTACAAAGTGCAGCCGAGCGCATAGATATCCGCGCGATGATCGACCCGCAGTCCCCGTAACTGTTCCGGCGCCGCGTACGCGAGGGTGGCCAGTACCGCGCCCTCCTCGGTGAGCGCGGTGGATTCGCTCGCGGACCGGCCGATCCCGAAATCGGTGACCAGCACACGATCGGCTCGGCCGGGAGCCGCGTCCACGAGCAGGTTCGCGGGCTTGATATCGCGGTGCACCATTCCGGCCCGGTGGGCTTCGTCGAGCCCGCGGGCGGCCTGTACCACGATCTGGACGGCGCGCACCGGATCGGCCGCGATATCGGCGCGGACCAACGCAGCCGCATCCGTACCCGCGATGTACTGCATGGCGATCCAGAGTCGTTCGCCTTCGACGCCGCGATCGTGCACCGCGACGATATTCGGGTGGTTCAGCCGCGCGGTGAGTTCCGCCTCACGGATGAACCGCGCGCGGTAACCGGGGTCGGCGCTGTGCTCGGCGGAAAGCACCTTGATCGCGTCGTGGCGGGGCAGGCGGGGATGGCGTGCCAGATACACCGTCCCCATACCGCCACCGCCCAGGGCACGTTCGATCAGGTAGCCGGCGAACACATTGCCGGGCCTGGGCTCGGTCATTCGTCCGCCTGATCGGCGCGCACCAGCAGGACGTACTGGGCGGCGGCGCGCTGCTGAGTGTCGCGGATGGTCCGGCCGTAGACGATTGCCTCGTACTCCCGGTACAGCACCCGGCAGGAGAAACGCACGTCGTGCGGTGGCACGGTGAGGGATTCGACGCACCGCGAATCCGGCAGCCCGAACGGCGCCGGTGCCGGCCGCACTCCGGGCGCCTCGTCGTCCACGGCAGTATCGGTGAAGCCCCGGCGGGCCGCCACCACATCCGGGTGCCGCACCAGGTGGTGCCGGCGATTCACGGCCAGCACCATTCCCCGGCCCTCTGCACTCTTCTCCCAGGCTCCCCAGCGCCGCCCGGCCCGCGGACCGTACACGACCCCGCGGATATCGAACCGAGTCCGCCAGCCCGCGTTCACATCGCTGCGGTTGGTGAGCACCACCGGGTACGGCCACAACCCGGGCGCCTCCGGCAGCAGCCGTGCCAGCATCCCGTCCGTGTCGAGCGGCAGACCGGCCAGCTCGTCGGGCGGGGTCGGCGCGAAGTCGGCCAAGCGGCGGATCTGGGCGGTGAAGGCCGCGTCCACAAGACCGGTGAGCACCGCCGGATCGGGTGTGGTGTGCCCGGCCAGCACACTGATGACGAACGGCCCGTGCGCGACCCCGGCCGCCATCGTCGGCACCGCCGGACGCCAATGAGCGTGCGCGCCGGGATGATCCGGTATCTCGATGCGCACATTGTCGGGGCTCACGGCGGCGTCGGCGGAATCGATCTCGGCGACAGCCAGCCGTGCCGACTCGTCGTCGGGAAACCGCAGCAACTGGACCGTGAGCAGCCGGGCCCGGCCCACGGCCAGTTCGGCGGGCACGCCTCGATCCATACCGCCCACGGAGAAACCGGCGAGCATGCCGTACCGCTCCAGCACCGCACGGACCGGACGCGCGAGGAAACCGGCCGTGGCAGGGGTCGGCACAGGTACGGAGGCGGTGTTCCCGAGACCGAAAGTCAGGCTCGGATCGGCTTCCACCGGATCGATGACGGCCTCCCCCATGCGCATCGACTCCAGGATTCGGCCGTACTTCTCATCGCTGTTGTCCGGCGGTACCAGCAGTTCCAGGCCGTAGGGACCGGTGTCGAGTTCCTCCGGATCCGGCAGCGCGGCAACCGGTTCACCCTCCACAGTGCACCCGGTGAGCACACCGGCCACCACGAGCGCCGCGGCGATGATGCCCGGCAACCGCCGGAATCCATTGTCAGATCGGCGCATCGGGCCACCACCGATCGTGGAGCACGGCTCCGGTCCCGATCCCGTTCACCTCGAGCCGGCAGTGATCGCGGCCGGGATCGTCGAACAACACATCGAGCCGGCCGCGGCGGTCACCGTTCACGGTGGTGATCTCGCCCCACACCAATCGGCCCGACCCGGACGGGCGGGTCCACCGTTCTTCTCCGGCGATCGCCCAGGGCGGTGATTCCGTGCCGATCGGGGCCTGGTCGGCCCGGCAGGTCGCGACAACGAGCACCACCGGCTCGTAGTTACCGAAACACGCCACCCGGCCCACCTCCGGTGGATCGTAGAGGGAAACCGTTTCCCAGTCCTCGGCGACCGCCCGGCAGTCCACCAGGTCCTGGTAGCCGACCCCGTCCACCGATACCGGTAACAGGTCCGGAAAGATATCGGCGATATAGGCGTGCGAGCCCCACAGCGCGGCCTTCAATTCGGGAGAACGAGTTTCCGCCGTGGCCGCGGCGCCCGGCGGCGAGGGCGGCGCCGCTACCCGGCGCACCACCGCGACCGCGATCACAGCCAGCAGAACCGCCACCACCGCCACCGCCACGAATGCGGCGGTCCGACGCCGCCGGTCGACCGGCGCCACGGCGGGATCCACCCGGGGCGCCGCGGCCTCCTCGGCTGCGGCGGCCAAGGCCGGGCAATCGGGATACCGCAGCGCCGGATCCGCTGCCAGCGCCTTCGCGACGACCGTATCGAAGGCCGTCGGCGCCCAGGGATTCACCGCGGAGACAGCAGGTGGAGCGCCGCCCGGTGCACGGTCGCCCGGTGGAAACGGTTCCCGGCCGGTGAGCATTTCGAACAGCACGCATCCCAGTACATAGACGTCCGTGCGCTCGTCGCCCGGGGTTCCGGGAGGTTGTTCCGGAGCACGATAACGGGGTGGGCCGATCGGTTGCGCCAGTCGTACCGTATCGGGTGCACCTGGCTGTTCCACGACCGAAATCTGGGTCATATCCAGCCCGGGAACAGGCTGCCCGGAGCTCCGGTACTCTCCCAGCCGGCGTGCGATCTGGGCAACGATATGGACGGTCCGCGTACTGTCGAGCGATCCGCGCGGCACCATCTCGGCGACGGTCACTTCCCCGGCGCGCGTCATCACGACTCCCCTCGATCACAACGGTGCATCGCGCCACCACCGATCCGCGATTTCCTGCCCCGATATCCCGCCCATCGCGATCAGACTGCAGAAGTTCCGGTCGAGATCGTCGAACTGCACGATCAGGGTCCCGGACGGCTTGCCGCTCTCGAGTCGCGAATCACCCCAGATGACCCGGCCGCGACCGGTCGGTCGTTCCCATGCCTCCTCCCGCACGTTCACCATGTCGGGGAACGCACGGATGGCTGTCGGAGTACGGCTGCCGTTGCAGAATATGGACAGGGTGACCACCGGGTCCGCGTTTCCGTCACAGGCCAGGCGAAGCATGGAATCGAGCGGTGCCGACACCTCGATCCGCTCGCCCTCCCGGTTCACCGGCTCACAGCGAATACCCTGATAACCACCGGAAATCGGTGCCGGCGGCAGCAAATCGGGAAATTCGGCGACGACGACCCCGTACTGCCCCCAGGTGGCCGCACCCGGCCCGGGCGCGGGCGCGGTGGTATCACCGGGCGCCGCGGACTCGGTGGTATCGCCGGCGCCACCGCGCAACAGCACAGTCAGCCCCGCGATCATCAGAACCACCACGATCGCGGCGGTCACACCCAGCACACCGGCACGCCGGGAACGGCGGGGCGGGGTGAGGTCCGGGAGTGGTCGCGGAACGAACGGCTCGGACGACGGGTTCGGTGGCGGGGGTGCGCCGGAGCCGGGAGTGAATACCTCCTCCAGTGCCCGGGCCAGGGCACCGCAGGACTGATAGCGGCGCGCCGGATCCTTGGCCAGCGCCGTCGCGAATACCTCGTCGAGGCCGGGTGGCAGCCGTGGATCGGCCGCCGCCGGCCGGGGCGGCGGCTCGTCCAGGTGGGCCTGCATCATCGCGACGGCGTCGGTGTACGGGAACGGTTTGCTGCCGAACAGCAGCTCGTACAGGGTGCAGCCGAGGGAGTACACATCGGCACGCAGATCCACCGGCGCGCCCCTGAGTTGCTCCGGAGCGGCGTAGGCGAGTGTCGCGAGCACCGTACCGGTCTCGGTCAGCGAGGTCCCCTCGGCGGGCCGTGCGATACCGAAATCGGTCACGTAGACGCGGTCCGGGCCGCCGGGCCGAGCTTCGAGCAGGATATTGGCCGGCTTCACATCACGATGCAGCAGACCGGCGCGATGCGCCTCGTCGAGACCACGAGCCACCTCCCCGGCGATATGCGCCACTACCGCCGGAGAGAGACCTCCGGGATGGCGCCGCAGCAGTTCGGCGGCATCGATACCGTCCACGAACTGCATGGCCAGCCAGAGGTGATCGCCCTCCGTGCCCCGATCGCGGACCGCGACGATATTCGGGTGGTCCAGCCGGGCCAGCAGTTCGGCCTCGCGCAGGAACCGGGCACGGAATTCCGGATCGGCGCCGTGTTCGCGAGCCAGTACTTTCAGTGCGTCGTGGCGGGGCAGCCGCGGGTGCGCGGCCAGGTACACCGTGCCCATTCCCCCGCCGCCGAGCACACGCTCGATGCGGTATCCCGCGACCATTGTTCCGGGATCCCATGTTCCGGTCATCATCTGTCCCCGTTCACCAGCAGACCGTATTGCGCGGCCGCCCGCTGCCGCGCGCTACCGACCTCGCGGGCGAGCAGTGTGACGCTGTACCGGTCGTAGAGGACGCGGCAGACGAAACGGGTGAGGGCGAGCAGGTCGATATCCGGGTTCTCCGCACAGTGCACATCCGGGACACCGACCGGGCCTTCCACCGGCAGCATTCCGTCGCCGATATCGCTGCCGACCGCTCTGTCGAAAGCGATACGCGCCGCCGCCGGATCGGGATGGCGCGCGATCTGATTGAAGCCGCTGCGTGCGGTCGCCTCCAGTGTCGGCGGCCGGTCCCGGCGTCCCAGCAGATAGGTCGCGCGGGGTCCGAAGGTAACTCCGGTGACCTGCATTTCGGCTTCCCAACCGGCGGTCCGCTGACTGGACATGGCGGTGACCGCGGGATACTCCCAGCGCCGCGGTGCCTGCGGGATCAGCCGGCGCACCAGCGCTTCCGGGTCCAGCGGCAGTGCCGCCATGCTGTCCGGCGGGGTCGGCACGAACTCGCGCAGCCTGCGGATCTGCGCGTCGAATGCCTTGGCTGCCAGGGCACTCATCACCGCCGCATCCGGCGTCGTATCTCCGACGAGGACATTGACCACATAGGATTCGTGCGCGTTCGACGCCGCCAGGGTGGGTACTCCCGGTCGCCAATGACCATGCGCACCAGGGTATTCCGGAACAGAGACAGCGACGTTGTCGCGATTCACCGCGGCGTCCACCGCATCGATCTCCACCGCCGCCCGCTGAGCCGCAGCCGGATCGGGGAACCGCAGCACCGTCACCAGCAGCACCCGCGCCGAACCGACCGACGGACGCGCCGCACCGAAATCCTTGTCGGCGCCGGTCACCGCGACTCCGGCCACCATGCCATGACGTTCGAGCACATCACGGATCGGTTCGGCCAGTACGGTCGACGCCACTTTGACAGGAGTCGGCAGCGGGATCACGCCCACCGCACCCGCCGAACTACGCAGGACGGGATCCACCTCGGCCGGGTCGACGAGGGCTTCGGCCATCCGCACCGATTCCAGGATGCGGCCGAGCCGGGGATCGTCGTTCTCCGGTACCTCCAGTGGTTCGACGCCGTATGCGCCGGTGTCCAGCGCGGCGAGATCGATATCGCCGGACGGTGTGCCCGTGCATCCGCAGACCAGCGCGGCGATCAGCAGCACCGCGGCCATACCGGCGCCACCCGGGCGGTTACAGCGGCGCATCCGGCCACCACCTCTCGAGCAGTACCGACCCGCTGGGGCCCTCGCCCACGACCTGCAACCGGCAGAAGTTGCGGCCGGGATCGTCGAAGTACACCTCGAGCACGCCCCACCACCGCCCGCCCATGGCAGTCCCGTCGGGCGGGAAGTAGGTGCTTCCCCAGAACACATGGCCGCTGCCACCGGCCCGTGTCCAGTGTTGGTCACCCTCCGGGCGGCGCGGCGGACGATCGAGTCCGATCGGGGACCGGTCGGCGTTACAGGTGATCTCCACCGATTCGACCGGATCGCGATCACCCAGGCAGAAGAGCCGGGCGACCGCGGCGGAACTGTCCAGCGAGACACCTTCGTACTTCTCGTCCTGCGGTACACAGTTCGTCAGATCCTGGTAGCCGGCGCCGTAGGGCCAGGTGGGCAGCAATTCCGGAAAGGTCTGCGGGATATAGGCGTAACCACCCCAATGAGCCGGATCCATATTCCCCGCCACCGGTTCGACCGGTCCGACCGCACGGGACACCCCCGGTTCACTCGTCCACGACCACAGGAACGCCACGGCCACCGCGAAAACCAGCAGCCCGGCCACCGCCACCGGTATCCCGCCCCGACGCCCCCGGGCAGTGGCTCCGGCCGGCGCGGCGACCGGTGTGGACAGCGCGTTCGCCGCGGCCGCCGCCAGTGCGGCGCAGCTCGGGTATCGGTGCTCCGGCCGCTTGGCCATGGCTTTGGCGATCACCAGATCGAAGGCCCGTGATACTCGTGGATTCGCTCGCGACGGCCGGGGTGGCGGCTCGTGCAGATGGGCGTAGAGCACTGAACCCGGGCTGTGCCGGGGAAACGGCACACTGCCGGTGAGCATCTGGTAGAGAGTGCAGCCCAGGGCGTAGATATCCGCGCGCCGGTCCACCGGATCGCCCCGGAGCTGCTCCGGGGCGGCATAAGCGAGGGTAGCGGCGAAACCACCCGAACCCGAGATCGTCTCGGCGTCGTCGGCGGTGCGCGCGATTCCGAAATCGGTGACGAGGGCGCGATCGGTACCGTCCGCCTCCTCGGTGACGAGGATATTGGCCGGTTTCACATCGCGATGCAACAGACCCGCGCGGTGCAGTTCGTCGAGTCCCTGCGCCACCTGGGTGATGATCCGCACGGCACGTGCGGGATCGAGCACCTGAGGCCCGCGCCGGATCAACTCCCGTAGATCCACACCCTCCACGTATTGCATGGCGATCCACAGGCGGCCCTCGGACTCACCGCGGTCGCGGACCGCGACGAGATTCGGATGCTGTACTCGCACAGCCAGTTCGGCTTCCCGGAGAAATCTCTCTCGGAACTCCGGATCGCCGGCCCGGGTATCGGAGAGCACCTTCAACGCGTCCGTACGGGGTAACCGCGGATGGGTCGCCGCGAAAACCGTTCCCATCCCCCCGCTTCCGAGGCGGCGCTGGATCCGATAGCCGGCGAAGGTCGTACCTTCGACGACGCTCAACTGGGTCACCCTCCCGCCACACTGACCCGGCACGCTGTCGAACTCCTCCCGGGTACGACACCGGCGGCCGGCTGGTTTTGAACTATAACAGCGCACCGGCGGCCGTCCACCGTGAAAAGAGAGGATCCCGTACTCATCGAAACGGCGCATCTGCCGACACAGCACAGCTGGGTCGTTGCGACCTCCGGACCGGGATCGACGACGCCGGAAGACTGCCCAGGAACCGGCGTCGAATGCCGGGCGATGCGCGGGGCCGATCCGCACCACCCCGCAACCCGTCGAGTGGCCCAGGCCGCAGATGATGGCGGTCGCGAGCCTTTGCTCAGTAGCTGACAAGTCGCCCGCGGCGGAGGATAGTGACGGCATGGATACCGAACGCGGTTCCGTGCCGGCGATGACCGACCGGATCATCCGATCGGTGCTCGGGGCCGTCGATGTGCTGGCGATTTTCGTCGGTGACCGGCTGGGCTGGTATCGCAGCCTTGTCGCGGACGGCCCCGCGAGCGCCGTCGAACTCGCTACGCGAACCGGGACCCATCCGCGGTATGCCAGGGAATGGCTGGAACAGCAGGCGGTGACGGGATTGCTGAGCGTGCACCGGGACGGGAGCGCCGACGAGCGAGTGTTCGCCATTCCGGCGGCGACCGCGGAGGTGCTCACGGATGAGCACAGCCTCGAGTATCTGGCGCCCATCGCACGTTTGTTCGGTGCGGCGGGGCCCGTACTGCCGAAACTGCTCGACGCCTATCGCTCCGGCAGCGGGGTGAGCTGGGACGAACTCGGCGACGACGCGCGGGAAGGGCAGGCCGACGGTAACCGGCCGTGGTACGAGCGGCGGCTCGCCGCGGCGTTGAACGGTGTTCCCGAAGTGGCGCAGGTGCTGAGTGCGCCCGGCGCGACGGTTCTCGATATCGGCTGCGGGGCGGGCTGGTCGGCGATTGCCCTGTCCCGCGCGTACCCGGCAGCGCGGGTGCGGGGTGTGGATATCGATGCGCCGTCGGTGCGGACTGCGGTGGCGAATGCCGCCGGGGCGGGGGTCGCGGATCGGGTGGAGTTCACGGCGGGGGATGCGGCGGAGCTGCCGGCGGGCGCGTTCGATATCGCGTTCGCGTTCGAATGTGTGCACGATATGCCCCGCCCGGTCGAGGTACTGGCGTCCGTGCGCCGGGCACTGCGGCCCGGCGGGATCATGGTCGTGATGGACGAGGCGGTCGCGCCGGAATTCGCGCCCGACGGGGACGAGCTGGAACGACTGATGTACGGCTTCAGCCTGTTCGTCTGCCTACCCGACGGGATGTCGAGCCCGCCGAGCGCCGGGACCGGCACGGTGATGCGGCCCGCGACCTTACGGGGCTACGCGCTCGAAGCCGGTTTCACGAAATTCGATGTCCTGCCGATCGAGGACTTCGGTTTCTGGCGTTTCTACCGGCTCGGCTGAACATCCGCGGCCGGCGCGGTGCTCGGCACGTTCGCCACTGGGCTCGGTGCGTTCAGCGCGGTGCGCAGCGCGGCGTGGTCGTCGAGGGCGAGGCTGATCCGGGTCGTGCCGGCAGCGATACGGCCGCTGGGCAGCAGCGAGTCGACGCGCACGCTGACGGAATCGCGCAGCGTCAGGTCGGTGGTGGTGCCGTCCGCGCCCGCGAGGAACAGCCTGCCGTCCTCGTATGCGGTCGCGGTGTGGTTGTAGCGGCGGCATTCGGCGACCGCCGCGATCCGGTCGCGTGGCACTCGGGCCACCACCCGGCCGGCCCGGCGCAGCACCAACTCCTGGCCGGTCACATAGTGCGGGTAGGAAATATCGGCGACAACCAGGCCCAGCAGCAGCACCAGTGACCACAGGGACAGCACGGCCAGCGTGATACTCAGCCACGGCCAGGGGATCACCAGATGCAGGACGACCACTTCGATCAGTGTTGCCGCCAGGAAGGCCATCGGCAGGGCGAGGACGCCGCGGGTGGCGGTGAGCGGCCGATGCTCGCGGCTGTCACGGTCGGTGGTCCGGCGCAGCCACAGCCACAGCCCGCGATACAGCCGGGCCTGGTTGCGGAGCAGCCGCGACAACGCGGTCACGACGCTGTCCCGCCGGTGTCCGGGGCGACGCTCAGCAGTTCCATCGCCCGCCGTACCGCCTGGCGTTGCGCGGGGTCGGGGACGAGGGTGTCCGCCGACAGTGCCGGCGCACCTTGCGGGATATCCGCGGTCGCCGCGATCACGCTGTCGAAGTCGAGCTGCCGTAGCTGTCCGGCGATCTCCTGGGCCATCTGCTCGATCAGTTCGGCGGAATGCGCCACCGGGCGGCCGTGCAGCTTTTCCCAGCCGCGCAACAGCCGGCGGTAACCGGTGTGGGCGTCCGGGTCGGCGAGGGCGCGGGTGAACCAGGTGAACATCTCAGCGGGGGTGTCACCGGAGAGAGCGAAGACTTCGAGCATGTCGCGCTCCTGGTCGAGCGCTGCGCGTTCCGGTTCGCCGGCCTGCTCGCGGGCCCGGTCGAAGGCGTCGGCGACCTCGTCCGGAAGTGCGGTCAGGCGGCGGCCGGCGTCGACGGCGGCCAGCATCCGCGCCACACCTTCCTGTTTGCGGGTCAGCTGGGTGATGCGCTGGGTGATCTCCTCGTGCAAGGCGGCGAGATCGGCTCGCAGGTCCTCGGTGTCCGAGGCGCCGTGTTCGTTCGCGAAGACGGCGGCCACCGCCCCGAGCGGCAGGCCGTTGTCGGCCAGCCAGCGGATGCGCATGAGCCGTGTCAGCTCGGCCATGCCGTAATCGCGGTAGCCGTTGTCGGGGCGGACGGGCTCGGGGAGCAGGCCCAGCCGGTGATAGTGGCGGACGGCGCGCGGGGTGGTTCCGGCGGCCGCGGCTATTTCGCTGATCCTCATACCGTCGAGCGTGAGGTGTGACGCTACGTCGTAGTCAAGCGCCGCCGTGGATCGCACCCGCCGCCGATTATGCGCGCCGGGCGTCGAATCGTTGCCCGGACGCCGCTCGGCCGCCAGAGTGGAGGCCGAGGTATGTCTGGTGCGGCCCGCGGGCCCGACAACGGAGGAGAGTGCTGTGCGCTTCGGAATCTTCATCCCCCAGGGCTGGCGGCTGGATCTGGTGGGTATCGAACCCACCGCGCAGTGGGAGGTGATGCGGGGTCTCGCGGCACGCGCCGACGCGAATCCGGTGTGGGAATCGCTGTGGGTGTACGACCATTTCCACACCGTGCCGCAACCCACCGAGGAAGCCACCCATGAGGCGTGGAGCCTGATGTCGGCGTTCGCCGCCACCACCTCGCGAGTGCGGCTGGGTCAGATGTGTACGGCGATGAGTTACCGCAATCCGGCCTACCTGGCGAAGGTCGCGGCGACCGTCGATCTGATCTCCGGCGGCCGTACCGAGATGGGGATCGGCGGCGGCTGGTACGAGCACGAATGGCGTGCCTACGGGTACGGGTTCCCCACCGCCGGTGAGCGGCTGGGCCGGCTGGACGAGGGTGTACAGATCTTCCGGCAGGCGTGGAGTTCGGGCACCGCCACCCTGGACGGCAAGTACTACCAGGTGGAGGGCGCGATCGTGCGACCGCTGCCGGTGCAGGACGGCGGGATCCCGCTGTGGATCGCCGGCGGTGGTGAGAAGAAGACCCTGCGTATCGCCGCGAAATACGCGAACTACACGAACTTCGCGGGTAACCCCGACGAGTTCATCCGCAAATCGGAGATCCTGCGCGACCACTGCGCCGAGGTCGGCACCGATTTCGACGCCATCGTGCGCAGCGCCAACTTCAATGTCGTCATCGGCGCCACCGAAGCGGAGGTCGAGCAGCGCAAATCCGAGAACGCCGCGCGGCTGGCCCCCGTGCTGGGCGAGGAGAAGGCCCGCGCCTACATCGACAATCTGACCAACGACGGTGCCGCGGTCGGCACCCCGGAACAGATCGTGGAGAAACTGTCCGCCGTCCGCGACCGCGGTCTGGGCTACGCCATCTTCAACTTCCCGGAGGCGGCCTACGACACCAGCGGTATGGAACTCCTGGAACGAGAGGTGCTTCCGGCGCTGACCTGATCTCTGGGACGGGTCGGCCCCTTCAGGACCACCGGACCGAGATCTGTGGCGGGGACTGATGCCCCCGGCTCCAGACCGTAGAGCTGAGCCGCGGGATCACCCGTGCACATGCTTGCGAAGGAACGCTGTCAGCGGGCTGCGGACTGCCTGCGGATCGTCGATGAACGGCCAGTGTCCGAGGCCCTCGAGGATGTGGATTTGCGCTTCGGGGAAGAAGTTCCGCTGCAACGGCGCGAAGCGAACGGGAATGTAGGGGTCGCCGTCGCCCCAGATCACACAGACCGGAAGATCGTTCCCCACCAGGTCGGTGTGCATTTCCGGGAACGCGCTGACCGGGTCGCGGGAATTGCGGTAGAGCTGGAGCACGGCCCGCTTGTGTGCCGGGTCCGCATATCGATCGACGCGGTCGAAATAGGACTGCGGCAGCGGTACCGGGTTGTCGCGATCGATGGCTGTACGCATGGCACGCTTATTGCTCACCAGCTGGAACAACTCGCCCACAATCGGTGTCTGCCAGATCTTTGCGTACCGGTGCCAGCGGTAGCCGTCGAGTACACCGGTGTTGATCAGGGACAACCCGGCCAATCGGTCGCGATGGTCCAGGGCCCACCGCAAACCCCACGGCCCACCGAAATCGTGCAGGACCAGATGCGCCCGCTCTACGCCCAGATGGTCGAGCAGCAGACCGAGATATCGCGCATGCCCCGGGATGCTGTGCTCGAAAGCACGCGGCCGCTCCGATCGCCCGAAACCGGGCATATCCATCGCGACCACCCGCGCGAATCCCGCCACCGCGGGGATCAGCTCCGCCCAATCGTCCATCGGGCCCGGATTGCCGTGCACGAACACCACGGCCTCGGTGCGGTCGGCGGGTCCGCTGTCGTAGACCGCGCACCGAACACCGGCCACCCGATGTTCGGTTATCGGCAATACCGGCGCGGTCTCGGCCACTGTGCACCCTCGATCATCGTTCGCCGCCCCGCCGTTCGTTCGGCCGACCGGTCCGCGACCGACAGTACCTCGGGGAACAGCACCTTTCCCCGCACTTTCACAGCGGGACCACCGTCAGCACCGGCTCCAGACCTTTGAAGTCGTCCACGTTGCGAGTGAACAACGGCAGATCGTTCGACGAGGCGATGGCAGCGATCATCAAATCCATTTTGCGGGGCTTGGGATTTCGTCCGGCCGCAATCACCAACTTGGCCATCGAGGTGAACCGGCGCGCCGCCGTAGCGGAGAACGGCAGTGCGTCGAAAGCGTGCTCGATCTCGAAGAGTCGTTCGGTACGGAGCGCGAGCGTTTCCGCATCGGAGGCCAGCGCCATGCCCAGGCCGAGCTCCGCAAGCGTCACCGTGCTGATTTTCGACTGGATCGGAAGATCCGCAACCGCGATGGCGGGCAAGTCGATGAGGACACAGGTATCCAGCAGGCCGACGGGGTGCCGGAACTGCGCACCCGGTTCATCCATCCAGCCTGTCCTCTCCGAACGCGGCGTCGATTTCGGCACGCTCGTCCGCGGCGTTCGCCGTACCCGCAAACCTGGCCAACCGCTTCTTCAGCTCGGCCGTCGTCAGGTTGTTCCGTGCGGTGATAGGACGCAGTTCGCCGACAGGTCGCCCGTTGCGGGTGATGACGAAATCCTCACCCGCTTCCAGCGCGTCCATAACGCCCGCGCTGCCGTTGCGTAGCTCGGCTTGGCTGATTGTCCGCGTCATTCACCTATGATAGCGACCGACGCTATCTGGTGCTATCACACTTTCTCGGCGCGAACTCCGATCGGTAACCGCCGGACGAGCCGAACTTCCGACTGCCCGCGGACGCGCCGCCTTATACAGCCCTGACCAGGCGGTTGGCGAACGTCGAGATCGTATAGGTCCCGATACCCAGTACGACCTCGAGCGCGTTGCGTTCAGTGAACCCGTGCGCCGCGAAGGCCTGGACCGCCCGAGCATCCACGGCACCGGCGGTGGCCATGACTTCGAGGGTGAACGTCCGGACCGCTTCGAGACGCTCGTCGTCGAGTGGCCGCCGCGCACGCAGAGCCGCGGCCAGTTCCGGCGGGGCGCCGAGTTTGCGCAGCTTCCCCGCATGCTGCGCGATGCAGATATGGCAGTCGTTGTGTACCGCCACCGTCATGATGACCACTTCCCGCGCGATCGGTTCCAGGGTGCACTGATCGAATCGAGCGGTCATATCCAGGAATCCGGTCAGCAGTTCCGGTGAGGCGGCCAGCCGGGCAACGGCGTCGGGCACCACACCACCCCAGGCGTCGGCCATGGCCGTCATTGTTGCGCGTGACCCCGCCGGGGCGGTTTCGACTGTCTGCGGGGCGAACATCCCGGCCTCCTAATATGGACAACATGGTTGACGAACTGATAGTAAACCAGGTTGTCCATAATGCCAAGGTTTCGCGATGACCACGGAAAACACTGATCACCCTCGGGCAGGCTACGAACTACCGCTACTCCTCCTCGCGGGATTCCGCACCCTCATCGACGAACTACACGCCGAAATCGCCCGCCGCGGACACCCCCACGCACGACCCGCCCACGGCTTCGCCATGCAGGCGATCGGCCCCGACGGAGCGACCGCCAGCGATATCGGCCGCCGGCTCGGCATCTCCAAACAGGCCGCGGGCAAAACCGTCGATCGCCTCATCGCACTCGGCTACGCAGAACGCGCCGCCGACCCCGCCGACGCGCGCCGCCGGCTCGTTCGCCTCACCGCGCAGGGATACGACATGCTCGCGCTTTCGGCCGCGATCTTCGACCGGCTGCGCACACAGTGGGCGCAGACGCTGGGCGAGCAACATCTGCGCGCGATGGAGGACGGCCTGCGCACCGTTGCCGCACCGAACGCATTCCGGCTCGACGCGACGCAGTGGCTGGGCGATTGAGCCACGAACAGCCACGAACAGCAGTGGGGGGGGGGGGGGGGGGGGGGGGGGGGGGGGGGGGGGGGGGGGGGGGGGGGGGGGGGGGGGGGGGGGGGGGGGGGGGGGGGGGGGGGGGGGGGGGGGGGGGGGGGGGGGGGGGGGGGGGGGGGGGGGGGGGGGGG
>NZ_JARWOV010000015.1 GCF_029868855.1 Nocardia carnea | reverse complement strand
TATGCGCACCACCGTGTTCACCGTGTCGTGCAGGAAATCGACTTCGGAGGGGGTGGGGCGGGGTTGCGGGGCTGCGGGGGGGGGCCGGGGGCGGGCGGGCCCCCCGGGTTCCGGAGTCGTGTCGCGGGGCGCATCGAGTGTGGGATCGGGATGGGTTACCGATGGTCGTCCCGGGTCTGCGTGGCTGTTCGGCGTGGGATCGCCGTGTGTTGCCGGGCTCGGTGTGGCGGCGCCGGGTGTTGTCTGCGGGGGGTCGGTGTGGACGGGCGGGTTCGCCGCGTCGGGGCGTGGATCGGTGCGTTGCAGCGGTGGGTCCGGATCGTCGCCGGGTGCCGGCGGATCGGGGTCCGGGGTGCGGTCCGGATCGGGGGTGTGGGATTGCGGCGGTGTCGGGTAGGGGTCGGTCTGTGCGGGTGGGTCGTTGTCGGGACGGGAGGCCGGTGGCTCGTCCGGGGTGTGGTCCGGCAGCTGGCCGGTGACCGGCGGGTCGTCGTCGGTATCGCGGTCCCGGGGTGGGTCTGCCTGAGCCGGGGGTTCGTCCGGTCTCCCGGGTGTGTGGTCGCCGGGGCTGTCCGAGTCCGGACGGCTGCCCGCGTCCATGGGTCCGCTGTCGGGAGTGTGGCCGGGATCGGGGGCCGGGCCGGCCTGGTGGGGTGGCACGTTCGCATGGCCGGGCGGTGTGTGCGGGACCGGTGCCGGGTTGGTGGGCAGGTTGCGGCCGAGGTCACCGAGATCGTCCAGACGCCGGCCGGTCTGCCCGGCATCGGCGAGCCGGCGTAGCGCGCTGACCGCGACCTTGGCGCTGCCGCCGCCACCGGTGGCCACGGTGAGCAGGGCGTCACCGGTCAGAGCCCCCATGAATTCGAAGGGATTGCGGCGGGCATCGTCGAGAATCGCCGATACGGCGGCGCCCGGATCGGCTGCCGCCACCACGAGTCCGGTGCCGAGGTTCGACAGACCCTCCAGATAGTCGGCCGGATGGGTCATGTTGTAGATATCGAACGGGTTGATCTGACGGACGAACTGAACGAGCCCGGTGAGGCTGGTGAACAGCCCGGACATGAAGTTCAGCATCCCGTGTTCGAGCACTCCGCCGAGATCGGACAGATTGGCGATCCAGCGTTCGGTGAACGGAGGTTCGGCCGGGGCCTTGTCGGTGGCGGCGGAGAAAGCGCTGTCGGCGATCGCGGCGCCGTTGTCGCGCTGGATCCGGGCGTTGCGCAGGATGGCGCGCGCGTTGTTGCGCATCGGGGTCCAGGTGTCGACCAGCGTGGTCTGCGCCTGCTGTTCGGCGGTCAGCGAATTCCACCAGTTGATCTGACGCTGTTCTTCCCGGGCCGCGGCCTTCCATTCATCGATCGCGTCGGCTGCTTTGTCCTGTGCGGATTTCACCACGTTGTGCCAGGCGGTCATGGCCTCGGCCGCCTCGGACATGGCGTCGGCGGCGTCGAACCACAGTTTCGGCTGTTTGTCGTAGACCTCGTTGAACGCATCGGCTGCGTCGCCGACCCATTCCGCGGAATCGATCTGTTTCAGTGCCTCGCCGGTCGATTCCAGAGCGGCGGCCATATCGTTCAATGTCTGTGCTGTGGACCCTATTTCGGCCGGCCTTCCGAAAATGAGTTTCGTGGGATCCTCGGTTTCGCCGAGCTCCTTTTCCTCGACGTCACCGCCGGTGGCCGACGCGATGGAGTCACCGAAATCGTCGATCGCCTCGGCGGCATCGTCCAGGCCGATGGCTTCGGCTCCGTCGGCGACCAGATCCAGTCCGTCGTCGATCAGTTCGCCGGCGCCCTCGACAGCGTTTTCGATGCCGTCCTCTATCGCTTCGCCGATATCGTCGACGAAATCGAACATCCCCACCTACTTGCCCCCGGACTCCTGCGTGATCTGCGCGGCGCGTTCGGCTGCGCCGGTGTTCCATCCGGGCGTCTCACCGGTGACTTCACTCGCCGGCGGGATACTCGCCGGGCTCAGCACGCTGAGATTCGCCAGCGCCTGCGGGCCGACTTCGCCGATGATCCGGTTGTTGGTCTCGATGGTCTGCCAGGCCTGCTGAAACGATTCCGGGCTGTAGTCCGGGTTGAGGATATGGTTGAAAGGGTTGTCCGAGAAGGTGTCACCCCATGATCGGCCGGTGATCTCCTCTTCGGACAGATGCGGGTTGCCGAGTAGATGGGTCCACATCTGTTTCAGCGTGCCCTCGGCCTGATTCTCCATTTCGTTGTAGCGACCGGCCGCCAGCCCGAGCGTGTCGGCGATGGAATTACCGGCCTGCACCAGGGCCCGCACACCCCACGACCAGCGTTCGGTGAATTCCTCGAAGGTCTTCTGCACGGTGTGCTTCCCGATTTCGAGGGTGGACATCGTCAGCAGCGAGAAACCGCGGCCCATATTGCCGGTTTCCCCGATGCCCAGTTCGGTCAATTCGCCGATCGTTGCTTCGATTCCCTGCGCTGCCTGCTGTAGCACCGCAGGATCGACCCGCACCTGCTGTGTCATTTCCCCACCCCTCCCGTGGGTTGTTCTGTCAGTCCGTCACATCCGGTGGGAAGGCCATCGGCGCCCTCCCCGCGATATCCAGGGCGATACCGGTGGGTTCGTCCTGTAGCTCGGCGTATTCGAGCAGTCGCGAGCCCCGGAAGGTGTGATACCGGTACTCCCGGTCCGGCACGATTCCGCCCGCGGTCATGGTTTCCCGGGCCAGCATGTACCGGGCGTATTCCTCGACCGCGGTGAATGCGCACAACCAGCCGAGCCCGCCCGAGCGGACGCGGAATACTCTGTCGTCCACGGTCAACGGCACCAGCAGCGCCGCCTCGCGCAATGCCGACCGCAGGGCCATGGGCTGTCCGAAACCCGCGTAGAACGAAGTGATCTCGTCGCGGAGAACCGCCAGCCCGTCGTTCTCCGGCATCCCCGCACCTCCCTCCCTCGTGATGGATCCCCGAGCCCGATCGACGAATACGTCCATGGTAGGTATCCCGACCGGCCACGAATCCGTTATCGGCTGTTGGCCGGCGCGTTGCCGGAATACGTTGTGCCACAGGGCTCGGGCATGCGAAATGGCCCGATGCCGGGCCACGGCCGGCAGCTGAGATTTGCCGGCCGTGGCTGCAGGTGAACGCAAGACCTGCGAATTGGGGGCAGGACACGGACGCCAGACAGCGATGCGGCCATCGAGCGTGTCCCGCCGCTGTTGCGCGGGCCTTTCACCGATACTCGGCGGATGACCGGCACCCGCGAGGTTCCCGATACGGCGCCGACGCTCGATCGCCGCCGCCGAAACATCGTGTTCGTCACCATCGTGCTCGGCATGCTGATGGCCGCGCTCGACCAGACGATCGTCGCGACCACCCTGCCGACGATCGTCGCCGATCTCGGCAGCGCCGGGCATATGGCGTGGCTGGTCACCGCGTACATGCTCGCCGAGGCCGTATCGACGGTGCTGGCCGGCAAATTCGGTGACCTCTTCGGCCGGAAACTCGTATTCCAGATCAGCGCGGTGGTCTTCATCCTGGGCTCGGTACTCGCCGGGGTCGCCCAGGACATGCTGACCTTGATCATCGCGCGAGGGATCCAGGGTGTCGGGGCCGGCGGGTTGATGGTGACCGCGATGGCGTTGATCGCCGATGTGATTCCGCTGCGGCAGCGCGGGAAGTACCAGGGCGCGATGGGTGCGGTGTTCGGGGTGACCACCGTACTCGGGCCCACCCTGGGCGGCCTGTTCACCGATCACGCCAGCTGGCGGTGGTGTTTCTACATCAATGTTCCGGTGGCGGTGGTGATGATCGCGCTGGCCGCCCGGACCATTCCCACGGTGCGCCCGGCCGTGCGGCCGGTGATCGACTACCTCGGGATCGCGCTGGTCGCGCTCGGTGTGGCCGGTTTGATCCTCGGGCTCGAATGGGGTGGTTCCGAATATGCCTGGGGTTCGCCGATGATCATCGGCCTGTTCGCCGGATCGGTCGTGCTGCTGGCGGCGTTCGTCGTGGTGGAGACCAGGGTGCCCGAGCCGATGCTGCCGATGGATCTGTTCCGCAACCGGGTGTTCACGGTGTGCTCGGTCCTCAGTTTCATCGTCGGCTTCGCCATGCTCGGTGCCATGACCTATCTGCCCACGTACCTGCAGTACGTGGACGGCGTCTCGGCGACCGAATCCGGATTGCGGACGCTGCCGATGGTGGTCGGTCTGCTGATCACCTCGATCATCTCCGGAAATATCGTCTCGACCACCGGCCGGTACAAACCGTTCCCGATCGCGGGCACGGCCGTGATGGCGCTCGGCCTCTACCTGATGTCGACGATGGGACGCGATACCGGTATCTGGCGGGAATCGCTGTACATGCTGGTCCTCGGACTCGGTATCGGGCTGTCCATGCAGGTGCTGACCATTGTCGTGCAGAACACCGTGCCCTACGCGCAGCTGGGCACCGCGACCTCCGGTGTGACGTTTTTCCGCACGGTCGGAAGTGCGTTCGGCACCGCGGTGTTCGGCACCCTCTACACCGGGAAGCTCGACCCGGCCCTGGCCGCGGCGCTGGCCGAGTCGGGTGTCGCCCCGGAGATCGCGCAGAGCCCAGCGGCCTTGCGTGAGTTGCCCGACGACCTGGCGGCCCCGATAATCGAGGCCTATACGACCGCCATCGACACCGTGTTCCGGTGGGTGGTCCCGGTGGCTCTGGTGGGTTTCGTGGTGGCGTGGTTCCTCCGGGAGGTACCGCTGCGCGACAGCACCCGCGCTCGCGCCGCGGAACTGGGGGAAGGCTTCTCGATGCCGGATTCCGCCGACCGGGCGGCCCAGCTGGAACACGCTGTCGCGCAGGTGTTGCGCCGGGATCAGCAGCGGTTACCCGGCTCGCCGGGCGTGCGAAAGCCCGTTCTGCCGGGCCCTTCGCTACCAGACCTCACCGGCGGCGAACTTCCCGAGTCCATCACCTGGGCGATCGGCGCGGTGCATCTGCGTGCCCGGGTACGCGGCGGGGCGACACTCACAGGTATCGCGGACGACCATATGGTTCCGGTCGGTGTACTCGAACCGGTCTACCGCGACGCCGCGCGAGCCGGATATGTGACGGCCGAGGGCGATTCGTTACGGCTGACCGACAGCGGGGCCCAGCAGGCCGAGCGCTTCCGGCGAGTCTGGCGCGGCTGGCTGGACAGGCAGCTGGAGGACTGGGCCTTCGACGATCCCGCCGACAGGGCCCTGCTGGACCGAGCGCTGGACAAGATCGCCGGCGAACTGCTGGACGATCAGAGCCGGCGCCCCACATTCGCCGGCTGAGTCGCGGCCGGACAGTTCCTCGCGCTGCTCACCGGCCCACTCGAGAATCGATCGGCCCACGGGACACGCAGAGTCGGCCGGGCCGAACTGGGCGCTGTCGCCGCCGCGGCGGTGCAGACGTTCCTGGCGGCCTACGGCCCCACCGGTTGACGGCTTCCGCGCGGCCGGTGCGCGGTGGGCGCGTCAACGTGGGGCTGGTGGCGGAAGGTGGCCCGGCGTGCCGGTTTCCGTGCGTCCGGACAGCCGGGCCGCGCCCGCGGCCGGTGCGGTGGGATTCGCTTCACGAAGCGGAATCGCCGTATCGTCCGGCAGACCGAGTAGTTCACCATAGGTGCGGACCCATGCGGCCAGGGATTCGAGTGGTCCCGCCACCAGACTGACACCCAGCGGGGTGAGCTCGTACTCGACTGCCGGCGGCGCGCCGGGGCGTGGAAACCTGGCCACCAGTCCACGCGCCAGCAGTCGCCGCAGTGCTTCGGTGAGGGCCTTGTCGCTGATACTTCCGATACCCGCGCGCAGCGCGGCTCGCCTGCGCGGACCGTCACGGAGGGCGGCCAGCACCACCGGATCCCAGGTATGCGTGAACAGATCCAAGGCGCCGCGAAGTCGGCAATCGGCGATCGGCTCGTGGTTGTCGGCGGTCATCGGTCACCAGGATCGTCGGTTGTTTCGCACCGATCGGTGCGTGTCGGACTGTCTACGTTAGCCGTCGACGGACAACGTAGACACGGAGGAGTGCGACGGTGCGGATCGGAATTCTGGGTACGGGCCATCTGGCCGAGGCGCTCGGCGGATGCTGGGCGCAGACCGGGCATACGGTGACAGTGGCGGGACGGTCGGCGGACAACGCGGCCGCCCTGGCGCGGCGGCTCGGTGCTGCCGTACACGCCGCCGCCCCGGACGAGGCGGTGCGCGGCGCCGACGTGGTACTGCTCGCGGTGCCGTGGAGTGGTGTCGACGATGTACTGCGCGAATCAGGTGCGAGCATGGGAGCGCTGGCCGGGGTCGTGGTGATCGACCCGATCAACGCGGTGCAACACGGTGTGGGTGTGCTCCTGACCGAACCCGGCAAGTCCACCGCCACCCATATCGCAGAGACGGCACCGGGCAGCCGGGTGGTGAAGGGCTTCCATATGGTTCCGTCGACACAGTGGGGTGTGCCCGGTGCGGCCGCGATCACGGTGCCACTGTGCGGTGACGATCCGGGGGCGTTGGCCGTGGCCGAGACGCTGGTACGCGATGCCGGCGCGGTCCCTGCCGTGGTGGGTGGCCTGTCCCGGGCCCGTCAGCTCGAGGAGGCGGCGGGGTTGTTCATCACTCTGGCGTTCGCGGGTGTGGATCCCGGGACCGTGGCGCCCGCACTGCCACCGGTGGGTGCGTGAACCGCGCGGCACAGGTTCGCGGGCCGGGGGCCGGGGGCATATCAGGCGGTACCGATGCAACCCATACTGTGCCCGATGGTCTCGGGTGTGCCGTTCTACGGCCGCTACGACTCGGCGTGCGGCGGGGGCCTGCGGGGCGCATCTCCGTAGGCACTGCTGATCCGGTATTGCCGACTCCGGTGTCTGCGGACATGTAGCCCGGCAGCGGGCGGTTACGGTTCATTATTTCGCCGACGCAGTGTGGTCCCGGCCTGCCGGAATTCACCTGGCGACGGGCGCCGGATTGTCGGTAGCTATCCGATTGTGCAGGAACAGGTTACGGGTGGCATCGAGGACCTGGGCCACCTGGTCCGGGTGGGTGAGATGGGGATAGTGGCCCGCGCCCTCGATCACCGTGGTCGGAATGGACACCGGGGTTTCGAGCGGATCACGGGAACCGGTCACGATATGCACCGGCACCGTGACGTCCGCGAGCATGCGGCGAGCGGCCGCCCGCTGCCCGGGCCGGCTCGCCGTTCGCAACGCCGCGACGGTCCGCCGGGCTACTCCGGGGCGGCTCAGGTTCGCGCTCGCACTGTCGATCGCCGGACCTGCCGGCACACCCAGGGTGGCGGCCAGCCGCTCCGGACCGAAGTGGCGCAGCATGAGTGCGGTGCTCGGCAACCGGGTGATCCACGACCCCCGGCGCTGCAGAAAAGCGGGCGCTATCAGGACGATTCCGGCGATGCGGCCGGGATGGGCGGCGGCGTACCGCAGGACCGGGAGGCAGCCGAGTGAATGCCCGACCAGGACGGGGCGGGTGGTCACCGAGGCCATGAGCCGGTCGGGCCGGAAGTGGACCGGGGAGTCTCCGGGGGCGGAACGGCCGAGGCCGGGGAGGTCGGCGGTGTAGGTGGACGCGGTGGTCGCCGCGGTGACCGCACGCCAGGCCTCGCTGTCGGTGGGGAGACCGTGCAGCAGAACGAGGTCCGGAGCCCGTCGGTCGCCGCTCACCCAGAGGCCGTCGGCGAACCCGGCGGACGGATCTGCCTCTGTGCTGCCGAACCGACTGCTCACCAGGTGGTCTGCCCAGTTACGCACGACTTCACCGGTGGGCGGCATGGTGAGGCCGGCGGCGTCGGCCACCGCCTCAGCGGCCGAGGTGTCGTAGCGGTCCTCGGCGACGAATGCGAGCCGCTCCCGGTCTACCCCGGTGAGCCGGCGTGGCAGGCGGGCCACCAGGCCGGCCGGAATCGTGAAACGGGGCGCGCGGACGTGTAGATGCTTTGCGAGGGTGTGCATCAGTTCCGGAAGCGGCGGGCTCGCGGGGTCGAGGGCGGTGTAGGAACGGCCCGCGGTGTCCGGATCGCGCGGGAGGGCGATGAGGAAATCGGTGAAATAGTCGAGATCGAGGATCGGCAGCAGGGTCCGGGCGTTGCCGGGCAGCGCCGGAAGTCTGCCGTACCAGAGGTCGTGAACGAGTTCGGCGAGGCCGATGTACTGCCCGGGGCCGATGACCGTGCTCGGGTTCGCGACCGTCAGCGCGACGCCCGCCGCCGCGGCGCGTTCGCGCAGTATCGCGTCGCCCTCGAATTTCGAAGCGCCGTAAGCGCCGACCGCGTAATCGTGTTCGGCCGAATCCGGCACGGTGACCCGGTATCCGGTGATGTGGACCAGTCGGCGCAGCTCGGGCAGGCTCCCGCACCAGTCCAGGATGTGCAGGGCGCCGTCGATATTCACCGCCCGGGCGGGGTCGGCCTCGAGTCCGAAGGTGAATCGGGCCGCGCAGTTGTACACATCGCGTATCCCGGCGGTGTCCAGCCGGGCGACCTCGCCCAGGCCGGCGTCGGTGATATCGCAGTCGAGTACGGTCAGCCGCTCGCGGGCCACGCCGTGCTCGTCGAGCCAGGTGGTGAGCCGGTCCGCGCTGCCGGGACGTAATGCGGCCGCGACCGTATGCCCTCGGCGCAGGAGCCGGGCGACCAGGACGCGTCCGATGAAACCGGCCGCGCCGAAAACGACGGAATCGGGAGTGTTCATAACAAGTCCTAACTAGACTGGTCTACATATTTTTTAGGTATGGAGGCGCACGAATGGGCGTCGTCGTGGATCAGAGCAGGGTTCGAGCGACTCGCGCGGCCCGTTCGAGTGGTCCGCGGTCACGATGCGTCTGCGCGAGCAGTAGTGCGCCCTCGATCAGGGCGAGCAGGGAAACGGCCAGATCGTCGGCGTCGGAGTAGCCGGCCGTCCGGAGGCTGATACGCAAAGCCTCCGTCCAGCGTCCGTAGACCTCGGCGCAGGCGCGCTGGACGGTGTCGTTCGCGCCGGAAATCTCCAGGGCGACGGTCGCGACGGGACAGCCGCATTCCCAGCCGGAGGCCTCCAGTCGATCGCCGAGCAGGGTGATCAGATCGGTGACCGCACCGGCCGGGTCGGTGAGATCCGCCTCCGCGAGCGCGGCATCGATGACCCCGGAGGTCTGGGTGACGGCAGCGGCGACGAGTTCGTCCTTACCGCCCGGGAAATGGAAGTACAGAGAACCGCGCGGAGTATCACTGTCCGCCAGTATCTGGTTGAGGCCGGTGCCGAAGTACCCGCGGCGTTCGATCGACGACCGTGTCGCCTCGATCATCCGCTGCCGGGTTTCGGCTCCTTTTGCGCCCATGCCTGAAAAGTAGACCGGTCTTCATAAAAAGTCAACGCCCGTGATCCGTAACGGCCGTGCCGGTCAGGAGCGGGTACGGGGAATCTTGTTGCGGTACATGGCGGAATCGGCGGCCTGCATCGCCTCGTCGATCGCTGTCGGCGCATCCTCGAGATACACCGTGCCGATACTCGCGCCGATGCTGATCGTGCGATCACGGATCGCCATCGGCGCGGTGAGAGCGGTCTGCACATCCGCACTGAGCATGGCCAGCTCGGCGGTGCCGGTGCACCGCTCGAGCACGGCGATGAACTCGTCACCGCCCAGCCGTGCGGCCAAACCACCTGCCGCCGTGACGGTTTGCCGCAGGCGGGCACCGACGATCCGCAGCACCTCGTCACCGGCGGTATGCCCCCACCGATCGTTGACCTCCTTGAACCCGTCCAGATCCAGGTAGGCCATCCCGATCGGCGGCGTCGCCACCGCCAGCCGGTCGAAGAAATGCCCGCGGTTGGGCAGGCCGGTGAGTTCGTCGTGATTGGCGTCGTACCAGAGGCGGGTGGCGAGTTCCCGGCGTTCGGTGACATCGACCGCCACACCGATCAGGAAACGGACCTGACCGCTGTGATCGCGGACCGCCGACATCGACAGATCGATACCCGTGGACGTCCCGTCCGGGCGCGGGTGGTCCAGTTCCATCCGGAACCGGTCGATACTGCCCGCCAGCAGCTGGGTCATCCGCTGGTAGGCGTCGCCGATATTGGCGTGACCCACCACGTCGGCCACCGGCCGGCCCGGCATCTGCCCGACATCGATACCGAGCATGTCCGCGAACGCCGCATTCGCTTCGAGGACCCGGCCGTGGGTGTCGACCGTTCCGATTCCCACCGAGGCGCCCGCGAACACCGCCTCGAAACGGGCTTCGGAGAGTTCGCGCCGCCGTTCGGCTTCCTGGGCGGCCGCCAGCGCCGCGGCGAGTGTGGCTTCCTGCTCCGACAATGCCACCGAACGCAGTGCCGCCGTGAAACCGGTCGCGAACTCGGCGGCCACGAGCAGCGCGCGCTCGTGCACCACGGCACCGGTGGCGGGGTTCGTCTCCTGGAGATACCCGGCCATATCGCGGCAGATCAGCGGAATCGTCCGGCCGACCACACCGGGATCGCGGTAGTTCACCGCGACCAGTGCTTCCGCCGCGTACTTTCCGGCCTCGGGTCCGGTGGCGCCGCGCAGGGCATCGAGCAACTGTACGACCTGTTCGGTCAGCAGTTCCTCGATACGGTCCCGCGTCAGTGTCGGCGCCACCGCGCCGTCGAGCGCGTCGGCCCAGCCGATCGCGAGTGCCCGTTCGGTCACCCGGATCTCCTCTGCCGTGCCACCCGGGTCAGGACTTGCACCCCATACCGGCCAAGCCGAGCGAACGTCCCGGTGCCTCGTGCCGATCGCGTTCCGATTCCGGCCGCCACATGGGTAGTTCGACCACACCGGGTTCCACGAGCTCCCAGCCGTCGAACATGGCGGTGATCGCGGCGCGTGAACGGAATTGGATCCCTACCTGATTACCGTGCTGCGAGGATTTGTGCAGGGCAGCCGCGTCGTCGGGGCGGAACGCGGAGGTCAGATGGGAGATGGCGACATAGCTTCCGGTGGGCACCGCATGCCGGAGCGCGGCCACCTTCCCCGCGGGCAGATCGTCGTCGGCGAGCAGGTGCAGTACCGCGATGAGCAGAATCCCGACCGGCTGTTCCGGATCGATCAACCCGGTATCGCGGACCCGCGCCAGCAATTCGGCCGGGTCCCTCAGGTCGGCTTCGATGGCACCGTAGTTCTGTTCGCCCACCAGGATGGCCCGCGAATGGGCAACAGCCACCGGGTCGATATCCACGTAGAGCACTCGCGCTCCGGGATCGCACTCCCGGACGATCTCGTGCACGTTACCGGCGGTCGGGATACCCGAACCGATATCGAGGAATTGGGTGATACCCGCATCGATCAGAAAGCGTACGGCCCGGCGCAGGAACGCGCGGTTGCTCAATGCCAGCCGGGGCAGATCCGGCACCAGCCGGCTACCGCGCCGGGCGGCGAGCCTATCGACTTCGAAGTTGTGCGAACCGCCCAGTAGCGCGTCGTACATACGCGCCGGGCTCGGCTGCATCATGTCCACACCCTCGGGTGCCCAGGCCGGCCTGTCCATCTCGTCCCCTCTGCGCTCGATACCCGTACCGGCCGTATCGTTCGCTCGGCCGTGTCCGGGAAACCCCTGCGCTGCGCTACGGACCGCCCGTGGTGCGGCGGCCCGATGCCCGCCGGCCGGGTTGCTGCTCCGGCCGGAAGGCACTGTGCGCATCATAGCTCGCGCGGCACCGTTCCATTGACGTCCTATCGGCCGTGAACGGCCCGGATCCCGGCCGGCCGCCGGGTGATCGAAGGGCGCCGACCCGAAATGCCTTCAGCCCGGCACCGGATCCATCCCGTGTGCTCGGGCACCGTCGAACAGGCCCTGACACGGCTCGGTGAATATCAGGTCGACGCGCTGTACTCGGCCGCCGATGCGCTCGAAGCGCCGGCCCGGGTGCTGCGAGAGGATCGGCACCCGGCGTGAGTTTCCGGGCGGGTTACCCCGCTGCGGGTACGACCCCGCGCGGCTGGATCAGCGGCAGATCGTTGTAGGTGACGATGCCCGGCGGTGCCGCCACGACGGCCGGGATCGCGTTGATCGCCGGCATCGCGGTCATGATGTGCCCGAGTGTCATGAAATCTGCGATGGTCTCGGCCTGGAAATCCGGCGGTGGCAGGAAACTCACGATGTTCTTCACTGTCGGCCGCCCGTCGACCTGCAGTACCCAGCCGTCCTGATCGATCTTCCAGTCCGGTTCCAGGGTCTGCCCTTTGCGCCACCGCACGGTGAGTTCCACCAGTGTCCGGCCGGCGACGATACCTTTCCAGCTCGCGAAGACACCGGCCACACACCCGGCCGGGATGGTCCACGAGCCGAGATCGAGATCGGCCGTGGTCCGGGCATATTCGGCGTCGCAGCGTACGTCGTCGAGTTCGGCGCCCAGGGCGTCGGCGATGAGCCGTACGGCCTCGCCGAAGACCGCGGTGCCCTCGGCGGTCATCGCCTGGAGTCCGGGATGATCGATCGGCCGACCGAACCCGACCGGGCGTTCGGTGGCCGGGGAGTCGTAGAACGTTGTGTCCGCCGCCTCGGTGACGGTGACTTTGTCGACCCGGTCGCAGATTCCGGCCGAGACGATGGCCAGCAGGTTGACGAAGCCGGGGCTGATCCCGGATCCGAACATGGTCGAGCCGCCGCGCAGGCAGGCATCGGCGATGCGGTCGCGGCCCGGTCCCTGACGGTGCCCGGTGATGAACGATGCCGTCGACACCACATTCACCCCGGCTTCCAGGATCCGGACGAGTTCGTCGACGTCGATCCACATGGGGTTGTAGATCACGCAATCCGGTTTCAGCGCCAGCAGTGCGCCGATATCGTCGGTGGCCGCGATGCCGAGCGGGTCGATCCCGCACAGTTCGCCGATATCGCGGCCCACCTTGTCCGGTGACCACGCATAACAGCCGACGAGTTCCAGTGTCGGGTTCGCGACCACGGCGCTTACCGAACTCTTCCCGACATTGCCGGTCGTCCATTGGACGACCCGATACCGACGCTCTTTGGGCACCCGCTCAGCTTAAGTCCGATTACCGATTCCTGGAACGTATTCATCCAGATATGGAGAATCTTATTCTCAGATGTTCTGCCGGTAGTGAACTACGAGGGCGGCCGCCTGTGCAAACCGTGTTCGGGCTCGACGGTAGGGGCGCCCCTGCGTGATGGGTGGCACGCGAGGGTGCGGCCGAGGGCCCGGGTGCTGCGGCTGCCGTCCGATGTTCATGAATGCCCGGCGCCCTCGGCGACGACGATTCCGGTCCGGCGAGAGTTCGCGCGGGACCGGAATCGTGGTGACCATCACGGCCCGGCGCCAGTCGTATGCAGAGCGGCATGCGTCACATTTACCGGTTCGGTGTAGCCGGGTGAGGCCCGGCCGGGCGCTCTGTGCCGAGCAGTGCAGGCGGTGCTGTGCCGGTTCGGCCGGGCCGATCCGATGTCGTTGGCCGGCAACACTGTTCGAACGACGACTCCGGCGGTATCGGTATGGACATGCTGTCCTGTATTTGCCCTGCGTATGCGGCCGGCGTGTGCCGGAAACCCGTTAGGCTCCCGTCAACCTGTGTTATCCGGAGGTCACAACACGGTAATATCGAATTGCTCGCCGAGGCGTGTATCAGGCGAGCCCCGCCGGATCGAAGGTTGGTGAGACCACCCATGTCGGTATCGATGTTCGACGAAACCCTGCCACGCGGTGAGCGAGACGGGGTCGGGCTGCGGGTCGGCGCAATCATCGATCGGGGCGGTGAGGTACTACTGCTGGAACTACCCAGCACCGGGCCCATTCGCCCCACTCGTAAGCTGCCCGGGGCCACGGTGGAGCCCGGGGAATCGGTGACCGGCGCCCTGATCCGCGGTGTGCAGGAGGAGACCGGGCTCACGGTCACCGATATCCGCCACCATGTGGGCGACTTCGACTACCTTTCGCCCGCCGGTAAGCCGGTGCGGCGGCTGCATTTCGCGGTGGAGGTGGAGTCGCAGGGGCCCGTTGTGTTGAGCGCGCACGCGAATTACGTCTGGGCGCCCCTGAACGGTGGCGACCTGTCGGTCACCTCCTCGGTTCAGAAAATTCTCGATACCTATCGGGAACTCGTCTACCCCTGATCGAATCCCGTGCGCCGGGACGCGCGGCCGGTTCGTTGCGTGATCCACCGGTGATCGGCGGCCGGCGCAGGCGCGTCCGTACCGCGGTTGCGGCGCAACCGATCACCGCGGCAGCGCCGAGTGTGGTAGCCCAGGTCAGTTCCTCGTCCAGTACCAGGGCCGCCCAGCAGAGCGTGAATACGGGCTGCGCCAGCTGGACCTGGCTGACCTGTGTCATCGGGCCGATCGCCAGCCCGCGGTACCAGGGCAGGAAGCCCAGGTACATGCTCACCACGCCGAGGTAGGCGAAGGCGGCCCACTGCGCCGGTGAACCCGTCGGCGGCTGCTGGGCCACGGAGATGCCTGTGAGTACCACCATCACCGGTGCGGACAACACCAGCGCCCACGAAATGGTCTGCCAGGCACCCAGTTCGCGGGCCAGTAGCCCGCCTTCGGCATAACCGCAGGCGGCCGCGACGACAGCGCCCAGCAGAAGCAGATCCGACCAGTGCGGCCCCCCGAAACCGGCACCGCGGAACCCGGCGAAGACCACCGCCGCCACCGCACCGGCGGCCGCGGTGAGCCAGAAGGCCCGCGGCGGCCGCTCATGGCCGCGTAGGACGGCCAGTACGGCGGTTGCCGCCGGCAGCAGTGCGATGACCACAGCGCTGTGACCGGCCGACGTTTCGGTGAGCGCAAAGGAAGTCAGCAGCGGGAATCCGGCGACGACACCAGCGGCGACGACGCCCAGCCGGATCCACTGCCGGCCTTGCGGCCACCGTTGTCCGGTGAATGCCAGCGCACCTGCGGCGAGCAGCCCCGCCACCACTGCGCGTCCGGCGGCAACGAAAAGTGCGGTGAAGCCGTCGTCGGTCACGGCGACTTTGGTGAGCGGCACGGTGAACGAGAACGCCAGGATGCCGAGCATGCCCCAGGTCGGCCCCGCATATCGGGACGGTAGCGGTTCGGAGTCTGTATGAGTAGCGCTACTATTAAATCTCATGTCTGACGATAGCAGCTCCCGGATCGTGGCGGATCTCCGCGACTGGATCGCCGAAGCCCCGCCCGGTGCGCAGTTGCCGTCCACCCGGGCGCTGGTGACCCGGTACGCCGCAAGTCCGGTCACGGTGCAGAAGGCGCTGCGCATTCTCATCGCGCAGGGGTTGATCGAAAGCCGGCCCGGCGTAGGGACTTTCGTCCGGACGGTGCGGGACACCCGTCCGCACGACTACGGATGGCAGACCGCGGCGCTGGGCACACCGCGCAACCCTTCCGCCCGGCGGTTCACCGCGCTACAGACTGTGGCCAACGACCGGATCGCCCTGCACTCCGGGTACCCGGACCGGGAGTTGCTGCCGGAACGGCTGGTTCGCGGCGCCTTCGCCCGCGCCGCCCGTGGTGACGCCACGGTGAACCGGCCACCCAGTAGCGGTCTGCCGGATCTGCAGGCGTGGTTCGCGACCGAACTGGCAGCGGTGACCCCCGCCGGTGTGATGGCGCCGGCCCCGAGTGATGTGGTGATCCTCCCGGGCAGCCAGAGCGGGCTCGGCACGGCTTTCCAGGCGCTGGTCGGGCCGGGTCGCCCGCTGCTGATGGAATCACCCACCTATTGGGGCGCGATTCTCGCGGCGAACCGGGCCGGTGTACAGGTGGTCCCCGTCCCGAGCAGTTCCGATGGGCCGCGGCCCGAGGATCTGGCGCGGGCATTCGACCGGACCGGCGCTCGTGCGTTCTACGCCCAGCCCCATTTCGCCAATCCGACCGGAGCCCAGTGGCAGCCGGAACGGGCGGCGGGGGTACTCGAGGTGGTGCGCGCGCACGGGGCGTTCCTGATCGAGGACGACTGGGCACACGATTTCGGTATCGATACCGTCCCCATCCCACTGGCCACCCGCGACGACGCCGGCCACGTGGTGTACCTGCGCTCGCTGACCAAGAGCGTTTCACCGTCGGTCCGGATCGCCGCTGTCGTCGCCCGGGGGCCGGCCCGGGAGCGGATCCTGGCCGATGCCCAGGCTGAGTCGATGTATGTGAGTGGCCTGCTACAGGCCGTCGCCCTCGATGTGGTGACCCAGCCGGGTTGGCGCACACATACCCGCGGGCTGGGCCGCCGGCTCGCCACCCGGCGTGATCTGTTGATCTCCGCGCTGCGTGCGCACCTCCCCGAAGCTCGCCTGGAAGTGGTGCCACGCGGCGGGCTGCACCTGTGGGTGCGGTTACCCGATGCCACCGATCTGGCCAGGCTCGTCCGGGATTGTGAGGACGACGGTGTCGTCATCGCGCCCGGCGACGAATGGTTTCCCGCCGAACCGACAGGTGCTTTTCTGCGGCTCAACTTCTGCGGTCCGAACCCGGGAGCGTTCCCCGAAGGCACGCGGGTCATCGCCCGGGCACTGGCCCGGCAAGGGCGGTAGGTTACGCGGCCGCACGGGTACCGGCGTGCGAAAGGCTTCGCCACCGGTACCCGGCAGGGATCAGTCGGGGAGAACCGAGATGGTGCCCCGGCATACCGCGGTCTGGGTGTTGAGCCACCACCAGCCACCGCCGGTCCGGGCGGTCACCGTGAACGCGACGGTGCCGACACCGGTCCAGGTGCGATTCACCGGAATGCCCGGTTTGCCTTTCAGCATTTCCTCGTCGCTGACGCTGGTACCCGACGCGCCGGTGGTCTCGTTGTGCCAGTCGACCTGTACCTGTGTGCCGTACGGCGTGGTGGTGGGAATCGGGAACAGGCTCGCGGGCGGGTTGGGCAGATCGTTGCCGCCGCTGAGCAGCAGCGCCGGTTCGAGTTCCCCGCCCGGTGGGCGGCTGGCCCCCGAGCTCGCCCGGATATGCCAAGTGAACGATGGTGCCCACGCCAGCGGATTCGCGCTGCCGCAGGTCATGTCGGTCGACGACGGTGGCTGGGCGGCGGCGGTGCCGGCGCCGGCGGTGAGCAGGGCGGTGGCCGCGGCGAGGGCGGTTGCCGGGGCGAGCGCTGCGGTGACGAGCTGACGTGCGCGAGGCATTCGGGCTCCCTGATCCGGTAGAGGACTGTCGGTATTCCGCGTGGAGAGAATATCTATCCGGATGTCGCTGCCGTGCGCATTTGCGTTTCGTCCGGTGCGGTGTTGTCCCGGGCACCGGCCGAATCGGGGTGCCGGGGCAGGGTTCGGTTCCGGCGTCTGAAACGCCGCGCGGACGGCGACCCGGTTCAGCTGTAGCGGGCGAGATACCGCGCCAGATAGCGGCTGTCGCGTCCCACACCGTGCAGGGTGCCGGAAAGGATATTGCGCTGATACTCCAAGCCCAGGAAGGCCAGACCCGGGTGAGCGGGCGAGATGCCGTTCCGGTGTGCCGGGAAACCCGCGGCATCGAGTGTGCACAGCGCGCTCAGATATGCCAGCGCCGGACGGTATCCGGTGGCCAGTACGACGGTATCCACCTCCTCGCTGCGGCCGTCGGGCCAGTGCAGCACCAGGCCATCGGCTCCGACGAACATCGGCCGGGCCTCGGGGTTGCCCTTTTCGAGGGTGTCGCGGTAACCCTCGATATCCACGATGGGGATGGTGCCGCTGTGGAAGAACCGCCCGATCGGCAGCCGGGACGCCAGGGATATGGCCCGCCAGAATCGTGAGCCGGCGGGTATCGGTTCGTTCGTCGCATAACGCAGGGGGGTGCGATGTGCCAGGATCACCCGCGCTGCGGCGGCGAGTTCTACGGCTATCTGTACGGCGGAGTTGCCGGAGCCGACCACGACGACCCGCCGCCCGGCGTACGGCTCCGGGCGACGGTACTCGGCGGAATGCAGCACCTCGCCGGTGTAGACGGACAGCCCCGGGATCTCCGGACGGTAGGGGTTGGTGAAACCGCCGGTGGCCGAGACCACCACCGGCGCGGTGTATTCGGCGCCGGTGGCGGTGCGGACCCGGAACGTTGCACCGGATCTGTCCACGGTGACGACCCGGTGCCCGGTGTGTATCTCGCCCGGTATCGCGGCCGCGCACTGCCGCAGATAGGCGGCCACCTCATCACGCGTCGGATACCGGTGCGGATCACCCGGGAAGGGCTTACCGGGGAGCGCGTTCAGCTGCGCGGGCGTGAACAATCGCAGACTGTCGTAGTAGTACGGCCAGGAGCCGGCGGTGTCCGAGCCGGCTTCGAGTACCACCGGGCGGAAGCCGTGCTCCGACAGGGCCAGTGCGGCGGCTATCCCGGCTTGGCCTGCGCCGATGACAATGGCGGGGGTATCCATGACGGCCGTGATCGTGACATTTCGGGCACGGGAGCGCCACTGATTTTCGGGGTGCGGGTTTCTGTTCGCCGCCGAGGTCGTTCAGCTCCGGGCGTGGTCCTCGACGAAGACCTTGCGGCACGAGGGCGCGCAGAACGCGTAGTCGACTCCTTCGTGGGTGTAGGTGATCTGTGCGGTCGCCCATTCGACCTGCATTCCGCAGGTCGGGTCGATGGTGAAGCCCTCGGGCGCGGTGGGCAGCTGGCCGGAATCGCGGAAGTCCTGGGTCATCAGCCGGGTCAGCTCGGTGCTGGTAGTGGACCGGCCGAGCGTGCCGACGCAATGTTCGCGCAGGCCCACTATCTGTACGACACAGTGCGGTTCGCGATTCAGGCGCTGCGGGTCGGGCTCGGTGCCGGCGATCGCCGCGGTGATCATCGGGATGATGTTCTTGCCGAAATCCGGGTCGCCGCTCCAGGATCCCGGCACGGTCAGCCGAACCAGATAGCGGGGTGCGGAGTCGGTGGCCGGGCCGCCGGTGACCCAGGTTCGCGGCTGCTGGATCAGCACATGGGTGAATTCACGGGCCTTGGCCATGGTCTCGTCCGGGGCATCGTCGTAGCCGGTGAGCGCTGTCATCACCCGGTCGGCGAGCTCCTGTTCGGTGCGGGCGTCGAGTTCGCGGCCGGTGACCGATATTTCGAGGGTCATCATGGTGGGTCATTCCTCCGGTGCAGTGGCGGGGATCGGGGTGGTGGATCCGCTGTGACGGGCAGCCAGGGCGAGTAGTTCGCCGACCGGCCATTGGTCGTCGGCGTGGGCGCCGTACTTCGCGGCGAGGACGGTGCCGTCGGGGTGGATCAGGAAATCGGCGGGTAAGCCCAGGCGTCCGCCTTCGGGCCGGGCGGGCGGAGCCGGGCGCTCGCCGCGCCGGCTCGACAGTTCGGTGCCGATGGCGCGGGCGATAGTGCGCCAGCCGCGCGGGTCCAGGAGTGCGCGAGCGCCGGTCTCGACGCCGAATTCGCGATACAGCGCGCGCTCCGGATCGGCGATGACGTCCAGCGGCAGGTCGGCGTTGTATTTGCGGAGTTCGGCGGCGCTCGAGTGGAAGACCACCACCTCACGGATACCGGCTGCCCGGATCTCGGGGAGCCGGGTGACCACCGACCGCAGGTGCAGATTGCAGACCGGACAGCCGGCGAAACGGCGGAATTGCAGATGGGTGAGCTGTTCGGGGTCGGGCACGGGTATCGCTGCGCCGGTGATGTCCGTGAGGGTGCGGGCGGATGCGCGGTCGGGTGGAGGCATCGGAACTCCTTTAGGTGTACGTCGTACGCTTATAACCGAGTATGCGCGTATCCAGTACGCTGTCAACCCGTGCCCAGGCCGCGTTCCCTCACCGACGAGCAACTGGTCGCCGCGGCGCTGACGGTGATCGACCGCGACGGTCTGCCGGGACTGACCATGCGCGCGGTCGCCAAGGAACTGGGAATCGCCACCATGGGCCTGTATCGGTACGTTGCCGACCGGCAGGCGCTGGAGGTACTCGTCGTCGACCACATCTTCCGCACGGTCGACCTCGCGCTGCCCCGGGTGAACTGGGCGGATCGGATCCGGATCCTGATGGAACGATTGCGGGTCGCGGTGGCCGAGCATCCGGCAGTGGTGCCGCTGGTCCTGCGGCACCGCCAGGCCGCGCCCGGCTCGCTGCTCCTGATCGAGACCATGCTCGCCACGCTCACCGAGGGCGGTCATACCGGAACCGACCGGGTCGTCGCGCAGCGCACGCTCATCGGTCATCTGCTCGGGTTCCTGCAGAACGAGCACTATGCGGCACTCTCCGGGGCGGGCACCGTCACCATGTCCGAACTGGCGCCCGAGCGGTTTCCGCACCTCGCGAGTACGGCGACCGACGCCCGAGCGCTACCGCCCGCCGAGGAGTTCCGGCGCGGTCTCGATATCGTGCTGCGCGGGCTCGGCGGCTGATCGCGCCGGGTATTCGCGCCTACCGCTCAGCGGGAATCCGCCGGATCGGCCGGAGAGCCGTCCTCGTCGTCGCCGGGGGCGATATCGGGGCAGTTCCCGGCGAGAATGGCACCCAGGCGGGCTCTGGGGGGCATCACCGCTTCCTGGAGGATCGCCAGGATCTCGTCCTCCGTGCTACGGCCGTTGTCGACCGCACGTATCCGCAGGGCGCGGTACACCGCGTCCGGTACATGCCGAACAGATAGCGTCACCATGGAGCCGTCTTTCGTCGACAGTCGTCGGTGCCTCGATTATATTTCCCGCCCCGCCCGGGGCCGGGTTGCCCGGCATCTCGTTCGGATATCGGCCGCGCGGTCACCCCACCGGCGAGGACCGGGGGCCGAGCTATATATTCCAGCGAAAGACATTCCGGCACTGGGAATATGGCGCAAGATCGAGGATTGTCGATGCGATAGGAAACCCTGGGCCGGATGGTTCGGGGCGGTGCGCGGCTGTGCACGCGCGCATCCGGGAAGTGAGGCGGAAATGAATCACAAACTCTGGTTGCTCGGGCGGCTCGCCGCGGTGGGCGGGCATATTCTCGGGGAGAAGATCACCCGGCACCGTGCGCGCACCATCGACGACGTACCCGCGTCCGGGGCCGCGCTGACCACCGAATGGCTCACCGCGGTGCTGTGCCGGGACACCCCCGGTGCCGAAGTGGTCTCGTTCGAGATCGACGGGGGTAGCAGCGGCACCTCCACCCGGGTCGCGATCCGGGTGGAGTACAACGAGGCCGGGCAGGCGGCCGAATTGCCGCGGGCGTTGTTCGCGAAGACCACCACCTCGCTCAGCCAGCGCATCCTGCTGGGCGGCGGCAAGATGATCGACGGGGAGACCCGGTTCTTCCGGGACTTCCGCCCGAAACTCGATATCCAGGCGCCGCTCGGCTATTGGGGCGCCTCCGATCCGGCGTCCTGGCGCTCGATCGCGCTGATGGAGGATATCGCCGTCACCCGGGGCGCGGTGTTCAGCGAGCCCACCGAGCCGATCGGCCGCGCGGAGATGGAGGACCTGGTCCGCAACCTCGCCCGGCTGCACGGCACGTTCTGGGAGAGTCCCGCGATCGAACCGCTGAAGACGACGAACGAGGCGCTGGCCGCGTACCTGGCCGCGATCGATATGAAGACCCGCTGCAAGGTGGGTCTGGAGCGGGCGGCGGAGGTCGTGCCCGAAGAGTTGCACGGTCAGGCGGACCGGTTGTGGGCGGGTGTGGAGCGGGCGGTGGACCTGGCAACGCGTGAACTTCCGCACACCCTGTTGCACGGGGATCCGCATATCGGCCAGACCTATCGCACCGTGGACGGCCGGATGGGCTATGTCGACTGGCAGGTCGTGATGCGCGGCGGGTGGGGTCACGATTTCGCCTATACGGTCAACTCGGGATGTGAGCCGGACGACCGGCGGGCCTGGGCCGAGGATCTGCTGGCGGCTTATCTCGACGAACTCGCCGGTGCCGGTGGCCGCGCCCCGTCCTTCGACGACGCCTGGCTGATCTACCGGCAGCAATCGATGTTCGCGTACGCGGCATGGGCGTTCACGATCGGCCGGGCGTCCTACCAGCCCGAGATGCAGTCGCGGGAAACGTGCCTGACTCTTATGCGCCGGATCACCACGGCGGTACACGACAACCGATCGCTGGACGCATTGGGAGTCTGAGCGGCGGACGGGGCCGGGACCGGCGGCTCGGCCCCGGTCAGCCCGTATTTTCGCCCACCGCGGCGGGGCGTAGATGTGCGGACCAGTCCAATGAATTCATCGAAAAGCACCCGTGTGCAACCGATTTCGAAAACAAACACATAGTCCGGCAGTGTCGTAACATCGCGTCGTTCCGGCTCGAGTCAGTGTGCAGGAGGAGGCTCGAACCGGTGCCCGGCCGGTGGAAAACCATCGGTCCCGCTACCAGACCTACGGAGTTCCTTCTTGACCAGCTCGGATTATCGAAGGCTCGGCCCGACCCCGGCGGGCCCCGGTTCGCACGACGATTTCCGGTACGCGATGTATCTCCCGGAATTCGCCGCCGACCCGCATCGCGCCTACCGGGAAATGCGGCGGCGCTACGGTTCGCTCGCACCCGTGGAACTGGCCCCCGGAGTGCCCGCCACATTGGTGATCGGCTACTCGACCGCGCTACGGGTACTCAACGATCCGGAACGTTTCCCCGCCGATCCACGGATCTGGCAGAAGGATGTTCCGTCGGGCTGCCCGGTGCTGCCGATCCTGGAGTGGCGGCCGATGGCCAGCCGGTGCTCCGGCCAGGAATTCCTGCGCTACCGGCAGGCGATCACGGCCAGTATCGACGAAGTGGATATGTACGCCATCCACGCCGTGGTGGAGAGCATCGCGGGTCCGCTGATCAACTCGTTCTGCGAGGACGGTAAGGCCGAGCTCATCCAGCAGTATGTTTTCCCCTTGTCCTTCCAGGTGATCAACTATCTGCTCGGCAGCCCGCCGGAGGTCGGTCAGCAGGTCGCCGCCGGTATCGCCGCCATGCTCGAGGGGGTCGACGCCGAGGCGGGCAGCCGGATGCTGGGCGAAGCCCTGGCGAATCTGGTCGTGATGAAGCGGGAGAACCCCGCCGCCGATATCACCTCGGTACTCCTACGGCATCCCGCCGAGCTGTCCGACGAGGAGGTGTCCCACCATGTTTCCCAGGTGTACGGCACCGGGATCGAGTTCGAACTCAACCTGATCGTGAACACCCTGCTGCTGATCCTCACCGACGACCGGTTCGGTGGCAGTGTGCTCGGCGGTAACCTCACCTCGCGCGATGCCCTCGACGAGGTGCTGTTCAACGATCCGCCGCTGGCCAACCTGCTGGTGACCTATCCGCGTATGCCGATTCTGCTCGACGACGTCTGGTTGCCGGCCCATCAGCCCGTGGTGATCAGCATGGCCGCCTGTAACAACGATCCCAAGATCCGGGCCTCGGAGCTCACCGGCAACCGCGCCCATCTCGCGTGGGGCCTGGGGCCGCACGCCTGTCCCGCGCAGTCGCTGGCCTACATCATCGCCGAAGGCGCGATCGACCAGTTGCTGGACGCACTGCCGGAGATGCGCGCCGAGTTCCCCGACGGCGAACCCGCGTGGCGGCCGGGTCCTTTCCATCGGTCGCTGGTGGAACTCCCGGTGACCTTCCCGCCGGGGGCGCCGCTGCTGGGGGTCGAGAGTATCGCGCCTCGTCCCGCTACTCATATCTGACGGAAATCCGGCTTCGAGGCGGAGTGTCCCTGCGTCGCGCGGAGTCGGGTGGGGCGTGGCGGTTCGATCCCGCCGCAGGCCGACGCCGCCCCGCGCGCCGCCACCGCCAGCTACTTGAATCCGGATTCAAGTTGGTTTACCGTGCGGGAAGCATCGAAGGCCCGCATGCGGCGTATCGAGCCGCGCCCCCAAGATCGGAGTTCTCCCGTGGAACTGTTCACCTCGACCGACCGCGCCCGCGAGTACCGGCAGAAACTGCTCGGTTTCATGGACGAATGCGTGTACCCGGCCGAACCGGTCTACGCCGAGCAGATGGCCACGGCCGGCGATCCGCATCATCACCCGCAGATCCTCGAGGATCTGAAGGCCGAAGCCAAGAAGCGCGGCCTGTGGAACCTCTTCCACCCGCACCAGGAATGGGGCCCGGGGCTGACCAATCTGGAATACGCGCCGCTGGCCGAGATCATGGGCCGTAGCCCGGCGCTGGCACCGGAGGCGTGCAACTGTTCGGCGCCCGATACCGGGAATATGGAGGTGTTCACCCTCTTCGGCACCCAGGAGCACAAGGAACGCTGGCTCGAACCGCTGCTCGACGGCACGATCCGCTCGGCCTTCGCGATGACCGAACCCGGTGTGGCCAGCTCCGATGCCACGAATGTCGAGATGCGGATGGAACGCGACGGCGACCACTACGTCCTCAACGGCCGGAAATGGTTCGCCTCCAATGCCATGCACCGCAACTGCAAGGTGCTGATCGTCATGGGCAAAACCGATCCGGAGGCGCCCAAGCATCGGCAGCAGTCGATGATGGTGGTGCCGATCGATGCGCCCGGGGTCCGGGTGGTGCGCAATCTGCCGGTGTTCGGGTATGTCGATCGCGAGGGGCACGCGGAGATCGAATTCACCGACGTCCGGGTGCCGCTGACCGACGTTCTCAAAGGTGAGGGCGAGGGTTTCGCGATCAGCCAGGCACGGCTCGGCCCGGGCCGGATCCACCATGCGATGCGTGCCATCGGCATGGCCGAGCGCGCCCTGGAGCTCATGTGCGCGCGGGCCGAATCGCGGGTCACGTTCGGGCGCAAGGTCAGTGAACGTGCGAATATCCGGGACTGGATCGCCGAGGCACGCATCGATATCGAACAGGCCCGGCTGCTCACCCTGAAAACGGCCTGGATGATGGATACGGTCGGCAACAAGGAGGCGCGCACGGAGATCGCGGCCATCAAGATCGCCGCGCCGGTGATGGCGCTGCGCATCGTGGACCGCGCGATCCAGGTGTACGGGGCGGCCGGGGTCACCGAGGATTTCCCGTTGGCCAGCATGTACGCCCACCTGCGCACCCTGCGTATCGCCGATGGACCGGACGAGGTACACAAACTGACCATCGCCCGCGCCGAACTCGGCAAGGCCCGCGCCGCCGCCGAAGCCGCCGGCTGAACTTCTGGTGGGCATCCGTAGTGCCCGGCCGGTAGCCGGCCGACGTAGCGCCCTGTCGCGGGGCGGCTCGGGATACGTTGGACAGGTCCGGTCGGTGCCCGGCGAGCATCGGGCGCTGCGTGGACGAGCACGAGGAGGCAACGGATGACCGTGGAGACCGGTACGGAACCGCAGCGTGGGCGGCATATTCTGCTGGAGCTGGGGTTCGCGACCAGGATGGTGGGGGACGAACTGCACGGTTCGGCGACGATCACCCCGCAGATGTATGTGCCGGGTACCGGCCGGTTGCGTACCTCGGTGCTGGCCACCTGGACCGATACGGTGACCGGCCTGCTCGCGGCGCTCACCCTGGGGCCGCGGGTTCCGGTGACGCTCGAGCTCGATGTACACCTCTACCGGCCGGCACCGGGGTCCGGTGAGGTGCGGGCGGTGGGCCGCAAGATCAAGGCGGGGCGTTCGGTATTCGTCGCGGAGGTGGAGTGGACCGTCGACGGGGAGCCCTTCGCGTTCGGCGGCGGGTCGTTCATGGTCTCGCCCAACGAGGAACTGCGGTTACCGGAGCAGATGAGCATCGATATGCCGGTCTCGAGCCGGTTGCTCGCGGTGCCGCTGGCCGAGCGGGCGGGTTGCGAGCGGCGCGCGCCGGGGACCGCGGTGCTGCCACGGACCGACGACGGCCTGAACGCTTCGCGCACGGTGAACGGAGGCCTGATCGCGCTCGCCGCCGAGGAAGCGATGCTATCGCTCGCTCCCGGCGCGACCCTGAGCACGCTGGGCCTGCGCTATCTGCAGGCCGCGCGAGTGGGCCCGGTAGTCGCCGACGCCACGCTGCGGGCCGATGTGGGGCGGGCGACGCTGCGCGACGCCGGCAACGAGGACCGGATCACCACGTTGGCGACGGGCCGCCTGTTCCCGGCGAGTGACCGGTGACAACCCGGGAACGCAGCGCGCAGGCAGAAACAGTGACCGATCCCGGCGTCGCGGAGCCACCGGCCACCGGCCGCCCGGCGCCGAAGAGCAGGCGCGGCATCCGGACCCGTGCCGCACTGGTTGCCGCCGCCCGCCGGGTTTTCGAAACCGATGGGTTCGTCGATGCCCGGATCAGCGATATCACCCGCACCGCGGGCGTCGCTTCGGGTTCCTTCTACACCCATTTCGACAGCAAGGAAGAGATCTTCTCCGAAGTCGTCGCGCAGGTCCGCGACGAGATGCTGCATCCGCACGTCCGGGCTCGGGGCGGTAGCTCCGATCCACGGGACTGGATCGCCGCCGCGAACCGGGAGTATCTGCGCTCCTATCGGCGCAATGCCCGGTTGATGGCGGCGCTGGAACAGGTGTCGCGGGTCGACCAGCAGTTCGCGGCCCTGCGCGCCGAACGGGCGTCCGCGTTCATCGATCGCAATGCGGCGCTGATCCGGGACCTGCAGCAGCGCGGTCTGGTGACGCCGCGGCTGGACGCGCGGGTGACGGCGCTGGCGCTGTCGAGCATGGTGAGCCGAATGGCTTCGCTGGTGTTCGTCGAGGGCGAGAAGATCGGTTTCGAAACCTTGCTCGAAACCTTGAACTGGATCTGGTTCAACGCCCTGCAGTTACCCGAACCGCCGTAGCCGCGGTTCAGCGTGCGGACGCAGACAGGGATCGCGCGCGCGTTCGCCGGTTGCGCGCCACGATCACGCCGTAGGTGATGGCGGCCGCGAGAAGAGCCGCCCAGCTCACCACAAGGCTCGGAAACGCTGCGGCCTCGGCCTGCCTGAGGTATTCGGGCGTGCTGCTGTTGTAGCCGTCCACACCCAGGAAATGACCGGCCGGTGACTGCCAGTCGTCTGCGTCGCCGCCGTCGGACATGAACAGGCAGAAGAAGCTCAGGGTCGCCAGGTAGAGCCACAGCAACCCGTACAGCAGCCTGCGGGGTAGGGGTGCGGCCGTCTCGACGGCGCTACCCGGTGTGAACAGGCCCAGCGTGATCCATACGAGGACGGCGGCGCTGCCCAGCCACAGGGGTGCACCGTAGATGAACACGAACGCGAAGATCCAGCCCATCGAGATATTCATTCGAACAGCGACCATGAGCACGGGGACGCACAACAGTGCCACCCCGGTCGTCACCCGCCATACCCGCGACCATGTCATCCGAGCTCCCCTTACCCATCCGGCCGATTCGGTTCCCTACCGAGTCTGTCGCGGGCGGGCATGGCCGGCATGAGTAGTACTACCGGCTTTCGCCAGGTGTCATCCCGCGCGCCGGGCCGCGGCGAGCCGCAGGAATTTGCGGAGGTAGCCCACCACGCCGCGGAGCGGTACGGCCCGCGGCCGGTCGTTCGGGCGGAAATGGGCGTCGGTGCCGCCGTCGGTGAACAGCACACTGCCGCAGAGGAAGCCCGCACATTTCGGCCGGACCGCGTGCCGCCGGACCCAGCGACTCATCGCGATCTCGGTCGCGGCATAGACGAAGCGCGGCCTGGGCGCCGAAGATCCGCACGCTGCGGATCGCGCTTTCGGTATCGCCGGCCGGAAACGCCCGGACCGTCCGGTTCCGGACCACGGGGACCGTTGTGGACGAACTGCCGCCGAAGGCCACCACGCGCGCGGAGACTGTCGAAATTGTGGAGCCTGTCAAGCGCTCTGGAAAACCGGGTGCGGGCCCGGATCATGTGCCGGCCGGGGTCAGAACGGTAAGTGAACCCACTCGGGCAGCGTGAAGCAGATGATGCCGAAGTCGTATCCGACCTGGACGTTGACGTCGGTGGCGGCGCCGCCCGCGGAGACGGTGTGCCGCCCGATCACGGTCGGGTTCCAGTCCGCGGTGAATACCCCCGGTTCTTCCTCTTCGACCGCGCCGAAGGTGCCGCCGCCCGGCCGCCCGTTCACCGAGTCCTCGAAGAACACCTGGTCACCGGGTGCGCCGGTGGCGGTCACGGTGTACGTGCAGCCGACGCCGTACTGGATGAAACCCAGGCCGAACCCGCCGGATACGCCGACATCGGTGATGTAGGCCGAGGCGGTGGCGGGCGGGCCGAGGGCGGTGGCCGCGGCGAGCGCACAGGCGGTGAGCCCGACGCGAAGACTTCCCGATGAGTTCATGGCCGGCTCCGGTGGTATCGGCAGGTATCGGACATCCTGTAAGTAGTGGAGCACCTGCGGATCACGCGGCACAGTCACGGATGATCACGAAGTGTGTGCGGCGGTCACGAATCGGGTAATGGTTACAGAGCGGTCCGCGGGATTGCGGCGCACATGTAACAGCCGGGGGCCTCCGAGTAGATAACGGTGCGTAAACGTTATCGTCCGGATGTGGTTGCCAGGTGAATGCTGGTGACCCCTCCGGTGCCTCGTTCCGGACATTGCAGAGCGGTATAACCGTTGTACCGGGCGAGTTTCGGAGAATTCCGCCCGCGATTCCCCGTTATTCCACGGCAATTTAAAGGATAAATTTTCCTTTGAATTCTGGGTATGCATCCGAAGTCGGAATATCGGTATGGTCCTGTGCGCGAGCTGAAATCGCAGCCGCCCCGTTCCGGGACGGTCTACGTGAGAAGGAATTGAACGTAATGAAGTTCGGCACTTTCGCCGCAACCGCACTTCTGTCTGTCGCCGCCGTCGGTATTTCGGCCGCGACCGTGCACGCCGAACCGGCGGCGCCGGCTCCGAAGCTCGAGAGCGAGGGCGTCGACCAGGGAATCGCCTACGAGACAAGCGTCGACCAGAAGACGCAGACCATCACGACCGAGGTCGAGAACGGCCGGTTCGAACTCACCCCCGACGGTGCCACGGCCGTGCTGAAGGCCGTCAGCGGTGCCGTCGTGGCCGAGGTACCGCTGACCTACGAGATCTCCGGCAGCGATATGGCCGTCGCACACGAGATCAGCGGCGACGGCACCACTCTCGAACTCACCCCCACCGTGACCGCCGAGAACATCGGAGAGATGCGTCCGGTGAGCTCGATGGCCCGGCTCACCTCCGAACTGGAGAAGAACGTCGCCGGGGTCGCGGTCGGCGCGGTGCTGGGCGGACTGCTCGGCGCGCTCGTGGGACTCGGCTTCCTGAGCATCATCACCGGACCGATCGGCTTGCTCGTCGGCGGCGTCGCCGGCGGTTACATCATGGGTGGACAGTCGTTCGGTGACGCCGTGGCGGCCGTCCTGCGCGGCGAGCCGTGACCGACCCGGTACCGAACGAGGACGGCGGGCAGCCGCCGCTCTCGCCGCAGGACAAACGCGCACGGGTCGGGGCCACCGCGGCGGCCATCGCCATCGCGGCCGTGGTGACCTCGATCGTGCTGGGTATCGGGATCGCCGCCCTGCTGGCCACGGCCGGCGGCGGTACCGAGGAAGCGACCGAGGATCTCGCCGCGCCGACCCCGGCGGCAACCACAACGATCGCGGGGACGACAACGACACCCGCGGCACCCGTGGTGCCGTCCTCGGCCGCCGCGCCGCCGACCACCACCCCGCCTGCCCTGGGCACCGCGGGGGAGGTCAACAAGGAAGCGAAACAGGCGCCGCCGAAGGTCGAGGTGGCCGCCGGGGAATGCCTCAGCGGATTCGGCGAGAAGGAAGTCACCGAAGCGCCCTGCGGCAGCACGGAATCCCGGTACAAGGTCTCCGCGGTCGGTCCGGTCGGAACGGCCTGCCCCGCAGACGGTGACACCAGCCATACGATCGCCGACACCACCCTGTGTCTCGATATCGACTGGGTCGTCGGCAGCTGTGTGGATGTATCGGGTGATCAGCCCCAGCGCGCCGACTGCGGACCCGGTGGGATGCAGGTGATCAGCATCCTGCCGGATACCAACAGCGTGAACGCCTGCCCGTCGGCCGACAGCGGTTTCGTCTACGACCAGCGCCGCTTCGTGGTCTGCTTCGCCGGCCTCTAGTCCGCCGCCCGGCCGGTCGCCGGCGGCGGTCGGCCGGGGGCACGCCATAATTTGATTCATGCCACTATCCCGTCGCAGATTGCTGCAAGCGGGGTCGGCCGGTGCCGTCGCAGTGCTGGCCGGTGCGGGCCTGGTGAGCAGTGCGCCGTTCCGGGCGCCGCGCCTGCTCGGTGACCCTTTCTCGCTGGGAGTCGCTTCCGGCGATCCGCTGCCCGACGGCGTGGTGCTGTGGACGCGCCTGGCCCCCGACCCCTTCGCCCCCGACGGGCTGGGCGGTACCGGGCTCGCGCCGGTGACCGTCGAATACGAGGTCGCCGAGGACGAACAATTCCGCCGGATCGCCGCCCGCGGTAGCACGGTGGCCACCCGCGAACTCGGCCACAGTGTGCATCCGGAGGTGCGCGGCCTGGCGCCGGATCGCTGGTACTTCTACCGATTCCGTGCCGGTTCGGCGATCTCACCGGTCGGCCGCACCCGCACCGCACCCGCGACCGGAGCGCGCACGGACCGCCTGCGGTTCGCGTTCGCGTCCTGCCAGCACTGGAGTTCCGGCTATTACACCGCCTACGAGCACCTGTCCGGCGAGGACCTGGATCTGGTGGTGCATCTCGGCGACTACATCTACGAAATGGAATGGGCGCGCGGCCGGGTGGGGGTCGGGATTCCGGAGACGTTGCGCGAGGAGGCCACCGACCTCACCGGATACCGGCTCCGCTACGCGCAGTACAAGGCCGAGCCGGAGCTGCGCGCGGCGCACGCCGCCTTCCCCTGGGTCTGCACCTTCGACGATCACGAGATCGACAACAACTGGGCCGGTTTCGAACCCGGCGCCGGTATCGATATCCATCTGCTGCCCGCCCTGTTCCGGCGGCGCCGCGCGGCCGCATTCCAGGCGATGTACGAGCACCTTCCCTTGCGGATCGAACAACTTCCGGCCGGGCCGTACGCCCGGATGCACCGCCGGTACACCTTCGGCGACCTCGCCGACCTCACCATGCTCGACACCCGCCAATACCGGTCACCGCTGGTATGCGGTGACGGTGCGAATCTCGTCGTCGATTGCGCGGACCGCTTCGACCCCGGCCGCACGATCCTGGGTGCCGAGCAGCGCTCGTGGCTGATCGACGGTCTCACCCGTTCCCCGGCGCGCTGGCAGATCCTCGGAAACCAGGTCGCCATGGCGCAATCCGACTACGACCCCGGCCCGGCCGTGGCGGTCGGCACGGACGCCTGGGACGGCTATGTCGCCGACCGGAACGCGGTTCTCGCCGCCGCCGCTGCCCGCGGCCGCGGCGACCTGGTGGTGCTCACCGGTGATCGGCACGAGAACTATGTGGTCGATATCCGGGGTGACTACTCGGATCCGGGGTCGCCGGTGGTGGCGACCGAATTCACCGGGACCTCGATCACCACCGGCCGTGACGGCGCGGACCTGACCCCGCGCGGTCGCACTCTGCTGGCCGCCAATCCCGATATGAAGTTCTTCAACGGGCAACGCGGCTACGTCCGGGTGGAAGTGGATCACCAGCTGTGGCGCAGCGATTTCCGGGTTGTGCCATATGTGCGAGAGCCCGGCGCGCCTGTCGTCACCCGAGCGAGCTTCGTGGTCGAACACGGCCGGCCCGGCGCCGAGTCCGCCGGGGATCCCGCGCCGTCGACGATTCCGCCGCAAGTAGAGGTCTCCGGGCACGAGCCGGCAATCGACGCGGGTAGGTGAGCTCGCGCAGCATGCCCGGGAGCCGCCTGGGCCAGGACCTCCTGGTGGCCACCGCAGCGGAATCGGACGCTCGGCGGACGGTGCCGTCACATCCTGTGACCGCGCCGCGTAGCCGTCCCCTGCCGAGGTGCGGAAGTCCCACAGATCGGCGCGCGTATTCCGGCAGCCGATCGAGCGCTCCGGCCAGCGGCACGCTGTCACCGGGGCTCGGCGATCACCTGGGTGGGCTTGCGGTGGGTGGGGCGGCATCGTCTCCCGCGCGCCGCGAATCCTGCGGGCTGCGGCGATCTGCACGTCGTCTGCGGGGGCGGAGAGTGCCATCCGCCGTGTCGGCGTCCGCTCGGTCGGCCCGGGGGACCTGATGTCGGGTCGATGGCGCGGCACGGTCGGGCCGTGCCGGATATCCGGCCGCTCATAATGCGGAGTTGGCCGAAAAAGCCGATTTCCTGTCCGCGGGTGTGTTCCCGCCGGGGTGATCCAGGCCATAGTCTCGGAAGAATGTCCAGTTCCGCAACGAGTCCCGGCACCGGCGCCGGGCCCGGCCAGACCTTCGACTACGACGTACTCGTCATCGGCTCCGGATTCGGCGGCAGTGTGAGCGCCCTGCGGCTGACCGAGAAGGGCTACCGGGTCGGCGTCCTCGAGGCCGGACGCCGTTTCGCCGACGACGAATTCGCGAAAACGTCCTGGCGGGCCAGGCAGTACCTGTGGGCGCCCTATCTCGGGTGCTTCGGTATCCAGCGGCTGGCGCTGTTGAAAGACACCCTGATCATGGCCGGGTCGGGGGTCGGCGGCGGTTCCCTCGTCTACGCGAACACGCTGTACGAGCCGCCGGAGAAATTCTTCCGCGACGGTCCGTGGGCGCATATCACCGACTGGCAGGACGAACTCGGTCCGTACTACGACCAGGCCAAACGCATGCTGGGCGTGACCACCAATCCCGCGACCACACCCACCGACCGGGTACTGCGCGAGGTCGCCGAGGAGATGGGGGTGGCCGATACCTATCAGCGCACTCCGGTCGGTGTGTTCTTCGGTGGCCCCGGTTCCCGGCCCGGTGAGGAGGTCGAAGACCCGTTCTTCGGCGGGGCGGGTCCGGCGCGGCGCTCCTGCACCCACTGCGGTGAATGTATGACCGGCTGCCGCCACAACGCCAAGAACACCCTGGTGAAGAACTATCTGTACCTTGCCGAGCAGGCGGGTGCCGAGGTGCATGCGTTACGGACCGTCACGGATGTGAAACCGCTGCCGGGCGGCGGGTACGCGGTCCAGACCGTCGCCACTGGGCGCTGGGTGCGCAAGAAACGCACCACCTTCACCGCCGAACAGGTGGTTTTCGCGGCGGCGTCGCTGGGGACTCAGCGGTTGCTGCACAAACTGCGGGATTCGGGGTCGCTGCCCGATATCTCCGGGCGGCTCGGATTCCTCTCGCGCACCAATTCCGAGGAACTGCTCGCCATCCGCAGTCGCGTGAAGGACAACGATTTCACCAAGGGTGTGGCGATCACCTCCTCGATCCACCCCGATGCCGATACCCATGTCGAACCCGTGCGCTACGGCAAGGGCAGCAATGTGATCGCGCTACTGGGCAGCATCATGGTGAGCGAGGAACCGGGTGTCTCCAAACGGCGGCTCTGGTTGCGGGAGATGTGGCGGCACCGTCGCGATATGCCGCATGTGCAGAATCCGCGGCACTGGTCGGAGCAGTCGATCGGTCTGCTGGTGATGCAGTCGGTGGACAATTCGATCACCACCTACACCAAGCGTGGCCTGTTCAAACGCAAGATGACCACGCGCCAGGGTGAGGGCGCCCCCAACCCGACCTGGATTCCCGCCGGGCACGAGGTGGGGCGGCGGGTCGCCCGCAAGATCGACGGGACCCCCGGCGGCCCGATCAGCAGCGTTTTCAATATCCCGATGACCGGCCACTTCATCGGCGGCTGCGTAATCGGCGACAGCCCCGAAGCCGGTGTGGTCGACCCGTACCAGCGGCTCTACGGGTATCCGGGTCTGCACGTGATCGACGGTTCGACCATTTCGGCGAACCTCGGCGTGAATCCCTCGCTCACCATCACCGCGCAATCCGAGCGGGCCGTCGCGCTGTGGCCGAACAAGGGCCAGGCCGATCCGCGGCCGCCGCTGGGATCGCCGTATCGGCGGATCGCGCCGGTGGCACCGGTCGCGCCGGTGGTCCCCGCCGCTGCGCCGGCCGCCCTGCGCCTGCCGTTGGTGGAGGTGAAGCACCGCGAGCGCTCGGAGGTGGCCGCGGGAGAACAGGCGCACTGATCCACACCGTGGCGGCGGTGAGCCGTCGCCGCCCAGAACCGGGGGGGGGGCGCCGGGGCCCGCGCGCCCGCGCCCCGGCCGGGGGGGGCCGGGGGGGGGGGGGGGCGGGGCGGGGGCGGCGGGGGGCCGGGGGAAAAAAAGGGGGAT
>NZ_JARWOV010000014.1 GCF_029868855.1 Nocardia carnea | reverse complement strand
CCCACCGACCTGAGGGCCCCGCTGCAAACCCTCCCGCCCCGTCTCCCCAAACTCACCGTTCTGGTGGTGGTAATCGATGAGATGGAGATACGGGGGGTGGTCCCCGCGTCGCCCGCGCGGTCGACGCCCGTGGAACGCCGGGATACTCCGGATGGCAGTGGTCTGCCGTTCGCCGGCGAGGACGGTAGCGGCCGCGGCGGCTCCGTCACCGACTCCAGCTGGTAGTTCGAGTATCCCGCCATGATCGATATCCCGGGTTGGGCGCAGAATCTCGCATGGCTCGCGGGCGTGGAATGGCCCGAAGGCAACGAAGACGAGATGTGGGGCCTGGGGGGAGACTGGCGGGACGCGGGGGATTCACTCGACGATATCGTTTCCGACATCATCGAGGCCAAACGTGCCTCGCTGTACGCCTATCCGGAGGGCGACGGCGTCGAGGAGATGATCAAGGCTTTCGACAGCCTCATCTCCGGCGACGGCTCCGATACCGATCAGTCCGTGCCGAAATTGGCCGACAACTTCCGGGCGCTCGGTGACGCGGCGTACAACACCGGCACGGAGATCGAATACACCAAGCTGATGTACCTCTCGTCGCTGGGGTTGCTGGCGGCGGAACTGGCTGCGGCGCTGATCTTCCCGCCCACCGCCCCGGCGGTTCAGGCCGCGGCCATCGCGGCCACCCGGCTCGTGGTGCGCGGCCTGTTGCAGCGCGTCGTACAGGCGATCCTGCGGTACGCGAGCAACAGGTTCGTCAAATTCCTGCTGCGCCATATGGCCATCGATACGATCCTCGGCACCCTCCAGGAAGTCGGTATCCAGGGATGGCAGATCAAGGAAGGGCATCGCCCGGATTTCGACCTGGGGCAGATCGCGATCGCCGCGGTGAGCTCCGCGGCCGGTGGCGCCGCCGCCGGACCGGTAGGTGACCTGATCGGTAACGCCCTGTCCCGCGAAGGTGCCGGGGTGCTGCGCCAGACCATGAACGGGATCGTCACCGGCGCCGGTGCCGGACTCGTCGGGGGTCTGGCGGGAACCCTCGCCGCCATCCCGACGCAGTTCGCGGTCATCTGGTACCAAACCGGGGACTTCGACAAGGCGATGGACCAGACGATGTCGTCGCTACCGCAGCAGTTCGGGCCGCTCGCCCTGGTCTCCGGTGCGACCAACGGGGCACTCACCGGTGGCGCCAAGGGTGGGATGAACGCGTTGGCCGCCAAGAACGGCTGGGGCGTACACAGCCAGAACTATCGCGACACCTGGGGCGACCGGACGTTCATGGACCGGATGAACGCGGTGGTGGGTGGGTCGGATTCCCGGACCGGGTTCAACCCCGGTGCCGGATTGCCCGGCGGCGCAGACGGTTCCGGCGTGGGTTCCGATGGTTCGCAGACCAGCAGTCCGGCGCGGACACCGGGTGGTTCCGAAGGTGACGGGGTCGCAGGCGAGGGCAACTCTGTGAGCAACGGCGGTTCGTCGACGGACGGTGGTTCCTCGACGAACAGCGGCTCTTCCACCGACGGTAGCTCGACCTCCGACAGTGGTTCGACCGACGGCAGCGGCGACCGCACCAGTACCCCGGCGGCCGCCGCCGGCGATCCGTCGAGCGCCGGGGACGGCGCGGGGCGCGGCGATTCCGATCAGGGCCCGACGGCCTCGGACTCGCCGTCGAACGACGGCGGTCAGGCTTCCCGCGGCGAGGATTCCGCGGATTCGGGTGCGGCCGCGGAGCCGACCGGCGGTGCCGGCCGGTCCGAATCCGGTGCCGGTATCGCGGATCGCTCCGGGGGTGAGGAACCCGCCGGACCTGTCGCCGATTCCGGGACGGATTCGCCGCGGGACCGCAGCGGCGACTCGGATAGCGTTGGTGAGCAGCGGGATACGCGTGGCGGTGACTCGCAGAACGCCGGTCGTACGCCCGGTGACGGGGTCGCCGGGACCGCGGACCCATCGGTAGGAGCCGACCGTGCCGGCGCACCCGGCGCCGTTGCCCCTGTCGCGGGTCCGGTGACAGGGGCTCCCACGCCACCGGCGGCAGGTGTACCCGGAGCTGCGCCCGCCCCGGGTTCCGCACCGGCCGCTCCCGGTGCGACACCCGGTGGCTCCGGCCCCGCGGCACCCAGCTCGTCGCCCGCCCCCGGCAGCAGTACAGATTCGCGGGCACAACCCGGGGCGCCGGGTGATTCCCGTTCGGCGCCGGCTTCCGGCGAGGGCGGGTCGCGGGCGCGGGCCGCCGACCGCGCCGGAGCCGCTGATCGAGCAGGTGCCGGCGACCGGGCCGGAATCGGTGACCGCAGGCCCTATCCGGGCACGGAGGGTATACGCGCGGGCCGGACCGGTGTCCCCGTCGCCGATTCGACGGATACTCCGCCGGCTGCCGACGGGCTGGAGCCACCGGGCGGCCGGGTCCCGGGCGATATCGGCGACGGCCGGATCGGACCCGAAGATGTGCTGCCGCTCCCGCTACCCGCGGGTGATCTCGGCGATACCCCGGCTTCGCGCGACGGCGGATCGCGCAGTGCGTCACGCGATCCGGAGTCCCGTGGCCCGCGCCGCGACACCCGGCCCGGGAACTCCGAGGACAACCCGGACCGCACACCCGAGGGCACCGACGATCGTCCGGACCCCGACGACCCGGACAACCTCGACCCCTCGCCCGACGATTCCGACGACACCCGGACCCGGGACCCGGACGAGCCACAGGGGGCGTCGGAGCCCAGAAACCGCGGCGAATGTGCGCGCCTCACCTTGACCCAGCTCCAAGAGGAGACCGGCAGTACCCGGATCACGCCCCCGGCGGATCCGGTCGGGCCGCGCGGTATGAGCCGTTCCGAAATCGAGGACGCGCTCGGCGGCAAGCTGTACGACTACCCGGCCCCGGACGGGGACCGGCCCCGGCATCAGGCGGTGGCCGACGAATTGCTGCGGCGGGCCGCGCAGATGCCGCCGGAGCTGGTGCTCGCCGGCCACGGACCGCGCGCGTTCGTGATCGACAGCTATGCCGGGTCCGTCGACGAGCACGGGGTGGGATCGCACGCCTACTCGATGCGGGTCGTGGTCGATCCGCGCACCGGCGACTACCGGATCGTGGTCTCCGATCCGACGGCCGCGCCGCCCACCCGGGGCTACCCGCCGGACGCTCCGGCGGAGGTGCGCAAGGTATCGGCGACCATCCTGGACGGGGCGGGCCGGGTGGTTCCGCCCTCCGGGCACGATGCGCGGGTCCGGCCGTCGGTCGAGGAGTATCTGCGGCACAACCAGGACGACTACCGGGCGAACCGGCAGGGCCGCCGCGAAACCGAACAGCAGTACACGGCGCGTCGCGAAGCCGAGAACGCCGATCTGCAATCGCTGCTGGAACGCCGACGCGCACAGGTCCTGCGGTTGGTGGCAGACGGCTTCGACGAGAACGGACCCGCCGGCCTCGGCGATATGCTCCGCGACCGCGCACATGCGGCCGACCGGAAGGCCGAAGAACACCGCGCCACCGCCGACAACCGCTGGGAGGAGGCGCGGCGCACACCGAAAACACGAGTTTCGGACTGGCCGCGTGACGACGAGCAGACATCGTCGGACGACGACGAGCCGGGTTCGCGCGATGCGGACGATCCGTCGAACCGTGGTGACGACCGTGCTGACCGCGATGACGACGAGTCGACCGGTCGGGACGAGGGTGAGTCGTCACGCCGTGACCAGGACGAGCCGGCAGGCCGCGCCGAGAACGAACCGGCGCGTCGTGACGAGGGTGAGTCGTCACGACCTGATGAGGACGAATCCGCCGCCCGGGATGAGGATGATCCCGCTGTTCGTACCGAAGAAGAGCCGGCAGGCGTCGATGAGGGCGAGTCCGCACCTCCGGATGAAGGTGCGCCTGCCGACCGCGGCGAGGACCGACCGGCCGCGCGGGACGAGGACGATGTGTCCGGGCGCCGGAGGGAAGACCGGGCCCCGGGGCATGCCGGCCCGAGTGGGGCAGGGGCCCGCCGTCCACCGGAGTCCGGTGTCGATAACGGCCGGATCCAGCCCGGCGACGAAGGTGTCCCGGGGCGGCGGGACGAATCCGGCGCCGAACCGCGCACCGGCGTCGACGGCGACGAGTCTGTCCACCGCGATTCCGACGGGCGACTGCACCATCGCAACGACCCGCCGAATACTTATCGCGACAAAGATTTCCGGCTGCGCGATCAGCACGGCTGGGTGCCCGACCCGCTCACCGGCAACGCATACCAGCACCGCGCCCAGCTGGGCGAAGCCACGCCGTACGCCCTCGCACCCGGGGCGGCGGCCCAGCAGTTGGCCGAGATATCGGCGACCCGGCTCGAACAGCAGGCCCAGCGCGATCGGCTGGCCGAGAACCTCGTGCTGCTCGCGGTCGACGCCGGGATCGTCGCGCGCGCCGATCTCACCGATCTCCGGTACCTCACCCCGAACAAGCTCGAAGGGGAGATCGCGCGCGAAGAGCAGAACGTGCTCTACAACGAGAGTCTGAGCGAGGCGGACCGTCAGGATCGGCTCGCACTTCTGGAGGATTTCCGGTCCCACGCCGAGCAGTACCACGACCTGGTCCGGCAGGAGGTCGCCACCTCGCAGCGGCTCGGCGAACTGGGCGGGCTCGCCTACGCCCTGGACCCGGAACTGCATCCCGGTGCTGTCCAGCTGTCGCCGTACGAGGGCGGGAGCAGTGCGAAGAACGTTGTCGATATCGCGGTCCTGGTGCCCGGGACCGACGGCGCGCCACCGAAACTGCTCGTCGTCGAGGCCAAGGGCGTCGGCTCGACGCTGGGCGGATCCAGGGTCTCCGCGGCGCAACAGGGGTCGCCGGAGTATCTGCGCCGGACCCTCGCCATGGACAAGAACCTCGCGACCGTGCTCACCGAGAGCCCGGAGCAGCTGCGGGCTCGCGGTATCGACCCCGACAGCACTCAGGGGCGCGCGCTCACCCGCGCTCGCGACGAACTGCTGGCCGCTCATCGCGACGGAACTCTGCGGATCGAATACCACCAGGTACGGACCGCGGCGACCGGCGATATCACGGTGCGCCACTTCGACCTCACCCGGGACGGCGAGCCCGTTCGCATCGATATGATCGGCGGCGTCGGGAACCTGTATTCCGACGGGAACCTCGGTGATGGAATGAACCCGGGGGACGATGCCGGTCACGACCGGGGGCGGTCGGCGGACGAGGATCGACCGCACGGAGCGGTCGGCGACCGGCAGCGGCCGAAGGCCGGCGACCCGCCCGCGTCCATCGGTGATACGCAACCCATTCCGCGAGTGGACCCAACCCGGTCGCAGCCGGCCGCCACTGACGCACAGCCGCCGCTGAGTGCCGCCGACACCCAGCCGCTGCCGCCGGTCGGTGCCACACCGCCGCTGTCCCGAACCGATGACCAGCTGCCACCACTCACCACTGCCGATACGCAGCCGTTGCCGATCGTCGGCGGGACCGATCGCCCATCGGATACCGAACTGCTGGGTGCTCCCGACGACGATGTCTGGTCGTCCTTGTCCACCGGCGAGGTCGGTGCGCGGCTGCGCGACGAACTGCGTGCGATCACCGGTAACCCCCGTTTCGAGGTCTTCGGGTTCGACCGTCCGGAACTGCATCCGGAGGTCGTCCGCGAATACGCCAGGGCCCTGGTGGATATGTTCACCGAGCACCCGTCGGCCCAGCTGAACTCGGTGCGCTTCCGCGACGGTATGCCGGAGAAGGTTTTCGGCCGCACCTGGTGGACGCCCGTCGACGGCGTCCGGCGGGCGAACACCATCGAGTTCAACGCGGCCATGGCCCGCAACCCGGCGGAGGTCCGCCGCGCCACCGATGCGAATGCCGATTCCGGATGGTTTCCGGATGGGGTGCGGCACCGTCCCGCGTATGCGCGGGTGGTGCACGAGTTCGGCCATGTGCTCGACGCGGCCGGTGACCACGCCGCCCGCCGCGAGGTCACCGGTCACCTGCTGCGGGAATTCTTCCAGCGCAATCCGGACGCCACGAACGTCGAGGACTTTCTGGTCTGGTTGCGGGAAACGCTCAGCGGCTACAGCTTCCATCCCGGCAGCCGGCATCTGAACCCTGCCGAAGCGCTCGCGGAAGCATTCCTCGCCGTGACGATGAGCCGGTTCGCCCCGGAGGGAACTGCGCCACCGGACCCGGACGGCCCCGTCGCGCTGATCCACGACCTGCTCGTTCGAACCGCGGACGAGAACACGCCGGCCGGATTCGGCTGGTTCGACACCCCGGAGCAGGGCAGCCCGGGTCCGGCGACGCGCGGACTCGGCCCGCCCGAGCACAGCGGTTCGGAGGCCGGCCGTGACTCCGCCGACGAGCCGGGCACACCGGCCGATCCCGATCCCGTGGCCGCCGGAACTGTCTGGGCGAACGCCGAATACGACCGGCTGATCGAGCAACGGAACAACCAGGCTCGCGAGGCCGAATTCTGGCGCGGCAAACGTGACGGCCGGGTGCAGGGCTGGATGGGGGTCAGCAGACCCGAGGAGGCTTTCGGCAACCGGGAAACGCTGTCTCGCACCCTGGCGGAACTACAGCGCCGGGCGACCAGCCGGACCACCGATATCGCGCCGAGCGGTGACGGTGACGGATTCCGGCGGCACAGCGAACAGCTGTCGCCGGACGAACGTGATCGCAGGTTGCGTGAGCTGAACCGGCTCGAAGCGGCGGCCCGCGAGACATTGGCCTATCGGGATGGGCTGGCCAGGACCGACCGGGAAATCGAGGTCCTGGAGAACAGCGGTGCGGTCGAGCGGCGGCCGCTGGAAGAGGTGGGCCCGCTGCAGGATCAGCTTGCCACGCGACGCGCGGGTGAGCTGGCCCAGGTGAAACCGCATCGGCACCTCCGAAACGAGCTGGCCGAGCGATTCGGTCTGGTCGACGACGGAACCGTCGACGAGGCCGCGCTTGCACCGCGGCGGCTGGCCGACACGATCGACGGGTTGCGCGAAGCGTTCCCGGACCGAACGGATGAGATCGACGCGTTCGCCGCCGCGGCTCGGGAAGTGAACGAGGCGCACAACCGGATCGGCCGGATCCAGGACGCCATGGCCCAACTGGCCGGTGCCGGGTTACGCGATATCGAGACCGCGGGCGGCCGGATGGCGACCGACCGTGTCGGGGTGATCGACGGCGCGGCTCCGCGGATCATCGTCTACGGCCCGCGCGAGCCACTGGGGTACCTTCCCCGATCCGGGCTGACCGACCACGAGGCCGGGCTCGACCATGCGTTGCACACCTCGCCCGAGGTGGTGCGGGCGATGATGAATCCGGACGCCACCATCGAATACCGCAGGGTGCATTCCGGCCGGGTCGGGGACTGGCGGATCGAGCGGATACCGGAACGGCCGCAGGTGCAACGGCGGATGCCCGTGCTGCCCGCGGACCACCCGGCCGCGGAACGGGACACGGTGCGCTGGCGCGGCCGGGACGGCGTGTGGCGGACGGTCGATCCCGATCGGCTCGACTGGACCTACAACCGGCAGGGCACGGCACCGGACGAAGGCGGCTACAAAGACCGGGATCTGCCCGAAGGGCTCAGCGCGTGGGCGGTGGACCGGGTGCAGGCGGCCGTCGCCGACAACTTCGTGGATCCGGCGCCGGCCAAGCCCGGCGGACCGCATCCAGAGGGAGTGAACGTCGATCTGCTGCCGCATATCGTCGGTGGAGCCAGCCCGGTCACCGGAAAAGACGTGCCCACCTACGAGCTTCCGTTCGCGGACGCGGCAAGCAATCTCATGCGGGTGTTCGTCGAGGTCGCGAAGCTGTCCGGCTGGACCTGGTACGGCGATCCGGATAATCCGGCGCGGCTGCGGCCGCGGTTCGAAGGTCATCCGTGGTTCCGTGCCACACCTCCGGACGTGCAGCCGCTCGTACCGTCGGCCGAGCCGCTCCAATCGTCCTACGAGACCCCGGCGCATCTGGCGGAGCGGGATCGGCAGCGTCGAGAGGATTGGGCGCGGGTTCAGGAATGGGCCGACGATCGGTACAACCGTTTCCGCGCCGACGACTCCGATATCCGGCGGATCGCCGATCTGCTGAACAGTCGCCGGGAACAGGAAATCCAGGACAACGCCCGCACTATCCTCGATCGGATCCGCCGCGAAGTGCTGCCGCGCACGGCGATCGATCCGCGCGGTGATGTCGACGCGCAGCTCGTCGATCTGGGGGTCGCGATCGACCGGCTCCAGACCGACCTGGGTTACCGACTCGTCCCCGGCGACCCGGATGTTCGGCGCATTGTGGTCGAACAGCTGCTCGACCAGCTGGGTGCCGGCCGAAGCGTCGACGAAATACTGAATTCGACTCTGCGCCTGCCCCACCCCGATCGACCGGCCGGGGACGATTCCGAGGCAGCGGTCCCGTTCACGGATCTGGTGGGCGCTTCGGTACCGGAACTGACGCCGAGGGATGTGGGTGCTGTCAAGGACCTGCTGATGCGCCGCGGCGACATACTGATGGATGATCCCGATTCCGGTGCGGAGGTTCGCCGTGGGCTGCCACAGCTACCGCATATCGCCGAAGCTTGGCAGCGGCTGATCGACGGTGCGCCGATCCCGGAGGATCTGCTGCTCATCCGCGACGCGTGGTCGTGGCACCGGATGCTGGACCACCTGAACAACCAGACCGGATACCAGGCGACCTGGGCGGACGTCGTCGCACTGGTATCGCGGATGGAAGGGCCGCACTGGGACGACCGCCGGCCGTCGCTGACGGGTCCGCGCGCCGGGGTGCCCTATGCGCCGCCGCCCCGGGATCCGGTTCTGTCACCACGCCCGGAAGGATCCGTGCCGTCGCCCGGTGTCACCGGTCCGGTACCCGGGTCCGAGCTGCCGGGGCCTGGTTCCACGGGTGCAGGCGCACCGGAGAACCGGGAAACCGATGAGCCGAAGGCCGGTAACCTGCGACCCGGCCGCCCGCCGGGCGAATCGGAAGGTCCCGCGGACGGCCGGGACTCTGGGCCGGATACCGACGCGGCGTTCGACCGGATGGAAGAAACTCTCGACCGGATTCAGCGGGTGGTCCGGGGCGAGCAGGACCCCGGCGACGGCCCCGAGGCTGCCGGTGGCCAGGTGCCGGGGGACCCCGGATCCGAACCCCCCGCCGCGCCACCGCCGGCCGTGGGCCGACCGGATTCGCCGGAGCCGGGTGAGTTCACCGCTCGGCTGCGGGTGGAGATCTCCGACAGCCGCGCAGATCTGGAGCAGAACCGGGCCGACTACCTGCGCGGATCGGCCGACGACCTCGCGGCCGCCGGTTTGCACGATGAGGCCGCGTCCTACCGCGACCGCGCCACTCAGGCGGAATGGAATGCCGGCCGGCACCGGGCCAACGCCGATATGTGGTGGGATGCCGTCGGCGGCCGGCCACCGAGCCCGCCGTCGAGTGACGGTGACGGGCCAGAACCGGGTGGCCCGCGTCCGGATCGACCGGGGTCCCGGCCGCCCGCGGCGCCGGGGACCGCCGAGGCTCACGGCGAGAATGCCGATCGCCCCGATCGCCTCGAGGACGCCGGGCCGGTAGGGGATTCCGACGATGCCGGCAGCGAACGCCAGACCCGGCCGGAGCGGTTCGGCGCAACGGACGACGCCGAGTGGCTGGCCGCGCCGACCGACCGGTGGTCCGGACTCGATCCGGTGGAGGTGGGGCGGCAACTGCGCGAGGAGATGCGGGAGCTGACCGGTAATCGCGATTTCGAGGTGTACGGGTTCGGGCTGTCGGAACTGAATCCGGCTGTGGTGCAGGAGTTCGCCCGGTCGGTCGTCGAATTGCAGCGGCGATATCCGCAGGTCGATCTCCGTAGTGTCGGGGTCGCCGATATCGGTAGCGCGATCGCGTCGGCCAAACCCGTCACCGACGACGGGACCGGGGAGGTGCGGGCCGATTCGATCAGTTTGAACCTGAAGTTCGCGCGTAGTGCGGACCGATTGCTGGAAGCGGTGCACACCTGTACCGAAATGGGCTTCTACAACCCGAACGTGCTCATCCGGCCCGCCTTCGGGGTGATCGCGCACGAGTTCGGTCACGCGGTCGACTACGCGGGTCGCCAAGGTGCCCGACGGGCCGTCGAATACGCCCTGCTCCAGTACTACGCACACGAAGTCGGCGGGCCCGCGGCCGAGTTCCAGAACTGGATGCGTCGTGAACTGCCCGGGTACAGCTTCCACAAGAAGGACGGAAAACTCTTCGAGGCCGAAGCGATTGCCGAGGCATTTGCCGAGGCCGAGCTGGCCGGGTTGCTCCCGGAAGTACAGCGGCCGGCGCTCTCCCCGGCGCGGCAGGTGATCTATGACCTGTTGCTGTCCTATCTCCCCGAGTCGCCCGCCGCCGCAACGGTCAGCGCGACCGATCCTGTGCCCGGGGCCGGTCGGGAACCGACGGACGGCACCGCCGTTGCCCGCCCCGGAGAGTCGGCCGACAGACAGCCCGGTCGCGAACCGGACGCTCCGGACGACCCGCGTGGCGAGCGCGGAACCGAACCCTCGCGCCGAGCCGAGATCTCGAACGAGCCCGACCGGCTGGACGACCCGTTGTCCGGCGAACCGGATCAGCCGGCCGAAAACCATGACGCCGGCCGCGCCGGCCAGCAGCGCGGTGCAGAGCTCGAATCGGTTCGCACCAGCGAGAAGCTGTGGGCCGTGCGGCCGATGGAACCGGGGGCGGCCGAGGTGCGCGAGTTGCTGTCGCGCACGGAGCTCGGGCGCAACGCGCTCACGGTGCTGCTCGACGCTGGGGCGACGATCCGGTTCGACTCGAATCCGGAGGACCCGGACCGGCCCGATGATTTCAACGGCCGGACGATGGAAGTGGTGGTAGTCACCGCGGGTCGTGACCAGATGGCGCAGGCCGGGTCGATCATCCGGGCGGCGGCGCTGGCGGAAGCGGTACAGGGCGGCCGGATCGAGGTGACGCCCGCCCGGATCCGGGATCTCGACCGGGAAGCCTATGTGTCGGCACGGGTCGCGGCGGAAGCCGAAGCCTTCGCCCGGCAGGCCGAATTCCACCGGGAAATGGCCGAAGCCGGGTACGACGACCCGGGTGGGCTCGGCATCGACATGATCGAGGATCTGCGGCGCCGGGAGGTGGCGCAGGCCTACCAGCGAGCGCTGGAACAGGCGTATCTGGAATCTCGTGACGCCCCGGTGCGCACCGGCTCCGATCCCGAGTCGGGGCATACGGCAGGTGTTCGCGCCTTGCTGGACAACCCGCTGTTCGACAACCCGGACGATCCGGCGATCGGTTTGGGTGGGCGACAGGCGGCGGGTGCGGAGTGGGATGCGTTCCGGAACCCGTCGGCTCCCACGGGGATGCGGGAGTACACGCCTTCCTCGGTGGAGGTCGCGCGCGATATCGAACGCGCGGTCCGGGATCATGCAGCGGCAGCCCGGGCCGAGCAGCGCGCCGCCGCGGAGTGGGACCGGGTCGGCGGGCGGCTGCGGGAACGCCTGGGACTGCGGCCCGGCCAGGAATCGGGATCCCGGCGTGCGATCTACGACGAACTGGATATGCGTGCCCGGCTCGTCGATGATCCCCGGCTCAGGCACGACATCCTCGTACTGGAGGAGCTGACCGACCGGCATACCCGGGCGGTCGCCGAGCGCGATCGGCTCTTCGGCGAGATCACTGCGAGGGTGCGCCGAGATCTGACGGACACGATCGTTTCGGGCGACGAACCGATACGAGTGCACCGGGACGAATCCGGAGTTCTCTACGTACCCGACGGCAGCGTCCGGCCGGAAACCGCGCGGCACGCTGCCGAAGTGGTCGTGCGGGATACCGACGCCGGGCATGCGCCCGACAGCGAACCGTCGGCGCAGACGCGCCGCGCGCTCGACGAACAGGTGGACACCGCGCGTAAAGCCGCCATCGAAGAGTTGCAGAACAGCCGCAGCCGAGGGTTCCTGTGGGAGTTGCCCCGCTGGGTGACCGAGACATTGAACCACCACGAGGTCCGGATCCGGTTGAGCGCGGACCCCGACGCCGCGACGAGCCGTGCACCGTCCGACCGGGCGCGGAGCGGACCCGCCGCGGGATACGATCCGGTCACGCGCACGGTCGTCCTCGACCCCGCCGATACCCCCGCCCAGCACGCACGCGAATTGATCGTGGCGGCGCGCATGGCCGAGCTGCTGGCGAAAGTGGATGTGACGCAGGAACGGATGAGCCTGCCCCGGGACGAGTACGTGCACCTGATGCTGGATCGGCTGGCCGACGCCTACGCACTGTCCTTCCGGCCGCTCGTCGACGCGCAGATGGGCACGGTGAAATCGGAACTGACCGAGCCGCTGGCGAAGACATACACCGACGGGTTCAAGGACGCGTACAAGCGGGCCGAGAAGGTGTACGGCAACCGCCGGGCACTGGGCGGCTCGTACACCTATTTCTACTTGGCAGCCCATCGTGCGGGCTTCCGCGCCGTGCTCGATCACCTCGCCACGCAGGGACCCATGATCGGCGGTGTCACCGACAGTGAGCGCCTCGCCGCTTCCTGGAATCGTGCGCACGGCATTGCGCCGAGCCTGGCCGCCGACCCGCCCGCGCCGCGTGCTCGGCCCGGCGACAATCCCCGGGACCAGGCTTTGCGGGCACTCAATCTCGCCGAAGAGATCGAGGCGCAGCGAATGCTGCGCGAGCTGGGCCGGTTCGTTCCCGTCGGCCCCGCCGAGCGCGCCTACACCGACGCCTATGACAAAGCCCTGGCCAAGGCGTCACGTGACCGGCGGGCCGATGCGCAGACACCCGAGCGGGTCGCCTACGAAGCCGGGGTCGACGCACTGAAGAGCTATCTGCGCAGAACCGGGCTCGCCGACGCCGAGATCGCCATGGACGTGGTGCGTGCGGTCCACGACACCGACCGCAGCAAATGGGGCATCCCCAAGTGGGAAACGGCCGAGACCGGCCCACCCGATACCGAAACACCCGCCCTGCCACACCGGCCCGACGCCGACCTGGCGCGCCGCGCGCTCGACCGGATCGTCGCGGACCACCCCGGACGCCGCGAAACCGACGGCGAATCGGAGCGACTGACCGACCGCGTCGCACGCTATGCGCCGCGGACCGACTACGGCCTGCCCTGGTTGCGGGTCGTGGCCGAGCCCGGAGAACATCTCGCCGCGCTGACCGAACTGGCACTGACCCATCCCGAGTTTTCCGACGTGCTGTGGGACGGCTCGCACGCGTTCGACTACCGGACCGCGGAACTGGGCCCCGACGGCGAGCCGAATTCCGTACACATCTCGCCCGGCGAGGCCGAGGGGCCGTTCCGGCATCCGAGCGATATCGAAGCCGTCGGTCTGATGCTGGACAGCTATCTGCGGTATCGGCACGCCGGGCAGACCGATCTCGGCTTCAACGACTGGCTGAAGCAGTTGGGCCCGGACGCGTTCCACACCAAGGACGACGAACGCAGCGCCCGGCGTCCGGGCTGGAGCCGGGCGGGGACGCTGCGCTCCGATTTCGTACATCGGGGCCACCGCCGTGTGCTCGCCGAGGGTATCTCGCCGGACGCATCGCATCCCGCGGCTGTGGCGCATCGGATACATACCCGGAAGATGATTCTGTCCGGTGCCGTGCGGGCGCCCGACCATCATCGGCTCGAGGTCATAAAGTTCGGTGCGAGCCATATATCGGTCATGCTGGAACCCGACGGCCGAGGCGGCTGGAGAGTTCCGGCCCCGGTCGGCGGTAGCGGTAGCTCGCAAACTCTGGCCCGCTATTTCCAGGGCATGTCCGCGCCGACACCGGAAGGCCTCGGCGAACGCATTGCCGGGGTGCTGAACGACCCCACCGCGGAATTGAATTCCCGGGGCAAGCCGCGCGGCCGGTTGGGCCGGCTCATGGGCCGGCTGTCCCGCTCCGGACCGGACAACGCCGCGGATACGCCGAACGACCGTCCGGACCTGCTCGGCCCGGACGACCCGGTACCCTCGCACGCCGGAGACGACGGCACAGTGCGGCCGGATCGCGAGGATCCCGCCGGCAACCGGCCGGATGCGGAACGGTTCGGCGCGCCGGACGACGAGTGGTCCGGTCTCGACCCCGTCGACGTCGGCCTCCGCCTGCGCGAGGTGATGCGGGAGCTGACCGGTGACGATGCCTTCGAGGTGTACGGATTCGGCCTGCCGGATCTGAATGCGGTGGTGGTGCAGGAATTCGCGCGGTCGATCGTCGATATGTACAACCGGTATCCGCAGGTCGATCTACGCAGCGCCGGTATCGGACATCTGGGCAACTCGATCGCGGCGAGCAAACCGGTCACCGACCGCACCACCGGCCTGGTCCGATCGGATTCCATCGCTCTCGACGCGGGGTACGCCGCCGACCCGGATCGATTGCTGCAGAGGTTGCGCGACAAGGTCGAGGCCGGGGACTACAACCGGAATGTCCTCATCCGGCCGGTGTATGCCGTCGGTGTCCACGAATTCGGTCACGCGGTGGACTACGCGGGCGGCCGGGCCGCGCGTACCGAACTCGACCTGATGTTGGCCCTGTACCACCGCGATGTCGTGGGGGGTTCGGATGCCGGCTATCCGCGCTGGTTGCGGGAGACGCTGACCGGGTACGGGCTCCGGCCCGACGGCTCCCTGCATCAGGCGGAAACACTGGCCGAGGTGTTCAGCGAAGTCGAGATGACCCGGCTGCTGCCGCCGGACCGGCGGCCCCCGGTGAGTGAACCGCGCCGCCTTGTCTACGAGCTGCTGCTGGATAAGCTCGGCACTCGGCCGCAGCCGCCCGTGGACGCTCCACTGCGGGCGGAACCGGATCGTCTCGGTCCGGACGTTCCGGATCCGTCCGATGAGCCGGATTCCGCTGCCGGGTACCGGGACCCGGTGGACGACGAATGGTCGCGGATGGGTCTGGCGGAGATCGTCGAGACTTTGCGGGAACGGTTCCCCACCCTCCAGGAGATCACCGGCTTCGCCGATCCGGACGATCCCGCGATTCCGCCCCTGGATCTGGTACTCGTGCGCGAAATCGCCCGCGCTGTCGAGTTGATGCTGACGCAGTTCCCGATGCTGGATCTGAAGAACCTGCGGATCGCCGCGATCACCGACAGCGAGCATGTGCGGGGCCGAGCCGGCTACGATTTCGACCCCGGTGATATCGGGCGGTACGTCACCGAAACGATCACCCTCAACGAGCGGCTGCTGCGCAATCCGGCGGAGTTCTACGAATCGAGGCGCCGCACCGAAGCCACCCGGCATTCGCCGCGGAACTCGGCAGCCCGGCCGGCGTTCGCGACGACGATTCACGAACTCGGCCACGGCCTGGATTTCGCGGGAGGTATGCGCGCTCGCGGCGCTGTCGAGGATTTACTGGTCGAGTACTACACCGAGCTGACCGGTGGATTCGACCCCGACCATTTCAGCGTGTGGCTGAATCAGCTCAGCGGCTACAGCTTCACCGCTCGCGGCGATCTGGATACCACCGAGTTGCCGGCCGACGCGGTCCTCGATGTCGTGCTCAACGGTCGCGACGCCACGGAGCCGGCCCGGATCGTGTACGCCGCGCTGCTGCGCGAGGCAATCGACAATTACTACGACGCCTTCGATACAGGTGCCGGGCTACCGCGACCGGTCGATCTGGGCCTCGGGCCCGGACTCGGCGGTCGCGACCAGGAGATACCGGAGCGGCCGCGGCATCCGGCCGCGCCGGTGGAGCTTTCCACCGACGGGGGTCCGGTGCGGGACGAATGGTCGGATCTGAGCCTGGCGGAAATGGGCGACAAACTCCGTGCTCATGTGCGCGAGGCGCTCGGGAAGCCGGATTTCGAGGTGCGCGGATTCGATTGGGTGCCGCGTGATCCCGGCAAACCTGTCCCGCGGGATGCCTACCGCCCGAGACCGCTGGATGTGGAGCAGGCGCGTCAGTTCGCCCGGACGATCGCCGATTTGACTACGCGCTATCCGCAGGTGGATCTGCACAGCGTCGAGATATCCCGGACAACCACACAGCTCTGGCGGGTCGAGAAGTTCGTCACCACCGAACCCGGCACGGACGCGCCCGTCCGATCGCTCGTGTTGAAATCCGATCCACTCCGCGGCGGCGGATCGGTGCGCGGGGTGCACCGGTACACGGCTGCGGCATTCGCGGACGCACTCAATGATTCGACGGGCCGGCTGGCCGAAGACCTGGTCGAGGAGACCCTGGCCCAGTACTACGCGTACAACCGGCTGGGCGAACAGCATCGGCTCGCCTTCCATCGGTGGATGGATTCTGCTCTCGACATCTTCCGTAATCTCAGTGTGCTGGCCGACAGCTGGCGCCCGGCCCAACTCCTGACCGACGCGTTCGCCGAGGTCGAGGTTCGCGGCCGGGAGCGGGCGGACGAGCCTTTTGTCCTGCTGCACGATCTGCTGGGTTTGCAGGACGGTGCCGAGGCGCGTGCGCTGGTCCCGGACGCCGATATGCGACTCCTGATCGGTCTGGAACATGCCGACCAGGTGCTGGGGATCCCGCGCCGGGACGACTGGAGTGCCCTCGATCCGGCGCAGGTGGGAGAGCGGCTGCAAACCGAACTGCGTCGGACGCTGGGTAACAACGACCTTACGGTGCGCGGATTCGACAGCGCGGGACTACATCCGGATATCGTCCGGGAAATCGCTCGCGGCCTCACCGATATGGCCCGGAAATACCCGACGGCGGATATTCACAGCGTCGTCTTCGGGGACAACTACGGACACGCGGAGACATATCCGGATCGCGGCGCGGACAGCGAACCGTCCCGCTCCGCGGTGATCGGATTCGATATCAGAGCCGCACAGGGCCTCGCGTTGTTCGTCCACGGCAGCGGGAGCGCCGAGTACGTTCACGGGCCGAAATCGGGTGCGCGTACCCGGCCGGCGTACACGAGTGCCGTGCAGCAGTGGGCGCGGGCACTCGATATCACCGGCGGGGAATCGGCGCACAAACTCGTCGACAACGTGTTACGGGCACACCATCGCGAGCAGTCGCCGCGGCAGGACTACCAGGAATGGTTGCGTGGGCAATTCTCCGGACACGTTTTCGAGATCGGGCCGCTGGACAGCAGATATGCCCTCGAGGAAGCTTTCGACCAGGTCGTGACCCATGGCCGTGACACGGCCGACGCGCATATGGTGCGACTGCACGACATCCTGGTCCGGGCGGCGGACCGGAATTCGCCCCGCGCGGCCTTCGGCCGGTTGCTCGATCAGGCCCGGTTCGGATACGCCGGACGAGAGACCTCCGCGCCGGAGTCGTCGCCGCCGCGGGGGCTCGACCCGGCCGCACCGGTTACCGGCGATTCGGCTCGGCCGTCGCCGGACAGATCCGCACAGGTACCGGACGGCGATGCGCGGCACACCGACCCGGCCGATACCACCGCGCTCGGTGCGCCGGAACAGGACGAATGGTCCGGTCTGCCGCCGGAGGAAGTCGGCACGAAGCTACGTGATCTCATGCGCGCGGCGACCGGCAACCCGGAGTTCCGGACATTCGGTTTCGACCTGCCGGGGCTGAATCACGAGATAGTCCGTGAATTCGCGCGCGGCGTCGCCGATATGTTCCGCGAGCACCCGCAACCCGATCTCCGCTCGGCCGGGATCGGGACTCCCGCCTACCAGGGGATCGTCGATATCCGGCCCCGCAAGGACGATTTCACGAATTCGGCCCCGCCCCGCATCCAGGACATCACGCTCGATCACGAGCATGCCACCGGCGTCCGCGATTTCGTCGGACAGGTACGTTCGCTTGTGGCCGCCGGGGAATTGCCGGCCGTCACCCTGCGCCGGCCGGTCTACGGCGTCACGGTCCGCGAATACGGCCGGGCGCTCGACTTCGCCGGTAATCTGCGCGCGCGACTCGGCACCGAGCTGGTCCTCGGGATCCGGTCCGGTCGGCTGCCCGGGGAGAGTTTCGGCGAATGGCTCGGCCGGTTTCCCGCATCAGGTCTCGACCATCGAGGCTACGTGCGAGCAGGAACGGCGCTGATCGACGGATTCACCGAGTACGTACTCGGCGGAACCGACCTGGGAAGTCGTGACCTGGCCGCCCCGGCCTCGGTACGCGCACTGTACGAACTACTGGTCCGGCATGCCGGTCGCGGCCCGGAAACGACTCCGGGCGAAGTATCCGAGATCGGTCCCATGGAGCTGGATACCGAAACAGTCCGGTTGCGTCCACCGCGGCCGGAGATCGGCCCCATGGAACTCGACGGGGAAACGGTCCGATTGCGTCCACCCCGGTTCCGCGCCGACGCGGGTACCGGGGTGGAGGCGATACAACCGCCGGAATCCGATGGCCGCCGGTCCGAGGACGACGGCATCCGGGATACCGGCGAAGTTTCCGGACCGGACGCCGACGATATGGCCACGCTGGGGGTACCGGGCCGGGACGAATGGTCCGGTCTGGCGCCGGCCGAAGTCGGTGAGCGCCTGCGTGACCTCATGCGCGAGGCAACCGGCAACCCCGAGTTCCGGACATTCGGTTTCGATCTACCCGAGCTGAATGCCGAGGTGGTGCGGGAATACGCCAGGGCCGTCACCGATATGTACCGGGGGTATCCACAGGCCGATATCCGGGCCGTCGGGATCGGGAACCGCCGCGAAGGTGTGCTCGCCGACGCCGGGCCGATGCTCGACCGCACGACCGGCAAGATCGTCACGGAGGACATCACACTCAACTACCGGCACGCGACCAGCGCCGACAACTTCCTCGGGCAGGTTCGCCGCGGAGTGGACAACAACCAGTTCTCACCGACCATGCTGCGCCGGCCCGTGTACGCGATGGCGGTACACGAATACGGTCACGCACTGGACTACGCCGGTGGATTGCAGGCGAGCAAACTCGCTCAGAATCATCTGCTGCTGCGCGCCACCGAGGTGCCGGGTGGTGATTTCCGAACCTGGCTCGGCCAGCTCAGCGGATACAGCCGCGACGACGACGGGCTACTCCGCGGGCACGAGGCCGTGCCGGATGCGTTCGCCGAATACATCATGGGTGGTACCGACCGGGCCGGTCGGGAACGCGCCGCCGTGGTACCGGTGCGGGAACTGTACGAGCTGCTGATACAGCATGCCGGCAATCCGCCGGGTGGTGCCGCGGGACGAGCCGGTGACCGCGGTTCGATGTATGCCGGGCGCGAACCCGATGTGCCCGATCCGGATCGAGCAGGCCCGGAAGCAAACGCGGGTGCCGCGCCGAGAGAATCACTCGGCGGGCCCCCGGATCCGGCAGCACCGGACGAGCCTGCGCAGGGGCGGCCGCTGACGGATGCCGGTCTCGAACTCGTTCGCGCCGGTGCGGACCTGTGGGCCGTCTCTTCGCGCGGGCCGGCGGCGGCCGAGGTCCTGGAACTGGTGGCCGGCACCGTCGCCGGCCGGCACGCGCTGACCGTGCTCCGCGACGCCGGTGCGCAGATCCGGTTGGACCCGGATCCGGAGTTGGCCGATGTCGGTGACGATTTCGATGGCGTAACCATGGATATCGTCGTCGCGACCGCGGGCCGTGACCAGATCGGGCAGGCGGCCGCCATCGTCCGCGCGGCGGCGCTGGCCGAGGTGGTCGTGAACGGACAACTCGAGGTGCTGCCCGGCCGGATCCGCGGGATGGACCGCGCGGACTACGTATCGGCGCGGGTGGCGGCCGAAGCCGAAGCCTTTGCCCGGCAGGCCGAATTCCACCGCGAGCTGGCGGCGGCCGGTTACGACGTCGCCAGCCGGCCCACGACCGATCGGATCGACAGTCTGCGGCGCGGCGAAGCCGAAGCTGCCTACCACCGTGCGGTGGAAGCGGGCCGTTCGCGAGCGGAGGCGACCGGCGCGGAGTTCGATACCGAGTCACGTCGGGCGGGCATTCGCGAGCTCCTGGGCAACCCGCTGTTCGACAACCCGGATCGACCGGAACTGGGGATCAGCGGCCGGCGAGAAGCCGGCGCGGAGTGGGACGCGCTCCAGGACCGGCCATCGCCCTATCAGCTGCGGGAGTATGTGCCGACCTCCCCGGAAGCGGCCCGGGAGATCGCAGGATTCTTGCGAGCGGAGGCGGCGTCGACACGCCGCGGGGCGCGAACGGCCGCGGAGTGGGACGACGTTGCCGACCGTCTCGGCAAGGCGCTCGGACTGGCCGAGGACCAGCAACCGCACAGCCGTACCGAGTATTTCCGCGAACTCGAGATGCGTGGCCGGCTCACCGAGGACCCGGTGATCGCGCACGATCTGCGGGTACTCGGCGAGCTGACGGGCCGGGTCGCAGGCCTGCCCGGGCTACGTAACGGGTCGGAGGCCGGGCTTCTCTTCGCGGCACAGCGCGATATCGACAGCGTCTATGGGCTCGATCCACGTGTGCGTGTACGTGTGCAGCGGCACTATTCCGGTGAACTGCACCTGGTCGACGAGGCGGATTTCCTGCCGGCTGCCGCGCGCGGGCTCCCGGTACCGGATCCCGGTGCGCTTCGCCCACCCGCCGACGGATTCGGGAACGAGCACGGTGGAGTGGCGGAGGCCGCAGATCGTGCCCGATCCGCGGCGGTGGGACACCTGCGCGGCGCCGGGGGCCAGATCGGAGCCCCGTACCTCGGTAGCTGGGTGGCCGATACGCTGCACCGCACCGGGGTCAGCGTCGAAATGAGCGCGGACCCCGCGGTCGCCCTCACCCGGCCCGCGGGTGAGCGCACCGCTGCCGGTGCCGTCGCCGGCTACGACCCGGCTACCCGCACTGTGCGCCTGTACGCCGGGGATACGGTCGAGCAGCATGCCCGTGCGCTGGTCTTCGCGGCCCGGATGGCCGACCAGCTGGCGGCAGTGGACCCGGCGTGGGAACGGATAGCGCTGTCCAGAGACGAATACGCCGAGGTGATGCTGGACCGCCTCGCCGACGCGTACGCGCTGTCCTTCCGTGGACTCACCCATGCCGATCTGCGCAAGGCGAAATCGGAATTCGGCGGCGATCTACTGGCGAAGACCTATGTGGGCACCTACACCGACGCCTATTGGACCGCGGCCAAGGCCTACCGTAACCGCCAGGCGCTCGGCGGTTCCGGCGAGTACCTCCACATGGCCGCGCACCGCGCGGCCGTGCGCGCTGTCCGGGCCGCCCTGCCGTGGGGGCCGCCGATCGACGGCCGCGCCCCTGCCGTTCATTTCGCCGCCGCCTGGGACCGTGCCCACAATGTGGCGGATACCGGCGAGCCGCCGGCCACCCGCGGCCCGCTCGCCGATACGGCGCGCAATCACGCACTGCGGGCGCGGAACCTGGCCGAAGAGATCGAAATGCTGCGGGCGGCGCGCGACCTCGGCCGGTTCGTTCCGGTCAGCCCGCTCGAACGCGCCTACACCGACGCCTACGACAAAGCACTGACCAAGCACCGGCAGGCCGCCGGAGCCGAACGGACCGCCTACGAGGCCGGGCTCGCGGCGCTGCGGCGATACATGCAGAGGAACGGCCGTCACAACGGCCTGGCGGACGCCGAGATCGTCATGGATGTGGTCCGCGCGGTCATCGACGACGATCACGTCACCTGGGGGCGGTTCACGGAATGGCTGAAACCGACCGACGCGGACGACACCGTGCCGGCGGATCCCGCGGAGCCGAATCCGGTCGAAACCCGGTCGGAGCCGGACCCCGACCGGGCACGCCGGGCGCTCGATCGGGACCTGGTCGAACTGCGGGAGCTGTGGGACGACCGGTCGGCGCAACGGTTGACCGACCGCGTCGCGCGCTTCTCCGGCCCCGCCGGTACCCGGCCGCGGCTGGTGATCGTGGCGGAGGACGGAGACCATGTTGCCGCGGTGCGCGAGCTGGGTCTGTTCCATTCGGAATACACGGACGTGCTGTGGGACGGCTCGCACGAGCTCATGTACTACCCGGCGCGATCGGACGCCGAGGGTGCGCCGCGTTCGCAGGGCGGTATCAGTGAATATCTGGCGGAAGGACAGTTCCGGAAACCGGGCAGGAGTCAGGCGCTGCGCCTCATGCTCGCGGAATATCTGCGGTTCCGCGCGGAGGGGAGCACCGATCTCGGTTTCGACGACTGGCTGAAGCAGCTCGGTCCGGACGCATTCCACGCCAGAGACGGTCGGCGCCACCCCGGCGACCGGTTTCGGGAACCCGACGGTAGCTTGCGCACAGGCTATCTGGAGGCGGGGCACCGCCGGGCGCTGGCGGAGGGAATGGACCCCGGGGCGCCGCATCCGGCTGCCGTGGCGCATCGGTTGCACACCCGGCAGATTGCGCTGGTGGGCGACCGTCCGGCGCCCCGCCATCACCAGCTGCACCGGGTCGAGATCGGTGCCGGCCGGATCGAGGTGGCGTTGGAGCCCGACGGTGCCGGCCGCTGGCGGGTGCCGGCGCCGGACGGCGGAGGCAGTTTCCAGACACTCGCCCGGTATTTCGAGGGTATGACCGAGCCGACTCCGGAACGGCTCGTCCGGCGGATCGCCGGGGTGCTGAACGACCCGGGCGCGGAGTTGACCGCACACGGCAAACCACGTGGCCGAATCGCCCGGGCCATGGACCGTGGACCTTTCGGAACGCACCGGGGATCGGACGCACCGGATGCCGCCGATCCCGGCCTCGGCCGGGACGCCGTGCAGAGTGCCACGGGCGACGATGCGGGCGACACCGCTGCCGGGCCGGACCGCACACCCGATACGAGCGCGGACGATATCGCTCTGCTCGGTGCCCCGGACCGGGACGAATGGTCCGGCCTGACACCCGCGGAAGTGGGCGAACGGCTACGCGATCTCCTGCGCGCCGCGACCGACAACCCCGAATTCATCACCTTCGGCTTCGACCTGCCCGATCTGAACCCGGAGGTGGTGCGCGAATACGCCCGCGCCATCACCGATATGCACCGGCGATTCCCGCAGACCGATATCCGGGCCATCGGCATCGGCAACCGCCGCGAAGGAACGCTCGCCGACGCCGGCCCGGAACTCGACCGTGCGACGGATACCTTCTACACGGGGGACATCACTCTCAACTACCGGCACGCCACCAGCGTCGAGAACTTCCTGGACCAGGTCCACGCCGCGGTGGACAACGAAATGTTTTCCACTACGATCCTGCGCCGGGCGGTTTATGCGATCACGGTGCACGAATACGGTCATGCGCTGGACTACGCGGGTGACGCCGTCGCGCGACTGGCGGCGGAAGCCCACCTGCTCGATCGGGCTTCGGCCGATCCGTACGCCGACTACGGCGAATGGCTGAACCAGCTGAGCGGGTACAGCCGGACCGTCGACGGCGACCTCTGGGCGAAGGAAGCGCTGGCCGAGGCGTTCATGGAGCACGTGCTGCTCGGTGCCGACGCGGCCCCGCGGCCGGTGCACGAGCTGTTCCGCCTGCTGACGGAGGTCGCCGAACACGGGCGTGCCTGGGACGGTTTCGGCGAGCGGTTGCGCAGCAGGCTCGGCGCGAGCGCCGACGGCGCGGATTCGGGTCGCGACCCGATGGACTCGGGACGGGAGCCGCCCCGGCGCAGGGAGGGCGAGTCCGATACCGGACCGGGCACACCGGAGGCCGCGGGCGCGGGTGGCGGGAAGAAGCCGCCCGCCGGACCACCGCATCCGGCCTCGACCCCGGACGACCCCGGGGACCGGGCTCCCGAGAGCGAGGGCACCGCCGCCCAGGACGGTCCGATCGATCCCGATGCGATCATCCCGCCGCTGCTGCTCGACCTCGGCGGCGAGCAGATCACTTTCGATCTGGTCCCCGACGGCCCGGACAGCTGGCGGCTGGTCCCGCAGGGCGAACTCCCGTCGGCCACACCGGAACGGCTGGCCGCGCTGCGCCGCGAACTCGAGGCGATCCGGCGGATGTGGCCGGTCCGCGAGAGCCAGGTCAAGTATCCGTCCGGCTCCGGATGGGACAGCCGCGGACAAGCGGCGATCGCGGACGGGGTCGCCGGAATTCCGGATGTGGTGAATCCGGCGCCGCCGCCCGCACCGCCCACCCCGCCACCGAACCCGGATCAGCCGGTGATGGGGCCGGTGCCGGAGGGCAGCCCGCCCGATCCCACCCTGCTGCGGATCGCGCAGCAGGCACCGGTGTGGATCCAGAACCGCGAGCACATCCCGCTCTTCGGCCGGTTGTCGGCGCGAATGCGCGATACCGCCGGCGAATTCGTGCCGATGCATCCGGACGATGGTGCGGAATACCAGCCGTGGCTCACCGACGGCACCCTGGACGCGGCCCGCGATCAGTTGCTCGCCGACCTCGACACACATCGCATCACTTCCGAGCAAGCGTTGCGGGACCTGTTGACGGTGGCAGGCCGCCCCGACGCCGAACCCGGCCAACAGCGACGGATTCTGGAAGAACTGCGTGACCGCGGCCTGGTCTCCGACGAAGAAGCCGACGCTTTGTCCGATGCGCTGAACGAGGAACGGGCCGCCCGCGGGGCGGAACTGCCGGTGGGCCCGCCGCCGGACGGGGAGAGTCCGACCGACGCGGCCCGGCGGCTGCTGGATATCGAGTTGCCGGACGAGAGTCCGGAAACGCTGGCCCGGATCATCGACGAGCAGCAGTACCGGGTGGCCCGGGCCACCGGCGCGATCGAGGGGCTGGCCGCCGCCGTCCGGCGTTACCTCATCGAACAGTCTCTGCCCTACACCATGCAGGACCCCGCTCGGGGCGCAGATACCGAACAGGGCGGCCTGACCCGTTCGGAACCACCGGGCGAACTGGACGGGCCGCCGAGGCGTTCCGCGGACGACCCGGACGAGTACTTCGACGACGACTTCGAAGAGTACTTCGACGACGAGGACGGAGCGGCTCCGGACCGGCCGCATCGCTTCGCGGCGCCGGATCCGGCGGGTCGCGCGATCCCGTTCCTCGATGCGGTCAGCTTCATCGACCAGAATCCGATGGGCCGCTTCCTCATCGAAATTCTGGCGGCCTTCGGCCACGAGCCGGGTCTGCTCGGCATCATGCCGGTGGAGAACGGCGCCGACGAGCTGCCGATGTGGGGTGACGGCTACGAGCTTGGGCGCGACCAGGGGTTGCGCCGGTTCTTCGAGAACGCGCTGCGTCGCGATCAGATCCGCGACGAGCTGGCGAGCTGGGCCGCCATGCGTGACCTCTCCCTCGAGGATCTGCTCGCCGACCCGCAGGCCGTGGTGGACCGGTTGCGTGCCGAGAACGTGGCCCGCTCGCAGCGGGTCGCGGATTTCGTCGAAGCAGCGCGGCGTACCCTGCCCGACCCCGATCTCGGCGATCCGGTGGGCGACCTGCTGGGCCGGCAGATCGTGCGCCTACCCGGCGGGGAGGGCCGACCGGACCGGCTGGTCGTGGTGGACGGGCCGCGCGATCGCAGCCAGGTACTCGCCGACGCGCTCGCCGCCGACCGCGGCCTGCAACGGCAACTCGACACCGGGGAACTGGTGCTCGATTACCGGACGGCCCGGCGTGACTGGACCGGCGAAACGGTACTCGATCCGGCGCCGGTCCCGCAGCTGCGCTACCTGCGGGAGACGATCCTCGGCCGCGAGCTCGAAGTCCTGCTGGTCCGGGACGACGACGGTTCGTGGCGGCAGCTCACCGGCTCCGCGGAGGCCCATCGCCGCGCCCTCGGTGATCCGCCGCCGCGTCCGGCGCGGCAGGTCGCAGCCGAGATCGCGCGAGTACTGCGGGATCTCGGTCTCACCCCGGACGGTGTCGACCTGGAGAACCTGCACGCGACGGCAGCCGATCTGCTGCTGGACAACGCGGTTCGCGCGGTGCAGTTGGAGGCGCTGGCCGATTTCATCCGATCCGCCACCGATATCGAACTCTTCAACGAGCTCACCGATGCGCGCAGCCGTCTGGCCGAGCGCCTGGGACTGAACCTGATTCCGGACCCGGACGCGCCGGAGCAGACGCTCACACCGCGGTCGGTGATCGACCGGTTGGGTGCCGGTCCGCGCCGGGCACTGCGGCTGCAGCAGTTCGGCGATCTGACCGACTACGCGAAACGCTTGCGGGAGATCGACGCGGCGGCCGTCGACGCAGCGCGGAATCGCCTGGCCGAGCGTCTGGTATCCGAAGACATCGCACGGAAGATGTCCAGTGCGAAGGCCGCCGAGCGGGCGGGCGTCGACCGCCGGATCGCGGCGCTGCTGCCACCCGGGTATGTCGACGGGCCGAACGGCCGGCGGCTGTTCGCCCTCGACACCGGCGGTCTCGACGCCCGAAAGCTCTACCAGGTGATCCGTCGGCTGGAACGCGCCGGTCAGGGCGGTCTGGTGCGCGAGGCACTAGGCGAGTATGTGCGCGCTCTGTTCGATATCGATCCCTTCACCGACGTTCCGGCCGGTGACCGCGCCGCCGACCCGCGCATCGCCGACGGCCGCTTCCCGATGCACGACCGCGACGCCATGGGGGGACTGCGCGGGCTCATCGCGGATGCCGTACGCGCTCTCGGCGCCGAGGATTTCGCGCGCGCAGTCGCCGACGCTGCTGCCCGGCCGGACAGCCACCGGATCCCCGGCGACGACCCGGATCAGCGGCCGACGGCGAACCGCGACTGGGCCCGGCTCGTCGGCGTCGACCTGACCGATGCCGACGACAAGACCTTCGTGAAGATCTACGAGGCCTACCGCGACGGTCGGATCGAGAACCACGAGGGCCTCAGCCCGAAGGAGCTCGCCGCCGAACTCGATCGGTTGCGCCGCGAGGTCCGGGACCGGGCCGATTCGATCGAGGCACTGATCCGGCTGTTCGACGAATACACGCGCAGCGCTCGAACCGATCTCCCGGGCACCGAGCGGGGGCAGCTTGCCGACGATCGCGGCGGGCCACCACCTGGTCCCGAGGGCCCGCCGCCGGTGGATCCCGGCGGTGCGCCCCCCCCCCCGGGGGGGGCCCCGGCGGCCCCCCCCCGGGCCCCCGCCCCCCCCCCCCCCCCCCACCCGGCGGGGGCGGGCGGCGGGCCACTCTCCGCGCCGGGCTGAGACGCCTCACCACGTTCCGCACCGAGCGGAGGCGGGTTTTGACCATGTTCTGCCC
>NZ_JARWOV010000013.1 GCF_029868855.1 Nocardia carnea | reverse complement strand
GTGCTGCTGGTGGCCAATATCGTGCGGGGATTACTGATCATCGCGGTAGCCCTCGGCCTGCTGGCCGGTGTGGGTGCGAGTCCGCTGTTGCTGCTGGCCCTGGCGGTGCGGGGGGGGGTGGTCGCCCCCCCCCGCCGGGGGGGGGGCCCAACACCGCGGCCGAGGTGAGACCCGGGCCGTCGAGACCCCCACTGCTGGGACCCTGTGGCCCGCCACCACCCCAGACGTAAGGTGTGCCCAGCCATTCGTGCGCGGCACGGACTATCTCATCGCCGGCGGAAGCGTCGGCATCCGGGGCGAACCGGCCGGAGGCACCCGGGTCGCGGTACTCCGCCTCCATGGCCAGGATATTCGCGACATACGGCTGGGTCTCGGAAAAGTGTGCGGCGAACTGATTGGGCATCCCGCCGGAGGCCAGCACCGCACCCTCGCCCGCGTTGTAGGCGGCCAGCGTCAACGCGACCACATCGCCGTGCACCCGGCCCTCGGCAATCCATCCGTTGATCTTGTGCGCTATCGCGCACATATATCGTCCCTGGCCGATGATGGCGTCACCGTCGTCCCATACGCTGGCCACCCCGTTGCCGTCGGCGTCGATGACGTAGGGCTGCCCGTCGTCGGGATTCGTACTGGCGGCGGTACCGGGCAGGAACTGCGCGAGACCCTGTGCTCCCGCGGGCGAGGTGAGACCGCGCCGGAAACCGGACTCCTGGCGGCCCTGCGCGGCCAGCAGCGACGGGGTGACCTCCGGGCACAGCGAACCCGCCCGGCGGTACCAGATCTCGAGTTCCGGCGGCACCTTCCCGTCGGCCAGCGCACCACCGGGCGTACCGAAACCGCGTACGCACTCCGGATCGGTCGAATACGCACGAGCACCGCCCAGATCCGGCGTCGGCGCACCGTCGAGCCAGGGCACCGGATCGATCTGCCGGCCGCCGGTGAACCGGCCGCCGGGCACGACCTCGAAATGCAGATGCGGGCCGCTGGATTCGCCGGCCGAGCCGACCGCTCCGATATGCTGCCCGGCTCGCACCTGCTCCCCCACGCTCACCAGCACCCCGTGATCCCACATATGCCCGTACACGGCCGAGAACGCCCGCCCGTTACGTGGATCGATCGAATCGACCACGATCCAGTTCCCGAAGCCGGACGCCGGGCCGGCCGCGACCACCACCCCGTCGGTGACCGAGAAGATGGGGGTCCCGTCAGGGGCCGCGAGGTCGATACCCTTGTGGCCGCCGCCGCGCGAGCCGAAGACATCGGATACCGAGAAGGTTCCGGCGGCCATCGGCCAGGTGCGGTCCAGCGGCCCCGCATCGGCCGCGAGCGAAGGGGTCGCGGTGGCGGCGGGATTGGCGGTCGCACTCGGGATATCACCCGCCGCCCGTGGATCCTCACCCGGCGGGACGGATCCGCTCGGGTCGACCACCGAGCCGCCTTCGCAGGGGTCGTCGACCGCGGGCATCACGATCACCAGAATCACCGTCATCAGCCCGAGTACCAGTCCGAGCGCTGTCCACAGCACCGATTTCGCGTTCACGGCCGCGCCTGGTTCACGTGTGGCGCCGGCTTTCGTTCAGTGTGTCCGCCAGTGCCCGGTTCACCTCGGCCGCCGCGGCCAACTGCTGTTGCAGCAGCGTGACCTTGCGCCGCAGGGCGGCCGCGTCCATCCGGTCCACACCCGGCCCCTCCGCGGCGCGCACCCAGTTGCGTACCGAATTCGTGTGTACCCCGATCTGTTCGGCCACCACCCGGCACGCTTCCGATTCGCTGCGCAATTTGCCGGTCAGCGCGATGACCTGTTTCACCGCGGCGGCACGCACTTCGGGCGAAACCCGCCGATACGACCGGTGCGGCATCATGAACCGCTCCCTCCGCCGGGATACGCACCGTCGCCGGCTGCGGCCTCACGGGCTCCGGAACGGCCCGGATGCGCCGTGAATTCGTCGAACCGCTGGTTGGTGTCGTGTATTCCGCTGATTTTCTCGGCCGCGGTGAATTCCATATGGAACGGGATACCGGGCCGGCGATCCTCACCGATCTTCAGCAGGAATTTTCCGGTACCAGGTGGAGAAGGCCGCACCTGACCCGGTTTGAGCGCCTCTCCGGTGAGTGCCTGGGGAGCCGACCAGCTGGTCACCATCTCCTCCTCGGCGGCGGTGAAGGGCACCGTACTGTCCAGCCGCTTGATCTCCTCGGCCGGCAGGGCACCGAAGATCTTGGCACGCGCGCGTTCCAGGAAGCCCAGGGCCTTGGCGATGGCCGCCTCCGACCCGAGCGATTGCAAATCCTTGATGGTGTGACTGATCATGATCAGCGCGGTGGCGATACCGCGCTGCAGTCGGGTCAGCTCGTCCACCCGGTCGACCATGAAATCGCCGAGGCCGAGCACCTGCCACAGCTCGTCCATCACCACCTGGAAATACCGCTGTGGAGCCATCCCCGCGTCGGTGAGGGTGTGCGCCGCCTCCACCGCAGCGAAACCGTCGGCCCAGCAGGCCAGCATGACGGCGGCCTTGAGTTTCTTGTCCCCGTTCGGGATATGGGAGACATCGATGCACACCGCCACCGAATCGGTATCGATCGGTACCGTGGTCTGGCCGTTGAACACCGCACCGAAGGGCCCCTGCGTGAGGGCACGCAACGAACGCCGCAGCCCCCTGATCGCCTCCTGGTATTCGCTCGGGCTGTCCGCGCCGGCGTCCAGCATCATCTCCTCGCCACCGGCGACGATGACCTCCAGCAGGTTCTCCATGATCGGTGGCCGGTCCGGTGTGTAGCCGCTGCTCGGCCGGTACAGGATTCGCAGCGCGGTGGAGATCAGCGTCTCCTCGTAGTCGCGCACGCGCGCACCGCGCACGAGTTCCACCAGACCCGCGATCAGCGTGACCTGCCGGGCGTGCAGATCCTGCAGCACCTGAAGTTGTAGTTCCGGATGCTCCGCCAGCCGCGGCACGATATCGCCCAGCACCCCGCCGGCCAGCGGATTGAGTTTGCCGTGACCGTATCCCAGATCGATCACCTGCCCACCGACCAACTCCACCAGGCGCCGGTAGTCGGGTTTGACATCGGCCAGGATCAGCGGGGTGATGTTCTGCGCGACCCCGCCGAGCACGATCCGGCGGACCAGTGACGACTTGCCGAACCCGTTGAGCCCCAATACGAAAAGGCTGGGCGCGGTGATGAAACTGCCCCGCATGAACCAGTTCATCGGATCGAAGCAGACGGGTGCACCGGTATGGAGATGCGACCCGAGCGGGGTCCCGATCAGCGGCGCACCGGCGCCGACCGACCACGGCCACAGCCCGGCTACCTGCGCCGTCGTGGCCCGATACTCGACCGGGCGGCCGACGACATTCATCCGGCCGCCGCCCGCCCCCGCGTAACCACGTTCGGTGAGCTGTGCGGTCTGCCGGTCGAAACCGTCCTGGAACTCCTGCTGGGCACGGGCCTCGTAATTGCGCCGGCGGATATCGTCGGTGCGGACCCGGAAGGTCGCCCACGCCGCGCGTAATCCGGCGCCCTCGCGACTGACCTCCTCCAGCCGGGACCGGGTCGCCGGATCGAGCAGCGGCGGGCCCGACTGCTTACGTTTCTCGGCCCGCACCTTCGCCCGGCGCGCGGCCTTGTCGAATTCGGGGGTGCCCATCGCCCGGTCGGCGGTCGTATCGACCCGGGTGCGGCGCACCCGTTCCCGGTTCGCCGCACTTCGTTCGCGCGGGACCCGGCCGGCCGCATCGGTGTTGCGCGGGGTATCGCCCCGGCGTTCGGTACGCGAGCGGCCGCCCTCGCGCCGCTGACCGGTCACAGAACCGGGTTCGGCATCCCGGCCACGCCGGTCCTCGTCCCGGCCCGAACGTGTCCGCTCGCCGGTGGCGGTCCGGACCCGGTTCCGTTCCCGCAAAGGGGGCTCGTGCTCGCGTACCATCAGTCGTTCACCCTGCCAATGCTTTCGGAATGGTCGCGTGCTCGGGCAAGATCACCCCGCAGCCGAGCGATGCCGCGAAGGCCGCGGCCTGGTAGCGGTAGCACCGGCGGATCTTCAACCGGGCCTGGGTGGACAGGTCGCGGGTGATGGCTTCGATCCGCGGTAGATCGCCGCGCAGGGGTTCGGTGATGGTCACCAGCGCACCGAACCGGGTGACACCGTGCCCACGGGCCTGTTCCTCGCGGGCCTGCTGGGTCGCGCCGACCCGCAGAGTCGCCGACGCCGACACCACACCGCGTTCGCTCTGCTGTGCGACCAGGGCGTTCTTGAAATCGTCGTCCACGATCTCGGCGGCGTCGGCGGCCGAATGCGGCCGGTACACGATGGCGATCCGCTTCCGCGGCACCTCCGGGTTCGGCGCGAGCAGACGCTGCAGTACCCGTTCGTCCACCGCGCCCTCGGGCGCGGTATCCATCTCCCAGGTGACCGACCGGCCGCCGTCGTGGATCAGATGATCCCATTTCTCGTCGTGCGATACCGGTCCCGCATCCGCCCAGTCCAGGCCGTGTCCTTCGGGTTCCCCGGCGGCCACCTCGAGATCGGCCTGCGAGGCCGGGTCGTAACTGCGCCGGATGAAGCCGATGACCTCCTCCGCCGACATCGGCTGGGCCCGCACACCGGCTTCGGCCAGCGCGGAGCAGATACCGGGAAGACGGCGGCCGATCTCGACCGCTTCCTCGGCCGGGTTCTTGCGCCGTTCCGCAGTGGTCGCCTTGAAGGTGATCGCCACCCGTGGCAACAGCTGCACCCGTTCCTGCGGGAGTTCGGTGGCCAGTTCGTACATCACTTGCTGGGCGAGGTCCGGCGATTCCGGCCGTGTGATCGTGGAAACCTCGGTGAGCAGCCGGTTCCCGGTCTCCGGGACGGTATCGATCACCGGGACGACAGCGACGATATCGCTGGTCTGGCCGACCGAGGCCAAGAAGGTGCCCCAGGCCGAAACCCAGCGGTCGATCACCGGCTGGTCCACCGCCTCGTGGCCCTGTGGCCACGCCCGCAGCACCACCGTGTATTGCGCGAACTGTGGTAGATGGATCATCCCGAAGCTGTAACCGCCGGCGTCGATCCCCTCGTACAGTTTCGACGGGGCGAGCAACCCGGGCAGACGGGTGAAACCACCCGGTACCCGGGAGAACCGGCCGCCGCGGTACACGTGCTCGCCGCGGCTGCGTGAACGCATCCAGTGGAACATCATCAATCCCGTCTCGTAGCCCGAGCGTCCCCCGTGCCGCATGACCAGGGGCGCCATGATCACCACACCGGTCCCGCCCACGATGGCGCCCCATTGGAAACCGCCGACCATGGCGACGACCAGTGCGGTGATGACCACCACGAAGCCGAGCACGGTCTCTTCCCAGCGCAAACCGAAAAGTCCGGCGCTGCGGGGTTTCTGCCACAGTCCGTAGGAGCGGCGTTCGTAGGTTTCGGTGCTCGTCATCGCGGGATGGTGCTCCTACCGAGGTCGGGGGAACGGTTGGTCCAGCGGTCACCCGCGACATCGCCCATGGCTTGATCGGCGCGGGTCATCCCGGCGGTCGCGGACCGGGCGGCGCCGATTCCGCTGGCCACGCGGGACGAACCGGACGGTACACCGCCACCGCGCGGCGGTGCACCCGACCGTTGCGGTTGTGCCGCCGGGGCACCGCCACCGCCGCCACCGCGCGGCGGAGGTGTCGGCCGCGCGGCACCGCCGCCGCGTCCGCCTCCGGGCGGCGGGGGACCCGCTGCGCCGCCGACGTATCCGGCCCGGCCCGGGGCGGCCGCGCCCTTGGTGCCGACCGCCTTGGTACCCATGGCACCGAGGCCCGCGGCGGCGAGCAGCGTGCCGCCGGTCGCGGTCAGACCCGAGCCGCCGCTGCCCACGATCGCCACCGCGGGCGTGACCAGCCGCATCAGGGCCGGCAGGACGAACGCGACGCTGCACAGCAGTACGATGGCGACCAGCATGCGCTGGGCTTCCTCCGCTTCGGGCAGCCCGCCGGCCGGGGTCATCTCGTCGACATGGCCCGCGGTAGTGAAAGCGATCATGTACACGATCGCGGCCACGGGTTTCCACAGCATGAAGGCGATGATCCAGCCGACCAGTTTCTGATACGACTGTTTGCCCGTGTTCATTCCGGACGCCGCGGCCGCCAGCGGCAGCACACCGGCCGCGATCACCAGCAGGCCCTGGCGGACGATGGCGAGCACGATCTGGGCGAGGGCTCCGAGCAAACCGACAATGGCGATGATCAACACCAAGCCGGGCGAGAATGCCTGCAGCTTACTGGTTTTCACCATGAGTTCGGCCATGTTGCGGGCATTGCCGTCGGTGGAATCCTGGATGATCCACTCGGCGAACCGGTCCGAGGCCACGGTACCCGCAACGATGACCGCACCGAGCATCCAGGAACTGAACACCACCCTGGTGAACATCCGGAACGATTCGGCCGCTTCGTTCATGGCGGCGCCGCGTCTGGCTTCGGCCAGGCGTAGGCCGGTGATGATGATCGAGGCGATCAACAGGAGTATCTGCACCTGATAGGTGTAGTCGTTGATCTTGGTGAACAAGGTACCCGAATCACTGGCCACCTCGTTGGGCACCTTCATCCAGAAGGTCAACGCCAGGATGATGGCCTCACCGAGGCCGTTCATCAGCGAATCGACCACTTTGCCGAAGGTGGAATCCCACGCCTTGTCCTTGACCGCGGTCGCGGCCTCACCGGGATGGGCCGCCGCATTACCCGCCTTGCAGACCGCCGCCGCGGCATCGCCCAGCGAGATCCCCGGAATACCGAGATCGTCGAGGGCGTCGTGGATCTCGTTGCAGGTCTGGTCCCAGCCGTAGGGCTGGCTGTTGGCAACGGCCGGGGTCGTGACCATCACGGTGAAGATCACCGCGAAGATGGTGACGAAACGTCTGGCCAGCGACACCCGCCGGGAAACGGCCGGATCCGAACGCCGGTCGCCGGGGCCGCTGTCTTCGCGCACTACCTGAGCTTCCACTTTTCGTCCCAACAACGGAATCACCATCGAGTCCACCCCTCCAGCGATTCGACATACTCGGTCTGTGTGTTCGGCGAGGTGGTCGGCTTCAACCGCCAATCACCCGCATCCCACACCATGATCAGCCGCATGGTCACCCACACCGGTTTCCCGTCCAGCGCCGGAGCGCGCAGCGCCAGCCGCACTATCGCCATATCGTCGGCGTAGTCGTCGATCTTGAACGCATCGGAGGCCACCAGATACTGGGTGACCGATTCGGGCTGCTGCTCGGGCAGCGCGTCCGCTTCCAGGGCCTTGTCGTAGGCCGCGATCTGCTGTGCCGAAACCCGCACCTGCCGCACGTACAGGTCGCGGTGGGCGGGCCGCGCGTTGAGCCGATAGGTGATCTGCGCGGCGGCCAGCGCGGCACCCTGCGGAGTATGCGAATACCCCACTGCCAGACCGTCTTCTATCCGCTGCGGGCCGTCGGAGGTGGAGAACGGTACCGAGGCGCCGTACACCCGCTGCCAGCCTCGCGGCGCGGTGGTACCCGCCGGCGCCGCGGTGAGCCAATCCGGATCCGAGGGATTGCGCTGCGGTGACGGGTCCTGCGGTAGCACCTGCCCCGCCGGATTGTTCGGCACATCCACCCGGCGGTTGAAAACGTCGATATCCGGATCCGCGAAGCCCTCACCGACCGCCGGCGCGGGCGCCGGGCCCGCTGCGGGCTCGTCGTCACGTCCTGTCCACATGACGACACCCACGACCACGATCAGTGCCAGCACCGCCGCGGACGCCACGACACCGAAGGAGACTCGGTCACGCTGATAGGTCTCCTTCCCGCTCACCTCGGTGCCTCCACTTTCACTGTGTCACTCGGTATTTCGCCGACAGGTTCGATGGGTCGCGCGGTCGATTCCGGATCCGGCAGCCGTAACCGCCAGTCGTGGGCGAACCACTCCACCGTCGTATGGTTCACAGCCTTCGAGCTGTCCGAGTACTCGCTGTACACATCCACCGCCGCCCGCTGGTCGGTGTACTCGGTGATCCGGTACCCGAGCAGCCGGGGCGCGTACACCGGATCCGCGGGCCCGCTGATGGACACCTGCACCCGGTTCACCGCCCACTCGTCCTTCGCCGGTCCCGGAACCACTTCTCGGGCAGCGATATTCGACCATTGACTGTCATCGGCCACCGACAGTCGCACGGCATGCACCATCGCCGCAACCCCGGCGCCGGTCGGCGAATGGTCGAAACCCGTTGCCGCGCCTTCGGTTTCCGCAGTCGGCCCCTGATCGGTGCGCGGCAGCGGCACACCCTGGAACGGCTGCCAGCGCACGTTCGTCGGCGGCGCGGACAGATCCGGCGGCGCTGCCGCCTCCCCGCCCCCGCAGCCGGCTGCTCCGGTCAGTAAGACCGCCGACAGCAATCCGGCAGCCCGCCACGCACCGAACCGCGGCGCGGCCGGTGTCTCGGTCGAATTCATCCGCAGGTCGTTCCCCTCGCCTCGCCCCGGCTCATCCGGGCAGGAACGCCAGGGCGATACCGGAAGCGGTGCTGGCGACAGCCGCTCCCAGCAGACTCATGAGCACACCGTGCGAGGCGTCGTTCATCGCCAGATCGCCCTTGAAGGTGAGCCACAGTTTGCCCGCCGAGACGATCAACCACGCCAGACAGCCCATGAGGACGAACCACAGCAGCCAGTTCAGCAGCTGCATCAGCGGTTCCAGCACCTCGGCCGGCATTTGTTTATAAGCCAGTACACCGGCCGCCCCGACCAGATCCATCTCTACCTCACGTTCCGATGACGGCGTTCATGATGGTGTCCGCGCTGGTGGCCACCACTCCGCCGATCATCGCGCCCGCCACCATCTTCGGAGACTCCAGACCGCCGCCGGTCCACTTCTCCCACGCGAATTTACCGCCCGCGTAGACGATGCCGCAGATACCGGACAGCAGCACGAACCAGGTGAGGTAGCGGACCAACTGCAGGATCTTGTCGGAGCCGGGCGGCGCCTCCGGGGTCGGATTACCTATCTGCGCCAATACGGCCGTGTCGTATACCTGGTGAACCGCCAGAAGTACGGTGCTCATCGGGTGCCTTTCTCGATAGCTGAGGTGCAACATTGGGTCCGCGCGAGCGCGGGGAGCACGGAACAGGAAATGTGCTCGACGGGCATCACGGCATCACTCCTCCACGAATCTCGATCGGCCCCGGGCGGGGGCGGCCTCCGATTCTTCCAGGGCGGCACGGGCGGCCGCGACGATCTCCGAGCCGAGTTCCCGGATATCCAGGGGAACTTCGTCGAGCGGGTCGATCCGGCGCCGGCGCTGCGCGGCGACCGCCACGCCGGGTGTCCACACCGGCAGCTTCTCCGGTTCGACCAGCGTCCATTCCTCGTACCACGGCACCTGCCAGACCTGCCCGGCGAGAGAGGCCACGACATCGCGATACCGGCGGATCTCCGGCGCCATCCGGCCCGGCCGGGCCGCCACGGTGATCAGCCCGAGTACCTGGCTTGGCCCGGCCAGCCCGGCGTGATGCTGGCGCAGCAGATCATGGGCATGGGTGAGGCCCGCGATGGTCTCCCGGGCGACCAGCACCACGAACGGCGATTCCCGGTCGAAAACACCCGGCCAGCGGCGCCCGGAATCCGCGGCGGGCGCCAGGATATGCGCGAGGGTGCTGGCACCGGCGCCGCCGTGCACACCCAGCAGCCAGACCAGCGGCGCGCGCCCGGCACCCGGCACGGGACGATCCCAGATCGCGGCGCGGCGCGATTCCGGCGGGGGCACCACTCCGGCAGTGGCGGTACGGTCGGGTCGGCGAGGAAGATTCATAGCGGCCGTCATGATGCCACCCCCGCGAGTAACCGCTCGTAGGTCTGCCGGGTCTCGTCGGCCAGAGCGATATGGCGGACCAGCTCACCACGGGCGAGATGCGGATCGTAGGGCACCTCGACGATATCGCGGACCCAGCCGGACAGATGCTCACGCAGGTGATCGGCGACCCGCGAATCGACCCCGGCATGCTGATGCGACACCACTATCGTGGTGTCGCCGACGATTCCGCCACCCATCGGCTCGGATTGATCGCCGTATTCGTCGTCCAGCCATTCGAGGGTCACCCGCAGCCGGTTGGCCGCGTCGACGCGTGCCGGAATGGCCAGCACCAAGGCGACATCCGCATCGTCGAGCAGGGGACGCAGCTGGCGGCCGGCGATCGGGTTACCACCGTCGAAGATCGCCGTGTACCCGGCCTGGTCCACCGCCCGCGCCACAGTGAGATAGCTGGCCCGGCGGCGCAGCGGCGCCGCGTCGCGCCACAGCAGGCCGATTCCCGAGGTCGCGCGCGACATACAGTCCTTCAGCGGCGCCGGTTCGTCGTCCCCGCGGCCGTACAACCACTGCTGCAGGCTGATCGGATGCAGATGTTCGTCGGCTCCGCGCAGGGCCAGGTCGCCGCCCGCCGGGGTGGCGTCCACGGCCACCGTGGCCGTTCCCGAAAGCCCCAGTTCGCCCGCCAGACCCAGCGTGGTGGTGGTCGTTCCGGCACCGCCGCAGCCACCGACCACCAGGATCGGCCGGGCCGTACCCGGGGTACGGCCGCCGTTACCACGCAGCCGGACCACCGACGCCTTCCGGTTCCCGGCCGTCTCGTCCACCGCATCGGAATCCGGTGCGGTATCGAGCCAGCGGCTCCAATCCTCTCCCATCCTGCACTCTCCTCTATCCGGCCGTAATACCCGTGATGAGGGTGCGGCCGTCGATCGCCGCGGTGGTGACCGTCTGCCTGCTGTAGGTGGCCGGTGCACCACCGGGCCGGTACTCGGTGACCTCGACGGAATATCGACCGTCGGCGACGGTCACGATGCGTACGCAATGCCGGGTTCCGGGTGCGACGCTGTCGATACCGGCCTGGATGATTTCACCCGACGACACGGCGGCGCCGGGCGCTACCACCGCGCGGGCAGCGGCACCGGAACGCTCGACGTAATAGGCGTATTGGAAGCGCAGGATCGCGGCGGGCCCGGAATCCGTTCCGCCCGGCCCGGCACCGCGGAGCACCGGACCGTCCTGTTCGTCCGGGCAGTGCGTGCCGGCTTCGGTACCGGCACTGCCGGAGGTGAAACGTAATCCGGCCCCGTCGTCGGGCCCGGCGGCCCGGGGTGCGCCCGGAGCCAGCAGGTACACCACTACGGCCGTGGCGATGGCGAGAACGATGACGGCCGCGACCAGCACACCGAATGTCCGGCGCCGGCGGGCGCGGGCGTCGCCGTCGATATCGCGCAACCGGCCGGGGGTGCGGCCGATACGGACGGGTTCAGCGAGGTCTTCGTCATCGTCGGGCCAGGGCAGACGCAACAGGTCACCGTCACGCTCACCGGCCGGCTCGTCCACCCAGTCGGACCAGCCGCCGGTGAACTCACTGCGTCTGCCGGAGAGTTCGGCCGGGGCCGGATCCGGCGCGGCGGACGCACTACCGGCCTCGGCGATGTAGTCGGGATACCTGGCGGGGCCGTCGTCGTCGGCGGCCCCGGCGACCTCCGGTTCGGACCGCCCCGCCGGGCGGCCCACGGCGCCACTGTCCCCTTCGGGTTCGAGTGGGCCGTACCATCGATCGAGTTTTTTGTAGGACTTCAACATTCCCCCATTCCCGTGGCGCCGGGCACGTGATATCGCATCATCGATCCCTCTCGGCGATCAGTTCACGGAGAACGAGTCGTTTTCGGTTGTCGGGGGTGTATCGGGCCGGTCTGCCGACGGCCGATCCGGGGACGCGCCGTCGGCTCCTGTCCCGAATGGGAATTGTCCCGTACCGGAGGGAGCGGGCGCAGGCGACGCGCCGGGCCCGGTTCCTGAGAATCCGGCCGACGGCGGCGACCCGGCCCGGGGAGCGCTGCCGAGCGGCGCCGGTTCGTCGGCAACCGGTTCGCTACCACTGCCGTAGGTATTCGCGAGATCCCGCGCGGCAGCGGCGAACCAGTCGGCGATGAACTTCGTGGGCGCTTCGCCGGTGGCCGAAATCGCCGCATTCCCATAGGCCTGATGCCGCTGAATGGTGTCCCAATAGCGCACCCACGTCGTGGTGTCGAGCAGGGCGTGGTTGTCCTGGATGTTGTCGATGACGGCGGTGAAAGCCTGACTCACCAGCCGGATACCGGTGGTGGGCGGAATGAGCTGCGGAATCGCGCCCAGCAGCTTGACTCCCAGCAACAGCAACGCGGCCGGCGGGTTTGCCAGCCCGGCCGTGGCAAGTTCGGCGATCGCCGTGGGGTTCAGCACCGTACGCACCACGGTGACCACTGCGTTCAGTCCGATCATGCCGACCTTCAGCAACGCCCGCATCGCACCCGGAATATCCAGCGGGGTCCGCGGATCGGCGGCATCGGCGAGCCGTTCGGAGATCGATTTCTTCGGCGAGATGTTCAGGTTCGCCAGCGAAGTGCCCGAAATATCCTCGTTGACCACCTTGGTCGCGGTTTTGATGGAGGTGAAGGCGAGCGCCTGGGCCACCGAGGTGAGCGAGGCGATGGGATCGCCACCACTGAGCTTGGCCTGCCCGACGATACTGGCGACTGCCTTCAGGATCGGCGCGCCCTCGGGGGCGTCGCAGGCGAGATCCCCCGCGGCGCAGAAGCTCGCCACCCGCCCCGTGAGGGTGCCGAAATCCTCGGCGGCGTCCCGGTTCGGGGCGATCCCGCCACCGGTGGCCGGTGTTTGTGGCAACGCGGCGATCCGGGCGATTTCCGCGCCTTCGGTACCGGGCGCCGGATCCGGGTTCGCCTTACCCGGAGCACCGGGAAACAGTGCGGCGCCGGGGGTTCTGGTGGGATCGCCGATCAGTGCCACGGCCGCGATCTTGTCGTCGGGCAGCGGCCCCTGTCCCTGTCCGATTTCCTGGGCGAATACCGAAGCGACATGGGCACCCTGGGAATACCCGACGATCGCGAACCGGGTCTCGGGGCAGCGCTGCGCCACCGACGCCGCCATGGTGCGCAACCGGATCAGGCCCCCGCTCACCGAGTCCGAATACGGTGTGGCGCTACCGCCGTCTATTCCACCGAAACTGGACTCGTACGGTACGTAGGCACGCTGGACCAGCTTCTCCTCCGGTGCCGCGGCCAGGAGCGGACGGAACACCGTCGACAGCATGCCGGTATCGGTGGTGGGCGCGGCATCCGGCGACGATTCGCCGGTGCCCTGGATACCCAGGGCATACATTGCCGGACAGGTACTGACCGGCAACTCGGTCGACGGACCCGACGGACCCGAGAGGTCGGGCGGCTGGGCGTATGCGGGAGCGGTGAGGGTCCCTGCCGTCACGGTCGCCACAGCGACGGTGAGTGCGATCAGCATCCCCGAGAAACTTCTGCTTACAGCCATAGCGACCCGCAATCACTCTTACCGCAGTTACCGAGCGCGACGAAACGCAGTAAACGGTAACAGATTCCGGCTATGACCGCTGAAGCGGCGAAGAGTTTACGCGACCCGCCAGCACAACCCGGACGCGGCGCGGCGCGTTGCGGCCCGAATGTTACAAAATTCCGGCGGGGCCGCAGCGCCTGCCAAGACCCCGAAACACTCAGGCGGCGGAGGTCACCCGGTAGACGTCGTAGACGCCTTCGACGTTGCGGACAACATTGAGCAAATGGCCCAGATGTTTCGGATCACCCATCTCGAACGTGAATTTGCTGATCGCCACCCGGTCGCCGTGCGTGGTCACGGCCGCGGACAGGATGTTGACCTTTTCGTCGGCCAGTACCTTGGTGACATCCGAGAGCAACCGGGTGCGGTCCAGTGCCTCGATCTGGATGGCCACCAGGAAAACCGAATGCGGCGACGGCGCCCATTCCACATCGATGATGCGCTCCGACTGCGCCCGCAGCGAATCGGCGTTCGTGCAGTCCACCCGGTGCACACTGACCGAACCGCCGCGGGTGACGAACCCCAGGATCTCGTCGCCGGGTACGGGGGTACAGCATTTCGCCAGTTTGGCCACGGTGCCCTCGGCACCGGGGATCAGCACACCGGCATCGCCGCTGAGCCGCTGCCGCGGCGGGGTCGTGGACGGGGTGGAGCGTTCGGCGAGTTCGTTCTCCACATCGCCGATTCCGCCGAGCTGGGCCATGAGCCGCTGCACCACGTGATGCGCGGAGACCTGATGCTCGCCCACCGCGGTGTAGAGCAGGGAGATATCGCCGTAGTGCAGTTCGTGCGCCACGGCGGTCATCGCGTCGACGTTCATCAGCCGCTGCAACGGCAGGCCGACCCGCTTGACCTCTTTGTTGATCTGTTCCTTGCCGTTCTCCAGCGCCTCTTCCCGGCGCTCCTTGGCGAACCACTGGCGAATCTTGGCCTTGGCGCGCGGTGAGACCACGAACCCCTGCCAGTCGCGGCTGGGTCCGGCGTTGGGCGCCTTGGAGGTGAAGACCTCCACGACCTCGCCGTTCTCCAGTTGCCGCTCCAGGGCGACCAGCCGGCCGTTCACCCGGGCGCCGATACATTTGTGCCCGACCTCGGTATGCACCGCGTAGGCGAAATCCACCGGCGTGGACTTCTGCGGCAGCGTGATCACATCCCCCTTCGGGGTGAAGACGAAGATCTCCGGGGCCTTGAGGTCGAAGCGCAGCGATTCCAGGAACTCGGCCGGGTCCGCGGCCTCGCGCTGCCAGTCGAGCAGCTGCCGCATCCAGGCCATATCGTCGACTTCGGCGGCGTCACCGGAGTGGCGACCCTTGGTCTCCTTGTACCGCCAGTGCGCGGCGATCCCGAACTCGGCGGTGCGATGCATATCGTGGGTGCGGATCTGCACCTCGAGCGGTTTACCGTCCGGTCCGACCACGGTGGTGTGCAGCGACTGGTACACCCCGTAGCGCGGCTGGGCGATGTAGTCCTTGAAACGACCGGCCATGGGCTGCCACAGCGAGTGCACCACACCGACGGCGGCGTAGCAGTCGCGCACTTCGTCGCACAGGATGCGGATACCCACCAGATCGTGGATATCGTCGAAATCCTTCCCCTTGACGATCATCTTCTGATAGATCGACCAGTAGTGCTTGGGCCGGCCCTCGACGGTCGCGGGTATCCGGGACGCGGCGAGGGTGTTCACGATTTCGGCGCGCACCTTTGCCAGATAGGTGTCACGTGACGGAGCCCGGTCGGCGACCAGCCGGACGATCTCGTCGTACTTCTTGGGGTGCAGGATCGCGAACGCGAGATCCTCGAGTTCCCATTTGACGGTCGCCATACCCAGGCGGTGCGCCAGCGGCGCGATCACCTCGAGGGTTTCGCGGGCCTTCTTGGCCTGCTTCTCGGGCGGCAGGAACCGCATGGTTCGCATATTGTGCAGCCGATCGGCCACCTTGATCACCAGCACCCGCGGGTCGCGGGCCATGGCGATGATCATCTTGCGGATGGTCTCGGCCTCCGCGGCCGCGCCCAGGTTGACCTTGTCGAGCTTGGTGACCCCGTCGACCAGGTGCGCGACCTCGGAGCCGAATTCCGCGGTCAGCTGTTCCAGCGTGTAGCCGGTGTCCTCGACGGTGTCGTGCAGCAGGGCCGCCACCAGGGTGGTGGTGTCCATCCCCAGTTCCGCGAGGATATTCGCGACAGCCAGCGGATGGGTGATGTACGGGTCGCCGGACTTCCGGAACTGCGTGGCATGGCGTTCGTCGGCAACATCGAAGGCGCGCTGCAACTGGGTGAGATTAGCCTTCGGATACAGCTCCCGGTGCACCGTGGCCAGGGGTTCGAGGACCGGTTTCACCGCGGGAATACCGCGCTGACCGGTCATCCGCCGGGCCAGCCGGGCGCGCACCCGGCGCGACGCCGAACTCGGGACGGCACCGGACTGCCGGGCGGGCTCGGGCTCGGCACCGGGGCGCGTGCCGGCGGCGGAGGCGGCGGCCCCGGCACCGTTGGACTGCGATCCCGATGTCTGCTCGACATTCGCCTCGCCCAGATGCTGAGTCATGCCACCACCTCTCCGTGCCGCGGCGTAGCACCGCAACGCTTCAGACCACCAACTTTAGACCCCGCAGTAGCTCGGGAAACCCCAGAGCAACACCATCGACACCTATCGATACGCCGACCCACCCGATTGAACACCGTATTCGACTCCGTCCTTCCCACTACGCGCGGGTTCGAGGTCATCCTCCGAGCCCGTCCGGGGTCAATTCGACCCACCTGGTGATACCGATATCGGCCAGGAATCGCCGATCGTGACTCACCACGAGCAGCGCGCCCTGGAAGGCGGCCAGGGCCTGGGTGAGATGCCGCAGGCTCACCAGGTCCAGGTTATTGGTCGGCTCGTCGAGAATCAGCAATTTGGGCGCCGGATCGGCGAGCAACAGCATCGCCAGCGCGGCCCGCAACCGCTCGCCACCGGAGAGCGCGACGGCCGGGACGTCGGCGGCAGCACCACGGAACAGAAAACGGGCCAGCTGGGCGCGGATCCGCTCCGGTTCGGCGTGTGGGGCGCCGGCGGCGACATTGTCGAAGACACTGCGGCTCTCGTCGAAGAGATCGAGCCGCTGCGGCAGCATCCGCCACGGTACTCGCGGTGGTTCGGTGGTGAGCCGCCGCAGCAGAGTGGTTTTTCCGGCCCCGTTACGGCCGGTGATCGCCACTCGCTCCGGACCGTCGACCGCCAGCGAGACCACGGGGCCGTTGGCCAGCCGCACGGTCTCCAGCGCAACCACGTGCTGACCCGGGTACAACCGCGTACCGGGTAGTTCGATCCGGATCTCGCGGTCGTCACGTAACGACTCCTCGGCCTGTTGGAGCCGGTCCTTCGCCTCCTGGACCTTCTCGATATGACTGTTGCGCAACTTGCCCGCCGATACCTCGGCCTGCCGTTTACGCTGCCCCATCACGATCTTCGGTTCACGTTTGTTCTCGTACATCTTCTGCCCGTACCGCTGCCGCCGGTCGAGTTTGATCCGGGCCTCCACCAACTCCCGGGACTGTTTCCGCATATCGCTGCGCGCATCGCGGATCGCCGCCCGGGCGGCTTCCTGTTCCTGTTCGACGATCTGCTCGTAGTCGCTGTAGTTACCGCCGAACAGCCGCAACCGGCCGCCGCGCAGTTCGGCGATGGCGCCCATCCGGTCCAGCAGTTCCCGGTCGTGGCTGACCACGAGCACGGTGCCGGTGAACTGGTCGACGACCTCGTAGAGCCGGGCACGGGCCGCCGAATCCAGGTTGTTGGTGGGTTCGTCCAGCAGTAGGACCTGTGGTTCCCGGAGCAGTTCGGCCACCAGACCGAGCAGGACGGTTTCCCCGCCGGAAAGGGTTTCCAGCCGGCGATCCAGCTGCGCTACAGAGCCCGCCAGGTAATCCAGCCCGAGCCGCCCGAACAACGCCACCGCGTGTTCCTCGATATCCCACCGGGTACCGACGAGATCGAAGTCGGTCTCGTCGCCGGAACCGGATTCGATGCGGTGCAGCGCTTTTCGTATCTCGGCTATACCGAGCACGGTGTCGACCCGCTCCCCTACGGCCAGGCCGAGGTCCTGCCGCAGGTAGCCGAGCCCACCGGATACGGTGATCGAGCCGCGCGCCGACCGCAGTTCGCCGGCCAGCAAACGCAAGAGAGTCGATTTCCCTGCGCCGTTGGACCCCACGAGTCCGATATGACCCGGCCCGAGCACCGCGTCGAGCCCGTCGAACACCGGCGTTCCATCCGGCCAGGAAAAACAGAGATCGGAAAGAGAAATATCGGCCACGGCTGCCCCTGAGGTATCGATACGGACGCGGCGCGCAGAACGCGGGCCGCACGAGCGACTACCTCATGAGAGCAACGGCAACTCCGATCCCCGGGGACAAGACCTCGACAGGGTACACCCCCGCTCGGAGCTACGCCAGCATTATTCGACCGGGATCACATGCGTCCCGGAACCGGCGCCCTCAGACGGTGACGATCGAGGTGACCGGATAATCGCCCTGGCGGGCGCGTCCGCCCAGCCCCTCGAGTTCCAGCACGACCGCCGCCGCCACCACATGCGCACCGGCACTGGTGAACAGATCCGCCGCCGCTGCCAGCGTGCCACCGGTGGCCAGCACATCGTCGAGCAGCAGCACCCGTCGTCCGGTCAGTTCGACACCGGTGGCCGGAACCTCCAGTGCGGCCGTGCCGTATTCCAGCCGGTACTCCCGGGTGATCACCGGAGGCGGCAATTTGCCGCGTTTGCGGACGGCGAGCACCCCGGTACCCAGCGTGGTCGCGACCCCGGCGCCGAGCAGAAAACCGCGGGCGTCCACCCCCGCGACCAGATCCGCATCCGGAACCAGCGCGGCCAGGCAGTCGACAACGGTCCGGAATCCGTCGGGATCGGCGAAAACCGGCGTGAGATCGGCGAAGCGAACCCCGGGCTCCGGGAAATCGTCGGCCCAGCGAGTGAGGCGCCGGACGAGATCGGCGGCCTGCTCGCCGCGTTCCCCGGCCGTCTCGGCGGCTCCGGCCGCGGCATGTTCACTCATCGGGAGACCTCTTTCATCGGCCGCACTCGGTATCAACGCTGCAGGACCCACTGGTCCATATTCCAGCCGGACCCGGCCCGAGTGGGGCCCGCGATACCGTTGTCCAGGCCACCGGCGAACGCGATCGTGCGCGGTGTCGCGAACAGCGGGACGCTGGGCAGCTGTGCCCAGAGCAGGTTCTCGGCCTCGGTGAGCAGATTCAGCTGCGTGGTCGAATTATCGTCAGCGGCAAGCTGATCGGCGATCGAATCGAAGCGGCCGTTGCGGAACTGCCCGAAATTGAGTCCGCTACCGCTGCGCAGGCCACCGATTGCGGCGATACCGTCGAGCGAACCCGCCGGTCCCGGCGCTCCCCCGGGCCCGCCGAGCACCGCGTCCACCGCACCCTCACGCAACCGTGCCGGCGTGAAATCCGGCGTGCTCGCATCTTCCACGGTGATACCGGCCGCCCGGCACGCGTCGGCGATCATCGACACCGTCTGCGCCCGGCGGGCATCCGGGGCGAGGTATCCGATGCGGACGACCATCCCGTCCTTACCGGCGTCGGCCAGCGCCCCCTGGGCGCCTTCGACATCACCGGCCGCGAAAGCCCCGGCCGCTCCGGTGGCCGCCGGGTAGTACAGCGAATCCTGCTGCAAGGTACGGGAATTCGAGGGCCCGGAACCCAGGCCGGCCTCCGGCGCCTCGGTGCTACGGCCGAGTTGATCGAACAGTGCCTGCCGGGGTACGCAGAGGGCGAAAGCGCGCCGCGCGGCCGCTGATTCGAATACCCCACCGGTGTTGAGCACCAACTGCTCGATACCGCGGCTCGGCAACTGCTGGACGGAGTAGGCGTCCAGATTCACCTCGGGCAGCGCTCCCGCGCCGATATCCACCACAGCCGCCGAACCGTCCTCGATCCGTGCCGCGAGATCGGCCGGTTTGGGGTACACCACGACCCGGCCGGTGGCCGGTGCCTCCCCCCACCAGCGTTCGTTGGCGACAAGGACGAGTCCGTCCTCCAAGCCGAACGATTCGATCCGGTACGGCCCGGAGGAGGGCAGACGCGTGACATCCAGGTCACCCGGCTCCAGATTCCACCCGGTGTTCCAGAACTGCGCCAGCCGGTCCAGCGCGGGACGGTCGTCGTTCTGGACAGCGGCGACGATATCGGGAACATTCGCCGCGTCGGCCGCCACGTGGGCGGGCATCAGCTCGCCGGCACCGAACAGCGTGCGCCAGGGTAGGTAGCGCTTCCCGGGCCGGAACACCACGGTGCCGTCCTTGGACCCGGGCTGGCATTCCACTCGCTCGATATCTTCGTAACCGGCCGTGCTCGCCGATTCGAAGCCCGGGAACCGGCCGCTGCGGGCCGCCCAGGTGAAGACGAGATCATCGCAGGATGTCGGCACACCATCGGAATAGACGCCCCGCGGGTTGAGCCGGTACTGGATGGTCTGCGCCTCACCGGGTACTTCCTTGGCGGTCCCGGTATCGGTATCGGCGACCGGCTGACCGTCGGGCCCGGTGTAGAAGAACCCGGTCAGCACCCGGCCGAACACGGCCTGAGCCGAGGCAGCACCCGCGGCGGTACCTCCGTTGTAGCTGGTGACCGCGGTATCGACGGCGTATCCGATCGAGGGCACCTGGTCCTCACCGGAACATCCCGCCACCGATCCGGCGGCCGCGGTGGCCGCCGCGAGCAGTGCGATCGTCCGGCGCAGATATGGCAGTCGCATCGATCCGTACCCCTCGTATGTCAGTGCCGCCTCTGTCGTTTACCCGTGGGACGCGCGCCGGGCACGGGCCCGGCGGCACCGGTACCGCGCGCAACCCGCGGTTCCCGGTTACCCGGTTCCGCAGGCCGCGGACGTGGCGCCGGACCGGCTCCCTGCGGGCCCCGGCCGGCCCGCCGGGCCTGCACCTTCTTGGTGTGCGCGGCCACCGGACCCCAGCGTTCCTTGATCGAAACCAGCAGCGGGGTGGCGAAGAAGATGGACGAATAGGCGCCCACCACCGTGCCGACCAGCTGCACCAGCGCGAGATCCTGCAGCGTACCGACGCCGAGCATCCACACCGCGATCACCATGAGGCCGATAATCGGCAGGGCGCCGATCAGCGTGGTGTTGATCGACCGCATCAGCGTCTGGTTGATCGCGAGGTTGGCCTGTTCGCCGTAGGTGCGCCGGTTGGTATGCAGCACGCCGCGGGTGTTCTCCTCGACCTTGTCGAAGACAACGACCGAATCGTAGAGCGAGAAACCCAGAATGGTGAGCATGCCGATCACCATTGCCGGGGTCACTTCGAAACCGACCAGCGAATAGACACCGGCCGTGACCAACAGGTCGAACACGAGGGCCGCCAGCGCGGCGATCGCCATATCTCGTTCGTAGCGGAAACCGATGTAGACACTCACGATCACCAGGAACACCACCAGCGCGATCAGCGCCTGCCGGGTGATCTGCCCGCCCCAGGTCTCGCTGACATCCGAGGCGCTGATGGCGTTGCGGCTCGGGTTCCCGCTGTCGTCGGTGGGCTGGAACTCGTCGAACAGCGCGCTCTGCAGCGTGCCGAGTTGCTCGGCGCTCAGCGTTTCCGAGCGGATCAGGATGGTGGCGGTGTCGCCGGTACCGACGGTCTGCACCGATTCGGGTTCCGAACCGATCGCGTCGGAATACACCGTCTCGACCTGTTCGGTGGTGGCGTCCCCGGCCGGAAGCTGGATCCGGGATCCGCCGACGAAATCGATACCGAAGGTGAAGCCGCGGACCGCCATACTCAACAGGCAGATCAGCACGATCACCGCCGTGATGATGTACCAGCGCCGGCGATTGCCGACCACGTCCAGCACACCGGTACCGGTGTACAGGCGGTTCATCCAGCTGTGCCGCACACCGGGCGCGCGTGCGGGTTCGGGCTTGTCCATGGTCACGGAACTGTTCATCGTCACGCCTTCCCCACCGCGGCCTCGGCCGCCTTGCGTTCACGGGCCAGCTGCTGCATCGCGCCGAGACCGTTCACCGAGGGCTTGGCCCAGAAGGCGGAACGGGCGGCCAGCTGCACCAGCGGAGCCGTCACCAGGAACACCACCACAACATCGAGAATGGTGGTCAATCCGAGGGTGAAGGCGAACCCGCGCACCTGCCCGACGGCCAGCACGTAGAGCACGGCCGCGGCGATGAAACTGACGGCGTTGCCGGAGAGAATGGTTTTACGAGCCCGCTGCCAGCCGCGCGGAACCGCGGACCGGAAACTTCGTCCCTCCCGTATCTCGTCCTTGATGCGTTCGAAGAACACCACGAACGAGTCGGCGGTCATACCGATACCGATGATCAGACCCGCGATACCGGCGAGGTCCAGGGTGAACCCGATCCACCGGCCGAGCAGCACCATGATCCCGTAGACCGCGATACCCGAACCGATCAGCGACAGCGCCGTCAGGAAACCCAGCATTCGGTAGTAGATCAGGCAGTACAGCAGCACCACGGCCAGGCCGACCGCACCGGCGATGAGGCCCGCGCGCAGCGAGGAGAGTCCGAGCGTGGCCGAGACTGTTTCGGCTTCCGAGGTCTCGAACGACAGCGGCAGCGAACCGTACTTCAGCGTATTCGCCAGGTCCTGGGCGGACGAGGCGGTGAAATTTCCCGAAATCTGGGTGCGCCCACCGAGCTGCGGCCCCTGCTGAACGACCGGGGCGCTGACGACCTCCGAGTCCAGTACGAAAGCGACCCGCTGCTGGACGTATTCGCCGGTGAGCGCCGCCCAGGCGTCACTGCCACCGGATTTGAACTCCAGGTTGATCTCGTGGCGGGACTGCTCGGTGTTGAACCCGGAGGTCGCGTCGGCGATCTCCTGGCCGTCGATCCGGCTCTTGTCGAGCAGGAAGACCTCGGTGCCGTCGGTGGAACAGGTGACCAGCGGCAGATTCGGGTCGTCGTTACCGGCCAGCGGGTCGGCCGCGGCGCAGTCCATTGCCGACATCGCCAACTGCTGCATGGTCGGGTCGGTGCTCTGCCGCAGAGTCTTGGCCGCTTCGATCTCCTGCTGGGCCTGTTCCTGCGGGCTCAGCGATTCGTCGACCGGGGCAGGCTGTCCCGGGGCCGGAGCGGTTTCGCCCGGAGCGGGAGCCGGAGCGGGAGCCGGAGCGGGCTCGGTCGAAGGCGGCGGCTCCGGCGCGGTGGTACCGGGCGCCTGCGCCGGACGGACCTCGAGGTCCTCGGCGGACACCGGTGCCGCGGCGGCGGGAGTTTCCGGGGCGGGCTGCTCGGGCACGACCGGTGCGGCGCCGTCCCCGGCGGGCGGTACCTCCGGCGCCGGGGCAGGCGCGGGAGCCTGGGGAACGGCCGGCGCCGTGGGCTGACCGGGCGTCTGCTGAGCCTGCGGACTGCCGGGCGCCGGAACCGCCTGAAGCACCGGGCGGATATAGAGCTTGGCGGTCGTCGCCAGCGTGCGGGCCTGCTGACTGTCGTCACCGGGGACAGTGATGACGAGGTTGTCGCCGTCGATCACCACCTCGGACCCCGAGACACCGAGACCGTTCACCCGGTTCTCGATGATCTCCTGGGCCTTGGTCAGACTGTCCTGGCTGGGCCGGTTTCCGTCCGGTGTCCGGGCGGTCAGCGTGACCCTGGTACCGCCCTGTAGGTCGATGCCGAGTTTGGGCGTCGGTGATTTGTCACCGGTGAAGAACACCAGCGCGTAGATCGCGGCCACCAGCACGCCGAAAAGGGCGAGCCAGCGGAGTTGATGCGCCGATCCCTGGGACGGTGGCACAGGTCGTCATCTCCTAGGCGGAAGTTCTGGGTGGAACGGCCGGCCGATGCAGGCGCGCCCGCATCGATCGGCTGGGCACACGCCGAGGCCACCGGTCGCCCGGGATATCCGGTCCGGTGGCCGGGCCGTGGAATTCAGTCCTTGGTCAGCCGGGTCTCGGTCTGCTTCGGGGTTTCCTCCGCGACGGACGCGGCAGACTGCTCGACAGCGGGCGCGGCCAGGGAATCGGCCGGCTCGCCGGTCGCGGCGGCATCGTCGGCGGTGCCCTCGTCGGCGACCTCGTCGTCGGTGCGCACATCCCGGATCGCCAGCCGCAACCAGGTGGTCACGACATCTTCGGCGATCTCCAGATCGACGGTGGTGTCGTCGAGCTCGACCACGGTGCCGAGCAGCCCCGAGGTGGTAGTGACCCGGTCACCGACCTTCAGGCTGTCCTGCATCTGGGTGACCTTGTCGGCCTCTTTCTTCTGGCGGCGCATACCGAGGAACATCGGCACGAGCAGCGCAACCAGTATGAGCGGAAACAGGAAATCCATGGTCGAAGTCAGTTCCTGATCTGGTGGGGAGAGGGACAGGTACGGACACAGTCTGCCAGTTCCCCGGCCGGGCGCCACACCCGCACGCCGGAAAAGTGGTGACCGGCCCTCAGCGCCCCGGCCGGCAGGAGCGGGCGCGGTCCCGGGGATCCCGCTGCCGGGCAAGCGGTTACGGCCATAATCGGGGGATGACGCCCGAGGATGTGCACCACATCACTTTCGCGACCGCGCCGTGGGGCCACCGTGGCTACCGAACCGACGACGTGGACGATCTGCTCGACCATATCGCCGCGGCCCTGGCCGGGCGGTCCCCGCTCAGCGCCGAGCGGCTCCGTGGCGGGCTCCGGCCGGGCGGCGCCTGGCTGAACCGCGGTTACCATCCCGGCCAGGTGGATGATTTCCTGCAGCGAGTCCGCATCGAATTCGGTGTCTGAACCGCCTCGCCGGACTGCGGTCGGCACTCCATCTCCAGCGATGTCCGACGCACGGACCAGGCAGGTCCCCGTCGAAGCCGGCGCAGCGACTCGGACACGGACCGTGCGCAGCCGATGGATATGCGTCCACACAGGCAACAGCGGGTCGTTTCGTCGTCGATGATCAGCCGTTCGATTCCGTGGGAAGGTTTCGCTGGGTGGTGGCACCCACCGACTCCGGCGTATGCGCCCCGCCGCACTCCGCGGCCGAGCCGTAGTCCGCCCGGGCGAGCGCGCCGGATGCCGCGACGCCCACCTCCGGGCCCGGCGGCTACCGATCGAACAGGTCGAGCGTGGGCTGGGACTCGCGACCGCGGACTTCCAGCGCACCGAAGGTGAGATCCGGCGGCGGCGTCAATCCGAGATGCGTCCAGGCGGCCGCGGTCGCGACCCGTCCGCGCGGCGTACGGGCCACCATCCCGGCCCGCACCAGGAACGGTTCGCATACTTCCTCCACCGTGGTGGCCTCCTCCCCGACCGCAACCGCCAGAGTGGTCACCCCGACCGGTCCACCGCCGAAGCCGCGAACCAGAGCACCGAGAACCGCCCGGTCCAGGCGGTCCAGTCCCAGCGCATCCACGTCGTAGACCTCCAACGCGGCCCGGGCCACCGCGAGGGTGATCCGGCCGTCGGCGCGTACCTCGGCGTAATCGCGGACCCGGCGCAGCAGACGGTTGGCGATGCGCGGCGTGCCCCGGGAGCGTCCCGCGATCTCGGCGGCGGCGTCGGAATCGATATCCACCCCGAGGATCTGCGCGGAACGCTGCACGATGAGCAGCAGCTCGTCCGGTTCATAGAAATCCATATGCCCGGTGAAACCGAAGCGGTCGCGCAGCGGCCCGGTCAGCGCGCCGGACCGGGTGGTGGCCCCGACCAGCGTGAACGGCGCGATATCCAGCGGTATGGAGGTCGCCCCGGGCCCTTTGCCGACCACCACATCGACCCGGAAATCCTCCATCGCCAGGTAGAGCATCTCCTCCGCCGGCCGCGCCATCCGGTGGATCTCGTCGATGAACAGCACATCCCCGGCGACCAGATTGCTGAGCATGGCGGCCAGATCCCCGGCCCGCTCCAGTGCCGGGCCGGAAGTGATCCGCAACGCGGTGCCGAGTTCGCCGGCGATGATCATGGCCAGGCTGGTCTTGCCGAGGCCGGGGGGACCGGACAGCAGAATATGGTCCGGCGTGCCGCCCCGCGCCCGGGCGCCGCGGAGTACCAGCGACAGTTGTTCCCGCACCCGGGGCTGGCCGATGAAACCGTCCAGCGAGGTGGGCCGCAGTCCTGTTTCGATATCGCCGTCCGAGGGCAGGTAACCGGCGCTGACCGGGGAAACTTCCGCTTCCGGGGAATTGTCGTAATCCATGACCGCCTAACGGTTCTCGCCGTGCAGATCGGACAGGCGCGAGCTTCGACGGCGACTCTTCGCCACCACCGCCGACTCCGGCCCACTCCCGCCGTATCGATCGGGCATGAGCGAGGGCCGTCCGGGATGCCGCTCGGCTACCGTCACCGGGCCCCGCCCGCTCATGCCAGCATCCCGAGCGCGGCACGCAACGCGGTCGAATTGTCCGCGTCCGGTCGTTCGGCAAGGACCGCGTCCACCGCCGGCTCGGCCTGTTTCACCGGGAAGCCCAAACCCGTCAATGCCTCCACCACCTGGTCGCGCACCGGGGTGCGGACCGGGGCCGGCGCGGTGCCCGGTGAATCCGCCGGGACCGGCACCAGGTTCACCTTGTCCCGCAATTCCACGACCATCCGCTCGGCTCCACGCTTCCCGATTCCCGGCACCCGGGTGAGCGCCGCGATATCACCGGCGGCCAGTGCCTTGCGCAAGGTTTCCGGTTCGAGCACCGCCAGGACCGCCATGGCCAGCCGCGGTCCCACCCCCGAGACGGTCTGCAGCAGACCGAACAGATCGCGGGCCTCGGTATCGGCGAACCCGTAGAGGGTCATCGAATCCTCGCGCACGATCAACGCGGTGTGCAGCCGGGCCTCTTCGCCACGGGCCAGCCCGGCCAAGGTGGCGGGGGTGGCGTTCAGCTGGTACCCGACCCCGGCGGTTTCGAGCACCACATGGTCGAGGGCGAGTTCGACAACCTCGCCGCGAATGGACGCGATCACCCGCGCACCGCCTTCCGCTGCTGTTCCAGTCGTTGGGTGTACTGCCGGCGGGCCCGCTCGGCCTGCGCCTCGGCGGCCGCCATCCGTTCGATCAGCGGCGCCCGCCAGCAATGACAGATGGCGAGCGCCAGCGCATCGGCGGCATCGGCCGGCTTCGGCGGCGCGGCGAGCCCGAGGATCCGGGTGGCCATGGCGGGCACCGGCGTGTTGTGCGCACCCGGGGGGGGGGGGCCGGGGGGCGGGGGGGCGGCGCTCGTCCGGATAGTCGTGGGCGCCGTCGGGCACGCAGAACGGGATGATCACCTCCGGGGCGTCGAAAAGTATGCGCCCGCGGTTCACCCGGCGCTCCACTCGCTCGGCGTCCAGGCCATCGGCCAGGAG
>NZ_JARWOV010000012.1 GCF_029868855.1 Nocardia carnea | reverse complement strand
GCTGTGAGGAAGTATTGACGATAGCGATCTGCGGTCTTCCCTGATCCTCGACCGACCGCCCGAGCGCGGTCCATTGGGCGCGGCGCACAGCCCACCGCGTAGTGCCGGGTACGAAGCGACTTCTGAGCCGGCCGGGCCCGCCCGCAGGGCGAGGTGGTCGCCACGGCGATCCGCCCGATCGCGTAGCAGAGCGGGAATTGTCAGGTCCGCCGGCAATGAGCTGGCGGCGGCGGAAATCGGCACGGCACCCACTCAGGGGGTAACCACCGCGCGGCCGGTGACCTTCCCGTCGCGCATGGCCTGCAACGCGGTGGCGATCTCGTCGAGCGGGAACGACTGCACCGCCAGCTCGACCTCGCCCGCCACCAGCATGGCGATCAGCTTCGGTGCCAGCTCGGCCTGCCGGGCGGATTTGCGGATCATATTGACGGGTAGCAGCGCCACATCGGCGAGCAGCCAGTTAGGCAGGTCGAGGTGCAGGTCGGTGCCCAGCGTGTAACCGATGAGGGCCGCTCGCCCGCCGGGAGCGATCCGCCGCAGCAGGACCGGCAGCAGATCGCCGCCGAGCGTATCGATCAGCACCTCCGCGACGAGATCGGTGCCCAGGGCCTCGGCCACCTGCTCACCCCGGCCGACCACCGGACGAACACCTGCCGGCAACAAGGCGGCCTGGTCGCCGCGCGGTACCACTCCGATCACTTCGGCGGCGCCCGCAGCGAGAGCGAATTGGGCCGCCATCGAACCGACCGCGCCCGACGCTCCGGAGACGATCACCCGTTCACCCGTGGCCACCCGGGCGATATCGTGCACCGCTACGTACCCGGTGGTACTCGGCAGGAAGAAGGTCGCCGCAATCGTCGGCTCCAGCGCGGTGTCGAAGGGGGTGAACACCTTGTCCGCCGCGGCGAGATACTCGGCCCAGCACCCGTTCTTGAACAGGCCGATACCGCCGCCGCGGATGAGAACCCGGGTGCCTGGCGCGAAGGTCTCCGATTCGACCACCGTCCCCGCACCGTCGGTGCCGCCGATATGGGGCAGGTCGGGACGTATGTCGAAGGTGCCGCTCGCAATGGTCAGATCGAGATGCCCGAGGGCCGCGGCGTCGACCCGTACAAGTGTCTGCCCGAGACCTCGGGCCGGTGCGTCGATCTCGTCGATGACCGGGTCTCGGCCGAATTCGTGCAGCCGTGCGGCGCGCATGGTTACTCCTCGGATCGTGTAGTGGTGTGTGGTGGCAGGGGCCGGCTCAGGTGAGCACGCCCGCGGCGCGGAGCCGTTCGATGGTCTCGGGTCCGTAGCCGGCGATATCCCGCAGGACCGCATCGGTATCGGCGCCCAGCAGCGGGGCCGTGCGGCGGACCGCGACCGGTTCACCCACGCGAATGGGGGAGCCCTCGTGGAGAAAGGCGCCGGCCTTCGGATGTACACCCCGGAGGTAGAATTCGCGGGCCCGCAGTTGCGGATCGGCCTCGACCAGGTCGCGTCCGGTATGTACCGGGCCCGCCGGTACACCGGCCCGCTGCAACCGCTCCGCGACGAGTTCCGCGGGCAGGGGCCTGGTCCACTCGGTGATCGCCGCGGCGATGGGTTCGGCCTGCGTCCGGCGCCCCGCAACGGAATCGAACCGGGTATCGGCCGCCCATTCCGGACGTTCGATCACGGCGCAAAGCTGCCGCCAGTCGGCGTTGTCGCGGACCGCGATCGCGCACCAGCGGTCGGGTCCCAGACACGGATATACGCCGTGCGGCGCCATCGCGGGATGGGCGTTACCGATCGGTTCGCCGGGCCTGCCGGACCCGGTCGCCCTGAGTACGGCGGCACCCATATGCGAGGCCATGGCCTCGAGCTGGGACAGATCGATGTGCTGGCCGCGTCCGGTGCGGTCGCGATGGTCGAGTGCGGCGAGGACCGCCGTCGCGGCCTGCAGGCCCGCGACGATATCGCCGTGCCCGTAGATCACCCCGGCCACCTCGTCGGCACTCCAGCCGGTGAGTGCGGTCAAACCTGTTGCCGCCGAAACGATATCGGCGTAGGAAACCCAACCGCTGCGGGGTCCGGTATGACCCATCCCGGACATCGACACGTAGACGATATCCGGCCGCAGGGCACGCAGTTGCTCGTAGCCGAAGCCCATTTTCGTCATCACCGTGGAGCTGAAGTTCTCGACCACCACATCGCTGTGCGTGAGGAGATCGGCCAGCACCTCCAGCCCTTCAGGGGAGCGGGTGTCGAGGGTGATACTGCGCTTGTTCCGGTTGACATCGTTGAAATAGCCGCTGGTATCCGGATCGTCGTGCGGGCCCCGGGACAGGTGCATGAACGGCGCGAACCGGGTGGGGTCCGGGCGGCCCCGGGATTCGACCTTGACGACATCGGCACCGTGATCGGCCAGGATGCGCGTGCAGTAGGGCCCGGCCAGCACCCAGGTGAGATCGAGGACGCGGATACCTTCCAGCGGTAGCCGGCGGCCGCTCACGGTGACCGGTCCGGCCGCGGGCGGTTCCGCATCCGGAATGAGTTGCTGATGTTCCCCGGGCGCGGGCATATGCAGTTCGCGTATCCGTGCTCCTTCGGGGAACGCGAATCCGAAGCCGAGATCCCGCGACACCACACCGTCGCGGACGACGTCGAGGAAGAAATCCCGGTCGTTGAGCTGCGGGTTCACCAGCAGTTCGTCCGGCCGGTCCACTGCCGACCACGGTAGTTTGCGTTCCTGCGCGGCGGCCGCGAACTCGTGTTTGGGCCATTTCCCGATGAACCGCCCGACCACGTCGAAGATGTGATCCTGATGGCGTTTGCGCTCGACCGGGTCGGCCCAGCGGGGGTCGGTGAGGTCGGCGGCGGCGTTCTCCTCCACCAGCCAGGCCAGCAGTGCGTCCCACATCCGCGGACTGCCGCCGAGCCCGCCCCCGACGTAACCGTCGGCGGCTTGGAACAATCCGTGCGGTACCAGCGGATGTACCCGGCCCGGCCGCGGCGGCACCCGGTCCTCGTGGAGGTAGGCGAGGGTTCCGGCTTCCAGGCTCGCGGCCACACATTCCTGGGCGGAGATATCGACGACGGGCACCGGGCCGTGGCGCCGCGCCCGCATGCCGAGCAGCGCGCCGACGGCCGCATTGATACCGGTGAGCTGTTCGGCCTGGTTCTCCGGTAGCGCCAGCGGCGGACCGTCGGGATCGCCGACCTGGGCCAGCATGCCGCCCTGCGCGGCGAGGGTGAGATCGGTCGCCGCCCATTCCGCCCGGGGGCCGGTCAGCCCGAACGGCGTCACCCGCACGTGGACGACTGCGCCGGAACGTGGCGTGACGGGTTCGGAGCCGGGCGTACTGCCGTCGAGGTAGATATCGGCGGTGGCCAGGAGGCGTTCCAGCGCGCCACGTCCGGTATCGGTGCCGAGGTCCAGCGCCACCGACTTCTTGCCCGCGTGCCAGTGCGCGAACGGGTGTCCGTCCGATTCGCGCCGGCTCGGATCGCCCCCGTCCGGCTCGACCAGGATCACCTCGAAGCCGAGTCCGACCAGCACCCGGCCCGCGAAGCGGGTGAGCGGGCCGGCCAGTTCGACCACCCGGACAGCGGGTTCGACCATGATTTCTCCGTTCTCTCCTCGATCGCGACGCCGACTCCGGCGCCTTGTTCCCCGGCGACCGGGATCTACCGCGGGGATTGTGCTCGGGCGGGTGCGCCCGGGAGATGCTCGTCGACCCAGCCCCGGCGCAGGACCTGTCCGGTGTCCACCGAGCCGCTGATCTTGCCCTGCTCCCGGAAGAAGGTGAGAAGATCGTTCGCCCGCGCGAAGTCCTCGTCGGTGAAATCGCGCACGCCGAAGTCGATCTGGTCGATGGTGCGCCGGGCCTCGGCGGGATCCTGCTGGATGGCCGACGCCACCGCGCGGGCGGCGCGGTCGGGGTCGGCGTCGACGATCGCGGCGGCCTCCGACACCACCTCGAACACCTGCGTGGCGATTTCTTTGTTCGCCGACAGCCACGCCTCGGTCGCCACGAGCCATTGCGTGTACCGGGCGTCGAAATCACCGCTGGTGGCGACCACCCGGCCGCCGCCCACGACGGCCTGGCTCACCCACGGGTCGAACGAGACGAAGGCGTCGATATCGCCGCGGCCCAGCAGCGCCGGATGGTCGGGCGGACTGGTGGTGACCAGTTCGACCGCGTCCGGATCCAGGCCGATACTACGCAGGTAGAGGTCGGTGAAGTACAGGCCGATACCGGGGAAGACACCCACCGTCCGGATCTGTTTCGGCTCGATGCCCGCGCGCACCACCACCTGGAAATACCGATCCGATTCCTCGTACACGCCCAGGGCGCGCAGGCTCGGATTCGCGGCCATGACGGTGAGCGCCGTGGAGTCGGCGTTACCGGACAGCTCGGAGGTCCCGGCCACCACGTTCTGGGCGCTCGCCGCGCCACCCTCGGTCTGGACCACCCGGACATCGAGGCCGGCCCGTTCGAACATCCCCTCCTGTTCGGCGACGAAGAACGGCGCGTAGGAGGGGTCCACGCCCACCGAGATACGGATCGGCCCGGAGCTCGCCTCCTGCTGGGTGGCCGGCCGGGTACAGGCGGCCGACGTCAGCGCGACGAGTACGCCCAGGGCGGCGGCACCGCGCCGCCAGCTTCCGAATTTCATCATGACTCCTTCGGGCCGGTTCACCGGCCGCCGAACGACGGGGTGCGCTTGTCCAGGAATGCCTGCAATCCTTCGGCAGCGTCGCCGGTGCGGATCAGCTCGAGCACGGCGGCGAACTCCAGTTCCAGCGCCTCGCCGAGGGGCAGCTCGAGTCCCCGTTCGACGATGTCCTTGAGCAGGCCGATGGTGCGGGTCGGTTTGGCCGCGAGGTCGGCGGCGAGCTCGTCGACGCGGGCCGGGAAATCGGCGTCCGCCACGACCTCGTCCACCAGCCCGATCCGCTCTGCCTCCTCGGCGCTCAGCCTCGCGCCCTGCATCATCAGCAGTTTCGCGCGGTGCGCGCCGAGCAGTCGCGGCAACCGCTGACTACCGCCCGCACCGGGGAACAGGCCGAGCTCGATCTCGGGGAACCCGATGGTCGCCGAGGCCGTCATCACTCGCATATCGCAGGCCAGGGTGAGTTCGGCACCCCCGCCCAGGGCGTGCCCGTTGATCGCGGCCAGTACCGGTTTGGGTGCGGTCTCCAGCAATCGCTGGACCTCCACCCAGGGTCGCATCGCCCGCTGTGTCTCCTCGGTGAGTTCACGCATGACCCGGATATCGGCGCCCGCGACGAAGAACCGGCCGGTGCCGCGCACGACCAGGCAGCGGATGCCGGGATCCGTCACCAGCGGTGGCAGTGCGGTGAGAAGTTCGGAGATCAGCGCGGGATCGAACGCGTTGGCGGGCGGGCGGTCGATGGTCACGGTGGCCACGGCGGCACTGACGGACACGTGGACGCGTTGTGGGGCGCTGACAGCGGTCATACCGGCTCCGATGCGGTTCGTCGAACACTGGAGGTTCCGAGTATCGGCGATCCGGATTCACCCGGCACGGCCCCGGGTCCGGTGGGCGAACCCGGACGATCCGGACTTCCGGACCCAGCGTGAGCTCCGGGTCGGGTGCCGAGGTCGCGGGCGATTTCGCGGAATTTTCGTGCGCAGGGGTGTCGCTCACCCGGTGCACCCCGCGCAGCGGGCAGGGTTTGGCGCGATACGACCGGGGTAGGCCCGCGGGCAACGGGCCGTATGCCCGAGTAGAGCGAACAGAGGAGCATGCCATGGCAGTTCCACCATCTCCACCGGCCGAGCTCACCGCCGCCCGGCCGTTCCCGGCTCGGGTCGGGCCCAAGGGCTCGTTCCTGTGGAAGATGGTCACCACCACCGACCCGAAGGTGCTCGGGGTGCTGTATTTGGTGTCGGCGACCGGTTTCTTCCTGATCGGTGGCCTGCTGGCGCTGCTCATCCGCGGTGAGCTGGCGCGTCCCGGGCTGCAATTCCTGTCCCCGGAGCAGTACAACCAGCTGTTCACCATGCACGGCACGATCATGCTGCTGTTCTATGCCACGCCGGTGGTGTTCGGTTTCGCCAATGCGATCCTGCCGTTGCAGATCGGCGCACCGGATGTGGCGTTTCCCCGGCTCAACGCCTTGAGCTACTGGCTCTATCTGTTCGGTGCCACCATGGCGACCGCGGGATTCGTCACGCCCGGCGGCGCCGCCGACTTCGGGTGGACCGGTTACACACCGTTGAGCACCGAGCAGTTCTCGCCGGGAGCCGGCGGGGACCTGTGGATCATGGGGCTGGCGCTATCGGGTCTGGGCACCATCCTCGGCGCGGTGAACATGATGACCACGGTGATCTGCCTGCGCGCTCCCGGCATGACCATGTTCCGGATGCCGATCTTCACCTGGAATATCTTCATCACCAGCATCCTGGTGTTGCTGGCGTTCCCGATCCTCACCGCCGCCCTGATGGCGCTGGCCTACGATCGGCATCTCGGCGGGCACATCTACGACCCGGGTGTCGGCGGGGTGATCCTGTGGCAGCACCTGTTCTGGTTCTTCGGGCATCCCGAGGTGTACATCGTCGCGCTGCCGTTCTTCGGCATCGTCTCCGAGATCTTCCCGGTGTTCAGCCGCAAACCGATCTTCGGCTACACCGCGCTGGTGTTCGCGACGATATCGATCGCCGCGCTCTCGATGGCGGTGTGGGCGCACCACATGTATGCCACCGGCGCGGTACTGCTGCCGTTCTTCTCGCTGATGACCTTCTTGATCGCGGTCCCGACCGGGGTGAAGTTCTTCAACTGGATCGGAACGATGTGGAAGGGTCAGCTGACCTTCGAAACACCGATGCTGTTCTCTCTCGGCTTTCTCGTCACCTTCCTGTTCGGCGGCCTGTCCGGAGTGATCCTGGCGAGCCCGCCGCTGGACTGGCATGTGCACGACAGCTATTTCGTGGTCGCGCACTTCCACTACGTGCTGTTCGGAACCATCGTTTTCGCGACCTTCGCCGGTATCTACTTCTGGTTCCCCAAACTCACCGGCCGGTTGATGGACGAACGCCTGGGCCGCGTGCATTTCTGGACCACGTTCATCGGCTTCCACCTCACCTTCCTGGTCCAGCACTGGCTGGGTGACGAAGGTATGCCTCGTCGCTACGCCGACTACCAGCCCGACGACGGTTTCACCGCGCTGCACACCGTCTCGACGATCGGTTCGTTCGTGCTGGGCGCGTCCATGATCGTCTTCGTGTGGAACGCGTTCAAGAGCTACCGCTACGGCGAGGTGGTCACCGTCGACGACCCGTGGGGCGCCGGCAACTCCCTGGAATGGGCGACGACCTGTCCACCGCCGCGGCACAACTTCTACGAACTCCCGCCGATCCGCTCCGAACGGCCCGCGTTCGAACTGCACTATCCGCACATGTCCGAGCGCTTGCGTACGGAATCCCACGTAGGCCGCGGTAGTACAGAGGGGGCGGGCGCCGAACTCTCCGCACCGCCCGGAACGGGCCGGGGGTAGCTCGGCAGCGCTGCCCGGGCCGCGGCGATCTCCGCGGCCCGGCTCGCCGATATGCCTTCCGGACACCTCGTCGATCCGCCGGAACGAGACTCGGGTCAGTGCAGGCTGCCCTCGTGGGCTGCGCGGTCGAACGGTGTCAGTGATGCCCCGGTACGCAGGGTGGTCGCCAGTGCGGGGTCGGCCAGGTGCAGGCGACCGATGGCGATCAGATCGAACTCCCCGGACGCGATCCGGCGGTCGACCTCGGCGATGTTGTCGACCACCGCCGCGGCCCCCGCGGCGCGGCTGTCGCGCAACGGCTTCCCGAGTCCGACACTGCCCACCGCCATGGCATACGCGCCGGTGAGCTTCTTGGCCCAGCCGGCCAGCGACAGCTCGCTGCCCGCGAACGCGGGTACGTCGAAGCGCCGGATACTGGCGTCGAATACGTCCACGCCGGCATCGGCGAGCGATCCGAGCAGTACCTCCAGCTCGCCGGGAGTCTCGGCGATGCGGGCGGTGTAGTCCTGCTGTTTGTGCTGGGAGAAGCGGAAGAAGATGGGCATATCGCCGCCGACGGCTTCGCGGATGGCCGCGACTACCGCGGCGGGGAACCGGCTGCGCGCCACGAGGTCGCCGCCCCAATGGTCCTCGCGCGTGTTGGTGTCGTGCCACAGAAACGAATCCAGCAGGTAGCCGTGGCCGCCGTGTAAGGCGATCCCGTCGAAACCCAGTTCCGTGGCGGTGACCGCCGCACGTACGTAGGCAGAGAGGACCTCGGCGAGATCGTCCTCGGTCATCGGCCGGGTGGGTCGCGTTGCGCGCGTGACGTATTCGCCGGAATAGGAGGTGACGCCGGCGGTGCCCCACCGCCCGGACGGCCGCATCGGGGTGACGGCCGGGTCGACGATCTTGCTCATCGCACCCCACAGCGGACCCACATGCCACAGCTGCGGAATGATCCGGCCGCCCGCCGCGTGCACCTCGTCGACCACGGTCCGCCACCCGGCCAGTGCGTCCTCGCCGTACATGCGGGGGACACGCGGATTGTCGACGGCGGCGGGGTGGTCGATGGCGACACCCTCGGTGATGATCAGACCCGTCCCGCCGGCAGCGCGGCGCCGGTAGTAGCGGGCGACATCGGCCCCGGGGACCCCGCCCGGAGAAGCCGATCGGGTCATCGGTGACATGACGATACGGTTCGCCAGGCCCAGCGAACGGACGGTCAGCGGCCGGAACAGCGCGGCGTGGTGCTCGGCCGTCCTGGTCCGAGAGCTTTCCTGAATGCCTTCCACGCTGTCAGCGTATGGTCGTCCCGCAGCGGTGCACTGCCTGTTCTCGCTCACCGGAAGTGGCCGGCCGCACAACAGTCAGACGACGATGCGCAAGGGATGTTCGAGCAACCCCTTCAGATCGGCCAGGAACTGCGCGGCGACAGCCCCGTCGATCGCCCGATGATCAGCGGACATGGTGACGCGGAGTATTTTCCGGCCGACCACCTGGCCGTCGTGCAAGCGCAGTTCGTCGGTGGCTGCCCCGACGGCCAGGATGGCGGCCTCGGGCGGATTGATCACGGCGGTGAAGTGTTCGATGCCGAACATGCCCAGGTTGGAGATGGTGAAGGTGGCACCCGCCATGTCGTCGGGCCGCAGCTTACGGTCACGTGCACGTCCTGCTTTGTCGCGGGACTCCGCGGCGATTTCGGAGACGCTCTTGCGATCGGCATCGCGGATCACCGGGACCATCAGGCCCGCCGGTGTCGCCACCGCGACACCGAGGTGCACGCCGCGGTGCCGCCACAGCTTTTCGCCGGCGAAGGAGACATTGACGGCCGGGTTCGCCCGTAGTGTCGCGGCGACAGCCTTCACCAGCAGGTCGTTGATGCTCACCTTGCCCGACTCCGCGAGTGTCGCGTTGACGCGGGTGCGGAACTCCAGCAGTTCGGTCACATCGATGACGCTGGTCAGGTAGATATGTGGGGCCTGCTGCTTGCTTTCGGTGAGGCGCTGGGCCGAGATCCGCTGGATGGTGGTGAGTGCGACCGCGTCGGCGTCGGTGCCTGGTGGCGGGGTCGCCGCCTCGGATTCCGGGGCTGCGGCTGTGACCACCGGCGTGGCCGCACCCGCTCGGCTCGCGGCTTCGACATCCTGACGAATGACGCGACCTCGGGGACCGGACCCGGCCACGGTGGCGATATCGATGCCGAGCTCCCGGGCGACCTTCCGGGCCAGCGGAGACGACTTCGTCCGTGCGGCGGTTTCGCCGGTGGGCTCGTCGGCACGTCCGCCCGGCCGGGCGTCCTCGGCACCGGCCCGCGGTCCCGGAGCGTCCGAGGTACCGGTGCGGGCGGGGGTCTGTGCGCTTGCTGCGGTCCCGCTTCCGTCGCCGACAACGGCGATCGGCTCACCGATGGGCACGCGTGCGCCCGCCTCGAAGATGATTCGTTCGAGCACGCCGTCGTCGTAGGCCTCGAGTTCCATGAGTGCCTTGTCGGTCTCGATCTCGGCGAGCACCTCGCCGCGGGTCACCCGGTCGCCGACCTGTTTGAGCCAAGCGGAGATGACGCCGTCCTCCATGGTGTCGGAGAGCCGGGGCATGGTGATTTCAGGCAATTCTTGTTCTCCGGTTCCGGTTTCAGCGTCGTGCGCCCACGGCCGCGAGCGTTTCCACCGCGGCGGTGTACAGCGAATCGGCGGACGGCAGCGCCAGTCTTTCCAGCGGCTTGGCATAGGGCAGCGGTATCTCGGCCATGGCCACGCGGCGAACCGGCGCGTCGAGGTAGTCGAAGGCGCCGTCGGAAATGGATGCCGCGACCTCGGCGCCGATCCCGTAGGTGAGCCAGTCGTCTTCCCCGATCACGGCGCAGCCGGTTCTGCGCACGGATGCGACGAGGGTGGTGCGGTCGAGTGGGCGCAGGCTGCGCAGGTCGATCACCTCGGCCGAAACCCCTTCGCCTGCGAGCCGTTCGGCGACCTGGGTGCAGACCGTCGCCATCCGCGAGTAGCCGATCAGCGTGATATCGCTGCCCGGGCGGGTGACGGCCGCCTTCCCGATCTCGGCGGGCGCACTGTCGTCCGGCACTTCGCCCTTGGTGTTGTACAGCGCGAGGTTCTCCAGGAAGAGCACCGGATCGTCGTCCGCGATGGCGGCTTTCAGCAGCGCCCGCGCATCGGCCGGCGTGCTCGGTGCGACCACCTTCAGTCCGGGGACGAACGCGTAGTACAGCTCGATGTTCTGCGAATGTGTCGCGCCCAGCTGCTGGCCGCCGCCACCCGGGGTGCGGATGACCATGGGAACGCTGGTCTGCCCGCCGAACATGCCGTAGATCTTGGCGGCGTGATTGACGATCTGGTCCAGTGCCAGCAGCGAGAAGTTGATCGTCATCAGCTCCACCACGGGGCGCAGACCGAGCATCGCGGCCCCGATGGCCGCGCCGACGAACCCCTCCTCGGCGATCGGCGTATCGCGCACCCGCTTGGCACCGAACTCGGCCAGCAGCCCGGCGGTGATCTTGTAGGAGCCTTCGAAGATGCCGATTTCCTCGCCGATGAGGAAGACGTCTTCGTCGCGCCGCATCTCCTCGCGAAGAGTTTCGCGCAGCGCTTCACGGTAGGTCATGAGGGCCACAGGGAATTCCTTATCCGGCGAAAAGCGGGTCGGCGGGCAGCCGGCGGCGGTCTTGCGCCACCGGCGTCGCGTAGGTGTAGTCGAACAGGCTCGACGGCTCGGGATGCGGACTCGTATCCGCGAATTCGACCGCGGCGGCCACCCCTCGGGCCACCTCGTCTTCGATCTCGGAGACCGCCTGCTCGGTGAGCACATCCGCGCCGAGCAGCCGGTGCTGCCAGCGGGCGATCGGATCGTGGTCGCGAGCGATCGAGACCTCCTCGCCGGTACGGTATTTCGCGGGATCGACCACCGAGTGGCCCTTGAGGCGGTAGCTGGTCGTCTCCAGCAGCGCCGGACGGCTTTCGCGCCGAGCCGTCTCGATCAACTCGCTCGCCATATCCCGGACGGCGAGTACGTCGGTACCGTCCACCCGTTCACCACGCATCCGGTAAGCCGCGGCCCGTTTCCACAGCTCCGGCTCGGCGGAGGAATTCTCCACAGTGGTGCCCATACCGGTCTGGTTGTTGATCACCAGGAAGACGATCGGCAGGCGCCACAGCGCCGCGATGTTCAGCGATTCGTGGAACGCGCCGATGTTCGTGGTCCCCTCGCCCATCTGGCACACCACCACGTCGTCGCCGCCGCGGTAGTCGATCGCGAGCGCGGCACCGACGGCCAGCGGAATCTGGCCGCCCACAATGCCGTAACCGCCGAGCAGGCGGGTCGCGGTGTCGTACATATGCATCGAACCGCCCCAGCCCTTGGAGGTACCGGTCGAGCGGCCGTAGAGTTCGGCCATCACGCGGCCCGGCTCGATCCCCTTGGCCAGTGCGTACCCGTGCTCCCGGTAATTGGTGAACAGATAGTCGGTGGGGCGCATCGCCGCACCCATCCCGACGACGGTGGCCTCCTCACCCAGGTTGAGATGGCAGTAGCCACCGATCTTCGCTTGCTGGTAGCTCTGCGCGGCGCGCTCTTCGAAACGGCGGACGAACAACATATCGCTGAACAGGCTGCGCAGGGTCTGCGGATCCTCCGCGGCGATCCGGCGGTCGACCATGTCGATTCCGCCGGGGGCACCGGCCGCCGCGGTATCGCCGGCCGGATTCGCGGTCGTGCCGGATTCGGCTTCGGCCGGGGCAACCGGTCCGGCCGGGCGGGTCTTCTTGCGTGGTGTGGCGCTGGTCGTCACGAGGTCTCCTCAACGCTTCCGGGCCGGGGCGATATGTACCGGCAGGCCGAGCCCGGACAGGGCTGCCTCCATACCGATCTCGCCGAGTGTGGGGTGGGCGTGGATCGTCTCGGCGAGCTCGTCCAGCGTCGCCTCCAGCGAAATCGCCAGTGCGCCCTCCGCGATGAGGTCACTGGCCGACGGGCCGATGATGTGCACTCCGAGGACTTCGTCGTGGCGCGCTCCGGCGACGATCTTCACGAAACCCTCGGTTTCGCCGAATGTCCTGGCGCGACCCAGCGCCGAGAAAGGGAACTTGGCCGTGACGATATCGTGGCCGGCGGCGCGGGCTGCGCTTTCGGTCAGGCCTACACCGGCGACCTCGGGATGGGTGAAGGTGGCCGCGGGAATCACGGTGTAGTCGATACGGGTATCGCGCCCGGCGATCACATCGGCGGCGGTCAACCCCTGATGGGAGGCGACATGCGCGAGCAGTGCCTTTCCCGTGACGTCCCCGATCGCAAAGACATGCTCGACGTTCGTCCGCAGCTGATCGTCGACCGGTATGAAACCGCGCGCGTCCGTCGTTACTCCGGCGGCATCCAGTCCGAGCCCGGTGGTATTCGGCCGTCGGCCGACGCCTGTCAGCACCACATCGGCATCGAGTTCGCGTGCCTGTGGGCCGTCCGAGCTCACCCGCAATGCCGACCCTGCTGCCGTGACGGCCGTGACGGCCGACCCCGTCAGCACGGTGATACCGCATTTGCCGAACGCGCGGCCCAGCGCGACCCCGACCTCCTCGTCCTCCGCCGGAACCAGGCGATCCTGCATCTCCACCACGGTGACTTCGCTGCCGAAGGCAGCGAACAGGCCGGCCCATTCCGCACCTACCGCCGAACCCCCGATGACGACCAGCCGATCGGGTACCGCGGTCAGCCCGAACGCGCCGTCGGAGGTGATGACGCCGGGCAGATCTGCGCCGGGCACCGGTAGCTGCGCCGGAACGGACCCGGTGGCGATGAGTACATCGGTCGCACTGATCGTGCGGATCACGGTCGCGGCAGGATCGGCGGCATAGCGGGGACCGCTGGGGAAAACCGGTGACGGGCCGGCCTCGGACACCTCGACGGTCGTCGGTCCGGTGAACCGTGCGTGGCCTTCGACAACAGTGACCCCGTTGGCCTTCAGAAGTCCCGATACTCCATCGGTGAGCTCCTTCACGATGGCGTCTTTGCGCGCACGCACGGCGGCGAAGTCGACGCGAACACCTTCGGTGTGCACACCGAAATCGGCCGCCGTGCGAACTGTCCGGAGGACTTCGGCGGACCGCAGCATGGCCTTTGTGGGAATACATCCCCAGTTCAGGCAGACACCTCCGGGGCGCTCCTTCTCGACCAAGCCGACGCGCAGGCCGCGCTGGGCGGCACGGATCGCCGCGACGTATCCGCCGGGGCCGCCACCGATCACGAGTAGATCGAAATCCGGCACTTGTGGTGCTCCTCATCCTCGAACAGGCGACCCACATCCGGTTGGGGCGGGGTCGTCATCGAGTCTTGCGGTCACCACATGCACAAACAATGCCTCTGATGTTCAGAGATCGGCACTCGAGATTGGGCGCTGCGCCCAATATGGCTACCGAGTATGGCTCTGGATGCCCGCAGCTGCACCGAGATCGAGAGCTGCCAGGGCGAGGGAGAATTCCAGCTGTGCACGTGGGCCCTCCAAGGGGCGGCCGAGCAGTGTGCTGATGCGCTGGAGGCGGTTGATCACCGTGTTCCGGTGGCAGTGCAACCGCGGCGCGGCATTGGCGGCCGAGCAACCCGCGGCGAGCCAGGCGGACAGGGTGCCGAGCAAGATCTCCCGTTCCTTCTCCGGCAGTCCGAGGACCGGTCCGAGGGTGCGCGCGATCAGCAGTTCGGTCAGATCGGGTGCCCGTAGCAACAGGGCTTCGGGGTACCGGTCGTCGAGTGAAACCACCACCCCCGCAGCGTCCTGCGCGATGGTGTCCAGCGCCAGCAGTGCCAGGCCGTGAGCGGTGCCGATCGCAGCCAATCCGGCCACCGCGGGAGAGGCAGCCGCCCGCCCGCGAACCTTCGGCCGGAGCTGCCGCAGCACGGGTTCTATGGGACGACCCTCGAGCGCCACGATGCCGACCGTGGAGTCGGCCCGTTCATGCCAGGCGGAGCGAACCCCGAGCGAGAGCAGAGCCGTTTCCGACCCGGTATGCATCGGATGCGCGTCTCCGCGGGCCACGACCACCAGGTAATCGCCGTGGACCGGCAGGTCCAGTTCGCGGGCGGCGCGGGCCGCGAACAGCGAATCGCGGGCCTGGCCCGCGAGCACGTCCTCGATCAGGCTGTGCCGGCGGCGTTCATCACGCCGGACGCGGTCCATCTCGGTGTTGCGGTACGACGTGACCAGAGCCGAGGACATCCTGTCGATCACCGCCCACATCGCCGTGCCGGTCTCCCGGAACTCGGCCGGCGGCACCTCACCGGCCCGGTCGAGCAGCGCCTCCCAGACGATGCGGCCACCCAGCCTGAATGTGCGCAGCATGGCCTCCAGGGGCACGCCCTGCTCCGCCCGCTGTCTGCCGATAGCGGCCGCGACATCGTCCTGCTCGGCGTCCTCCGCCCGGCCGCCCAGGAGGTCCAGGACCCGCGTCAAGAATCGCCGACAGCCGTCGACCAGATCTGCCCGTGTCACCGCGGAATAGTCGGTCCACTCGGGGTTGTCGGTGAAAACGGCCGCCAGCAGTTGCTGGGTCAGTGCGGGTATCTCGCTCCGGCAGGCGGCGGCGAGCTCCCGAGCGCTCGCCACCGGACCCGGTTTCTTGTCTGCCGCCACGGTGGGCCACGCTACGCCGCACCGGCCGGTGGCAATCGTCATCCACCGGGACCATCCAGCTGCTGCTGGATCCGGTCGAGCGCGTCGCGGATGGCCTCGATCTGGGCGTTGAGCTCGGCGATCATTGCCTCGTCCAGCGGCGGCGGCGCCGGTTCGGGTGGCGGGGTCCCCGGCGCCGGTGGCGCCCGGCCGGGTGGCGGTGGTGCGGCCGGGCTGCCGCCGGGCGCAGTCGCGAGGTTCCCGGTTTCGACGCCGAATACCTGGTCCAGTGCCTCGGCGAGGGTGGGGGCGTAGCCGACCCGGACGCCGGCGGTGGCGGGATCGCGGTAGCTGACGAGGACCCGGGCCAGTTGGGGGAAGGTCGACCCGTTCGGTGTGGTGGATATTCGTTCGGTGAACAGCGGTTCGACGTAGAGGATGCCGCCCTCGGCGATCGGCAGGGTGAGCAGATTGCCGTACTGGATACGGTTCGAGCGTTCGAGCAGCGTGCGTTCGGAGGCGACCCGGGTATCGGAGATCATCGAGTTCTGGATCTGCTGCGGCCCCTGGGTGAGGGTGTCGGTGGGGAGTTGCAGGATGGTGAAACGGCCGTAGTCGCCGGGGTCGGAACCGACCGATATATAGGCGGACAAGAACTCCCGGTTGAAACCGACCATCGCGCTCGCCAGCCGGAACGACGGCTGCGCCGTCTGCGGGTCTCCCATCAGTACATAGAACGGGGGCTGGTGCGGGTTGGTATCGACGGTCGGATCGCTGGGTACCGACCAGAAAGCGTTGGTGGTGAAGAACTCTCGCGGTTCGTTCACATGGTATTTCGCGAGCATCGAGCGCTGGATGCCGAACAGATCCTGCGGATACCGGAAATGTGCCCGTAGCTCGTCGCTGATCGATTCCTCCGGTTCGACGGTTCCGGGGAATACGCTCATCCACGCCTCGAGCACTGGGTCGTCGTGATCGACCTGATAAAGGGTCACCGTGCCGTCGTAGGCGTCGACGGTGGCTTTGATCGAGTTGCGCGCGTAGGAGATCTCCTCGAACGGACCGGCGGCGGGGTCGCCGGGATGGGCGAGGGCTTCCAGCGAACTGGTCTTGGCATAGGGGTAGCCGTCGATCGTGGTGTACGCGTCGACGATCCAGACGATCCGCCCGTCCACGACCGCTGGGTAGGGATCGTTGTCGGTGGTCAGCCAGGGGGCGACCAGTTCCACTCGATGCCGCGGGTCCCGGTTGAAGATGATCTTCGAATCCGGGCCGATCGCGCCGGAGAAGATGATGTTGCGTTCGCCGTAGGTCGTGGCGAAGGCCAGGCGGTTGAACCAGTTGCCGAGCGGGACACCACCGGCCCCGGTGTAGGTGTACTTCGTACTGTCGGTGTCGTACTCGCGCGGTTCCGTGCCACCGCCGACGATGGCGTAATCGGGGTCGGCCGCGGCGATCACCTCACCGAAATAGATCCGGGGCTGATCGACGGGAATCAGCTGGTTACCGGTCGCCCCGGCGGCGATATCACTGACCGTGTAGATCGGGTAGCCGCTGTTGCTGCTCTCGGTATCGCCGCCGGCATCACGGACCGCGGCGTTGACGCGGTTGGCCGGGGCGGCGACGAACCCGTTGCCGTGGGTGTAGACGGTGTGCCGGTTGACCCAATGCCGCTGATTGCCGCTCAGCGCGCCCGGGGTCAGTTCCCGCGCCGCGACCACATAGTCACGCAGTTGACCGTCGATGCGATAGCGGTCCAGATCCAGGTGTTCCGGGAAGCTGTAGAAGTTCTTCAGTTGCTGCTGCTGAGTGAAGGTTCGGGAAAGCACGTTCGGGTCGAGTAGCCGGACGTTGGCGAGGGTTGTCGCGTCCGCCGCGACCTCCGGCGGCGGCCGGGTCCCGATACCCGGGTACGGCTGGTACTCGACGCGATCGCCGCCGATCCCGTACGCCTGCCGGGTCGCGTCGATATTCCGCTCGATGTAGACACGCTGCCGGTCGGCGGCGTTCGGGCGGACGGAGAGTTGCTCCACAGCCAGCGGCCAGACCCCGCCCACCAGGATCGACGACAGCAGCAGCATCGCGGCGGCCAACGCGGGAATGCGCAGATCCCGGACCACCACAGCGGAGAAAAAAGCCGCGGCGCAGATCAGAGCGATCGCGAACAGGATGAGCTTGCCCGGTAGCACCGCGTTGATATCGGTGTATCCGGCGCCGGTGAACGTGGGTTCCTGGCTCTCACCCGCGAGCAGCGCATATCGGTCGAGCCAGTAGGCGACGGCTTTCACCAGGACGAAGAGCCCGGCGAAAACCACGAGCTGGACCCGGGCAGCGTGACTCAGACCGGGACGCCCGCCGGAGATCCGCAGGCCACCGAACAGGTAATGGGCCGCCAGACCGGCGAGGAAGCCGAGGAAGATCACCACCAGCAGCCAGGTCACCACGAGCCGGTAGAGCGGCAGGTCGAAGACGTAGAAACCGATATCGTGCCCGAATTCGGGGTCGCGGATATCGAACGACCCGCCGTGCAGGAACAGTTGTACGGTCATCCACCGCGACTGGCCGACGAGCGCGCAGATCGTCCCGATCACACCGGCGATCCCCAGTCCGAACCACAACGGCCGCCGCAGCACCGTGGCGCGATAGGGCAGCAGATAGTCCACTTGCCCGGGTTCGCCGGCTAAGCGCGGACGGTAACGGAACGCGAGCCACATCGCCGTGAAAAGAACACCGCCGACGAGCACCGAGATCGCGACGAACAGCGACAGGCGGGTGAACAAGACCGTTCGCCAGACCTCTCGGAAGCCCACCTCGCCGTACCACAACCAGCTGGTATAGACGCCGACCAGCCGGGATACCACGAGCAGGAACACGAGGAGCCCGGCGGAGACGATCAGCAACAGTCGCGCGCTGCGGGGCAACCGCGGCAGGTTCAGACCTTCGTGTGCGCTCATCTCCCACACTCCCGTGGCTGCGCTCGCCTGATGGGTGGGCGGCCGGCACCGGCCGTAGCTCCGATACTACCGGCGCCGCCGGGCACCGGATCGAAACCGGAAGCGCCGAGAATTCCCGGGCCCGCGCGGGTGCGGCGGTCGAAGCCGGGATGGGCTCGGCCGGCTCAACTGCGTCTAAACAATCTTCGCTGGTGGGTGCACGGCCGGGGCCGGCGGGCAATGATGACCCTCGAGGATGATCGCCGGGACAGGTAGGGACGGGCATGCGGAATACGGTGAAACTCGGTGGCCACCCCAGTTGCGAGGTTCCGTGACGCACGTTGCGCGGGCACCGCGCCGAAATCGGCTCAGTGGGGAGGCGAGAGCTCGCGCCTGGACGGTGGACGCCGCTCCCGGTGATCCAATCGTGCAAGGTCCGAAACCTGCGGCGACCACGCTCCGCCGATCCTGGACGGCACACTGACGCCGCCCGGCCGAGTGGCCGCCGTCGGCCGGATACCCTGCACAGGGTCCGCGACGCCGCGCGGTATACGGCGGGCGCATGAGCAGTGAGATCGCGAAGGCCCTGTTGCGGTCGCTCGAACGTTTTACGGAGACAGCGGATTCCGCGGCGACGGGCGTTTCGCGCTGGTTCCGCGCTGTGGCCGACAAGGGGCTGCGGCAGCCTGCTCACCACATCGATTCGGCAGACGTCGACGCCGCATCGCCGGTCGAATTCGCGCCGGGGGAGTTGCGCGCACCGACGATCCAGGAACGTTGGCTGGCTTTCGAAGAGATCTACGAGGCCCGGCTGCCCGACCCGGTTATGTTCCATTCGGCCGAACTGGACTCGATTGCTCAGGTCAAGCTGCACATCGCCCTGGAGAATCTCTATCCGGATACCCTCTCGATCAAGGAACGCGCCGCCCGAATCGTGATCCGCGACCTTCCCGACCTCCCCTCGGGGAAACCGATCCTGCTGGCCTCCTCGGGAAACCACGCCATTGCCTATGCCGAAGCCTGCCGCCGCCGGGCGATCCCGTTGACCGCAGTGGTACCGGCGAATACGCCAGCGCTGAAGGTGGCCAAGCTCGAAGAACGCGGAGCGACCGTGATCCGGTACGGATCGAGCTACGACGACGCCTACGCCCACGCCAGGCAACTCACCCAGGATCACGGTGGAATCTTCATGGACGTGTCAGCGCACGACTCGGTCGCGGCGCTGGGGACCGTGGTGACCGATATGCTCTCCCAGCGACCCTTCGCCGATGTTGTCGTGTTGCCGGCCGGTGGCGGCACGGTCGCTTCGGCCGCGTCGGTGATCCGGGACTTGGAGCAACACTGGGGCCGTCGATACAAAGTTCTCATCGCCTGCCCGGAAAACGCGCCCACGGTCTACGAATCGTTCAAGTCCGGCACACCGGTCACCGTCCTCCCGCATTCGATCGCCGAGGCCGTGAACGTCGGGACGGTCGATGCCCATCTGCTACCGGAAATCATCCGATCGGCCGACGATGTCGTCCTGGTTCCGGAGGCATGGATTCAACAGGGAACCAGACTGCTCAGCGACGCGATCGGCCATCCCGTCGAGGCCGCCGCCACCCTCGGGCCGATGGCCGTTCTCGGATCACAGGGTGTACTACACGGAGCCAGCGGCGTCACTCACGATATCCGTGGTCTAGAAGTTCTCACCGTGGTAACCGGTGGCAACATCGACCTCGGCACGCTCACCCCGGGTCCATGAGACCCCGCCCGTGGGACGCACAACAACCCTACGACCGGATCGCCCTAGAGCCAGCCGTTGCGGCGGAACATCACGACCAATCCGCCGCAGGTCAGTACCATCACCGCCAGCACCGCGGGGTAGCCCCAGGCTTGTTTGAGTTCGGGCATGTGCTCGAAGTTCATACCGTAGATTCCGGCGATCATGGTGGGTACCGCGGCGAGGGCGACCAGGGCGGAGATCTTTCGCATATCGGTGTTCTGCCGCACCGCGATGCGGGCCAGGGTTGCGCTGATGAGCGCGGAGAGTGCGTCGTCGAAGTCGTGGACGCGTTCGGCGGCGGTGGTGTGGTGGTCGGTGACATCCCGCAGGTAGCGGCGGATTTCTTTGTCCAGGCCGGATTCGGGCCGGGTGAGCATCTGCAGTGGCAAGGCCAGCGGTATCACCGAGCGGCGCAGCTCCACGATCTCGCGTTTGAGCTGATAGATCGATTCGATGGTGAGCCGGGAGCGGGGGGTGAATACCTCCTGCTCCATCTCCTCGACATCGGATTCGATCTCCTGCACGACGTCGAGGTAGGTATCCACCACATGATCGGCGATGGCGTGCAGAACCGCGCCGGGGCCGAGCCGCAGTCGTTCGGGGTCGGCCTCCAGATCCGCACGGACAGCCCGCAAACCGGAATGCTCACCGTGGCGGACGGCGACGACGAAATCTGCGCCGAGGAAGATCAGTATCTCGCCGGTGAGCACGATCTCGCTGGTGGTGTGCATATCGTGCTCGACGTAGGCCACGGTCCGCATGCCGAACACCAGGGTGTCGTCGTAGCGTTCCAGCTTCGGGCGTTGCCGCCCCGCCACGGCATCCTCCACGGCCAGTGGGTGGAGTCCGAACACCGCGGCGACCTCGTTCATCTGGTCGATATCGGGCTCGTGCAGGCCCAGCCATACGAACCCGTCTCCGCCGCTGTCGTCGTCGCGAACCTGTGCCAGGGCCTCGGCGAAACCGAACCGGCCTGCCAGCCGTTGCCCGTCCCGGTAGATGCCGCAGTCCACGACCGCCCGTGCCGCCGGCACGGGGACACGCTTCAGCGAGACCTTCGGCCGGCTACTGCCACTGTTCGGGTCGACCAACACGCTGCGAGCCTAGAAGCAGCTCGGGGGCAGCGCACAGTCGGCGGTTGTGCGGCCGGATACGTGCCGGGTCACCCCGAGCGCAGGGCTGGGGTGTCGGAGTGTCAGGGGTGCAGCCACAGGTCCCAGCCCAGGCACACAACGGCTGCGGCGAACGCGCCCAGGGCGAGTGGTGCCGCGATCACCCAGCCACCACCGGCTTCGCCGGCACCGGCGAGGAAGGCGGCCACCGCGAACGCGAGCGTCAGTAGTGGTCCGCTGTAGCGGTACCTGGCAAGAAAAGGTCGTAGCACCTGTCGTGGCGGCACGGTGATGCCTCCCAGAATCCGGGTCGATGATGTGTCCACTGTGCTCTCCGGTCGGCACCGACACCGGAATCCTTACGGAATCCGAACGCCGGGCGGCTGGTGGTGCGGGGCACTGTCTGGCTGAATGAGGCGACCGCCACTTCCTTCATCACTTCCGACGCCGCCGACTACTTCGGGCTGCCGCGCGAGCGGACCGTGATCATGGGTTCGCAGATCGAGGTCTGACCGCGAAGCTGGCAACAGGTCGACAAGCGGTAATCACCAGGTCCTCGGTGTGTTCGAGTCCGCTCGAACACATAGCACGCGAACCCAGCAGATTTGCTGGGTATTTGTGCGCGAGGGGGGACTTGTGCACAGATCTATGTCATCGATGACGGGAATGCGTGCTAGAGCGCCATCTTTGATGGGTTGCTGCAACGTAGCACAGATATGCGTGGCTGTCGTAAATGGTTGGAGTTATATTGGGGCGCAGTTTATTTCAGGGATAGTCACGAGTTGTTTCGGTGTGTTGAGGCCCCCTTTTCATGATGTTGTGCGGTCTGGTTGGTTTTTGCCGAGGGGCGTGAGTTGTTCCAGTGCGGTGGTTTGTCTTCCGATGAGTCGGTTTCGGTTCGGGCCGGTACGGGGCGGCTGGTGGTGGGGTGTTGCCGGTGAGGAGGGGGTGGGGTTCGCGGGTGAGTGCGGAGACGGCGACGGCGAGTTCTTGGATGGTGGATTTGACGTAGGTGGCGGTGGCGTCGGTGGGTTTGCGGTGGCCGGCGTAGGCGCGGACGATCGAGTAGCCGAAGTTGCGTTCGACCCATGTGAGGGTGGTGTGGCGTAGCCAGTGGGTGGTGATGCCTTGTCGGGCGACCCAGGGTAGGTGAGCACGGAACTCAGCGGGTGACCACCGAAACGGAGTTGCCGGCGGAATTCAGAACGTAAGCGGTGCCGGTCGGGGAGATGGCCACATCGCCCGGATCGACGCCGACCGTGACCGGCTCGGCGACCGCGGTGAGCGTGGCGGTGTCCACGACGACGACCTCGCCGGGGAGACCACTACCGGTGGTGTATCCCCGGACGGTGATGAAGGCGGTGCCGGATTCCGGATCGAGTGCCAGGCCCGCCATCTCCGTACCGCCGAGTGACAGAGTGTTGCCGACAGTGTTCGTGGTGGTGTCGATTTTCGTGACAGTGCCTTCGTATACGCAGATCAGGTAGGCGGTGTGGGTGGCCGGATCGACCACCAGCTCTGTGGGATAGATGCCGGTCGGGATAGTGCCGCGGATGCTGTTGTTCCGCGTATCGATCGCCGTAACGGCCTGTCCGTAATAGTTGAGGACGTAGGCGGTGTTCGTGCCGGTGTCGATGGTGACACCGTCCGTGCTGTCCAGGGTGTCGACGACGGTGACCGCACCGTTGTCCGGTTCGATGACCGTGACGGTCTTATGATCGATTCCGGTGACATATGCCCGATGGGTGTTCGGATCGACCGCCACCTGCCTAGCGGTTTCGCCCAGGGGCCCATCATCGCTGAGATGGACGAAGCGTTCGACGGTTCGGGTACCGGTATCGATCACCGCGACCGTATCCTCGAGCCGGTTGGTGACGTAGGCAGTGTGGGTGTCCGGATCCACTGCGACATCCCACGGTTCGGAGCCGACCGGGATCGTGGCGGTGACCCTACGGCTTTCCGCGTCGATGACCGATACCGTGTTATCGGCCTTGTTGGTGATGTAGACGGTATTCGTCACCGGGTCCACCGCCAGTGCGGTCGGTTCGTTACCAACCGGGATGGTAGCGGAGACCGCCCGGGAGTTCGTATCGAGCATCGAGACGGTGTCGTCTCCGGTATTGCTGACAAAGCCGGCGTGGATATCGGGAAGGAAAGCGATTTCGGCCGGTCGGGCACCTACCGGGATCGTCGCGATCACATGGGGTGGGCGGGCAGGTGCGTTCTCCGGGTCCGAGTTGCTGCCGCCCTCCGCGCTGGCATCCGGGCGGAGTGTTATCACCACCACCAGCAGAACGGCGAACAGTACGGCAACAACCCCCAGGACCGCGCCGGCGCGTCCCTTACCCGCGGACCGTAGGCGGTCCGGGATGCTACGGCGGAGCGCTGTGGATCCCTGGCCCACCGGCGTGCCGGCGCGCGGGCTGCCGCCCCCGGCCGGTGGCGGCACTCGGGCGGGTAGGCCTTCGTGTCCGGGTCGTGCGACGGCCGGGTTGCCAGTGGGTATGTGGCCGCCCGCGGTGCCAGAGGGACTGTTCCCGGAGGTCGTCGGTCCGTCCGTAGCTACGCTGATGTGCGCAGGTGCGGGTGCCGGAGTGCCGTCGGCAGCGGACATGTCCGAGGTGCCGGCCTTCTCGTACGGAGGCGCCGCCGTGGCGGTCGCGGGACGTGCGGCAGGAGTGGTGACTGTGGTCGGGGCAGACAGTGTGTTGTCGCTCGTATCGGCGGGTGGCGCGGTCGGTGAGGCGGCGGTCCGCGGCGCGGGAACGCGGGGAGGTAGTCCGAGCGCGGCGCACGTGGCGTCGACGAGTGCCCGGCAGGTGGGGTAGCGGTCGGTGGGTTGTTTGGCCAGGACGGTAGCGATAACAGCATCAAGGGCTTCGGGTAGTTCCGGCCGTAGTAGATGCGGTGACGGCGGGGCAACGTTCAGATGCGCGGCCATCACCGCGGCCTGGGTTTCCCGTGGGAACGGCGGCAGGCCGGTGAGCAGCTGGTGCAGGGTGCAGCCGAGTGAATAGATATCGGTGCGCGGGCTCGAGGGCTGGGCGAGGAACCGTTCCGGGGCGGCGTAGGCGAAGGTCACCGCGAGGGTGGACGCGGTGACCGATTCGTCGAGCGCGCGAGCGATTCCGAAATCGGTCAGCACAGCCCGGTGGCCGTGGCGTGGGTCGGGTTCGATCAGCAGGTTGGCAGGTTTGACGTCCCGATGCAGTACACCCGCGGTGTGAGCGAAATCCAGCGCGTAGGCGGCATCGGCCATGAGTTCCACCACGAGCTCCGGGGCCAGCCCGCCGGGTGCCTTCGCCAGCAGGCCGTTGGCGTCGCCGCCGCTGATATAGCGCATGGACAGCCACAGCGAGGTTTCGTCGGGTCCGCTACGGTCGTGGACCGGGACGATATTGGGGTGGTCGAGCCGGGCGGCCAATGCCGCTTCCCGCTCGAAACCGATGCGGGCCTTCGGATCGGCGGCGAGGGCGTCGCTGAGCACTTTCAATGCGACGAACCGTTCCAGCCGCGGATGCCGAGCCCGGTACACCACCCCCATCCCACCGGAGCCGAGGATGCGATCGATCACGAATCCGCTGAGTACATCCCCCGACTGCAAGACCACCTCGGCTCCCGAATCCCTCGGTGTGGTTTCCGCCAGAAGGCGGTGCGACACAGCCGAATATAACGCAACCGTCTGCGAGCGTACGCGGTGTAGTCTGCCCGGCCCGGGCCGGCGCTGGACAGTGTCATGCGGTGGTCGGCCGAACGGGCCCGCGCGCCTAGTCGCTGGCGATATACCGCGGCAGCGCCACACACCGGAATCCCCGCACCCGCCAACGCTTGCCAATATTTCCTGACCCGCCGAGTGTCGGTGCCCAACCAGTGCATCAGCGCGACACTCATCCGCGGCGCCCTACTGTTCGCCGGCGCTCGGCGCCGGCCGCGGCGTTCATGTCATGTCCTCGATGAGGGGGCAGCGTGGACTGTAGGAGCGTGTGTTGCGCCCAGGGCGGGTAGATCAGCGCGAGTTGATGCTCGGGAACGGCGGCCAGGAGCAGGGCATCGCCCGGGGTGATGCCCGTGGCGTGGCGGAGTTCGGCGGGCAGCCGTATGTGACCGGGGGTGGCGATGGTGTGGCGGTTGTGTCCGGCCGGGGCGGTGGTGAGGGTGATCAGGCCGCCACGGAGCTCGTAGCGCAGGGATTGGCCTGGTGACCAGCCCAGGTGCTCGAAGACCGCCCTGGCGACGACGCGGGCGCGTGTGTTGATCACCGATACCGAGAAGCGGACGGACGGTTCGAGGCTGGGGTAGGGCCGAGTGGGGAGCGGGAGCCCGATGCTTTCCGTGCTCGATGTATCGGTCGGGTGGTCGGAAGGGGGAAGGGGCATGGCAAAGCCTCTGTTCATCTGCCCGCTGATCTCCCTGTTACCAGGAAACCTGAATTCCAGCCGGTGTGCCACCGGCAACGCGTGCACGTCGGTGGCCGTGTGTCGCGAGTTGCTGGCCGGTGTGGTCGGGTCCGGGCGTGATCCGCTGATCAGGAGCCACCGCGGAGGCGGCGCTCGTG
>NZ_JARWOV010000011.1 GCF_029868855.1 Nocardia carnea | reverse complement strand
GTCCTGGGCCGCGCGAACTCGCGCCGGCTCCCAATCGGTTCCATCGGCGACCTGTATCAAGTCACGTGCCGCCGCTACGATATTGGCCATCTGTTCTCGTGTCGTGGGGGGTTTGCGGGGTACCGGGGGTTTTGCGGGGGGGCGCTAACAGCGGCTAACCGGGTCAACCCCCGGCGGCCGGGCCCCGCCCCCCCCGCGGCGGGGGCGGCCGCACCGGCCGCGTTCTCGGCGAGATCGAGGGCGATGATATCGGCGCCCTCCTCGGCCAGCCGACGGCAGTGGGCGCGGCCCATCCCGCCGGCCGCACCCGTCACCACCGCCACTCGTTCCGGTAGGCGCGTCATCGGGCACCTCCGGTCAATACTGCACTCATACGGGCGACGCTAGGTCCGCCGAATCCCCGGCGAACTCGGTCTTCCCATTGACCGGACGGTTCAGGTGCGCCGTTCCCGGTGAGCGGAAACTCCGGGGACGCCGGGCTCGGTCATCGCCGGATCCCGACGGCACCGCACATCGGCGGAGGCCAGGACAACGCCCGGGAGCGTGCGATGTGCTCGTCCAGGGCTTCGGCGATATCGCCGGGGAGATCGACCGAACGACGATGCCGCAGGTCCACGTGGACCAGCAGGATCCCGAGGGTGTCGACAGGGCCGTTGCGGCGCTACCACTAGCCCGCGGTTTTGCCGTTGTCCGCGAGATAGACCGCACCGTGGACCGCGGACGCGTCGTCGCTGGCCAGGAACGCGATCACCGAGGCCACCTCCTCCGGCTGGTTCATACCCCGCGGGGACGCGACCCGCATGATCAGGTTCGGGTCGGCGCCCTCGGGCATGGTGAACCCGGTGATCTGCGGGGTCAGCATGCCGCCGGGGCAGACTGCGTTCACGCGGACACGGTCCGCGGTGAACTCGACCGCGAGGGCCCGGGTCAGGCCGACCAGACCGTGTTTGGCGGCGCAGTAGCCCGCCGAATACGCCTGCCCCTCGACTCCGGCGATGGAGGCGACATTGACGATATTGCCGCCGCTCTCCAGCAGGTGCGGGAGCGCGGCGCGGCACAGGTAGAACGGGCCGTTGAGGTTCACCGCCAGGTCGTGCTCCCAGTCCGCGTCGGTGACCTCCCGGGTGTGGCGCATCCGGTGGGTGCCGGCGACGTTGACCAGGACGTCCAGTCGCCCGAAGGCTCCGACACAGTCCTCGACCACCGACCGGCACACCGCCGCGGTGGCGATATCACCGGTGGTGAACCGGCCGCCGGGCACCTCGGCGAACACCTCGGCCAGCCGCGTTTCGTCGCGCGCGACACCGAACACCTGGGCCCCACGACCGGCGAACAGCCGCGCGACCGCCGCCCCCAGCCCGGACGAGGCACCGGTCACCAGCGCCACTTTCCCCGGCAAACTACTCATTTCGACTTCCTCGGCTCGGTTCTCGGCGGTTGCGCTCACTGGGTGCGGGCGATGACATGTTCGGCGAAGCGGGACAGGTTCGCGATCTTGGTGTCCAGGCTCTCGGTGTCCTGCTCGCGGGTGTAGGGGTTGCGGAAGCCCACGATCACATCGGTGACCCCTTTGTCCTCCAGGCGTTTCACGCCGTCGACGGTGAACCCGTCCAGCGAGATGACATGGATTTCGAAATCCTCCCGGGTGCCGTATTCGGCGCGCAGAGTCGTGAGCTCGGCCAGCAGGCGGTCGAGTTCGGCGGGGTCGCCACCCGCATGCATCCAGCCGTCACCACGCTGGGCGGCCCGGCGCAGCGCCGGGCGGCTGTGCCCGCCGATGAGCAGCGGAATCGGTTCGGTGGGCACCGGGGAGATCTTGATCGGCGGCAGATCGTAGAACTCGCCGTGGAACTCGAAGTAACCGCCGGCGGTGAGACCGCGGACGATATCGAGGCATTCGTCCATGCGCTTGCCGCGCTTCTCGAACGGCACGTCGAAGATCTCGAAATCGTCCGGCCACGGGCTGATCCCGACCCCCAGACCGAGGCGGTTACCGCTCAGCGCCGCCACCGACGCCGCCTGTTTGGCCACCAGCACGGGCGGCCGGATCGGCAGCTTCAGGACGAACGGTGTGAACCGCAGGGTGGTGGTCGCCGCGGCCAGTGCGGCGGCGAGGACGAAGGTTTCGACGAACGGCTTGTCCTCCAGGAACTCCCGGCTGCCGTCCGGGGTGTAGGGGTAGGTCGAATCGGAGTCGCGGGGGTAGGCGATGCTGTCGGCGAGGACCATCGAGGTGTATCCGGCGGCCTCGGCGGCCTGCGCCAGCGGCACGTAGTAGGTGGGGTCGGTCATGGTCTCGGCGTAGGTGAACCTCATGGGTCGGCCTTTCTGCGCTCGGCTTCGGGGGTGCGGCCGTTTCGTCTCGGCAAATTAGAACACGTGCTACTTTTCCGCCATGGCGAAACTGATCCTCGCCCTGCACGGCGCAGGCCTCGGTGACCGGCTCGGTGCGCCGGAGTTCCGGAAAGCGCTGGCCGCCGCCGGCGCGAACGCGGTTCAGCTGAACCTCGACGACGCCGATGTCGCGCCCGCGACGATGCGGTTCGGTCCCGCCGAACCGATCACCGCGCTCGTCTCGGTGTGGACCGACGGCGACCCCGCCGCGGTCGTCGGCACGGGCGCCGACGCCGCGGACGAGCCGGCACCCCACGCCTATCGCGTCCACGAGCACGTACGCCTCGACCCGCAGCCGGTGCCGGACGGCACGCGCTGCGACGCGCTGGCGAATATCGCGCTGCTGCGCAGACCCGCGTCGATGCCGCAGGCGGACTACCTGCGGTACTGGCTGGTGCAGCACACACCGATCGCCATCCGGACCCAGAACACCGTCGCCTACATCCAGAACGCCGTCGAGGAGAAACTCACCCCGTCGGCACCGGAGGTCGCGGCCATCGTCGAGGAACACTTCCCCATGGGCGCGATGACCGATCCGCACGTGTTCTACGGCAGCCGCGGTGACCAGGCCGAACTCCAGCGCCGGATCACCGAACTGATGGCCGGCGTCGCACGGTTCGGCGCCGATACGGGTTTGGACCTCGTGCCCACCAGCCGCTACCACTGGTCGCTCTGAGATTGCCACCGGTCGGTGCGCGGAAACCCGCATACGCGCGCCCGGTCCCCCGTCACGGCGCGATCAGCGGGGACGCCGCGCGAACGACGGCGCCGGCCGGGGCGACGTACCGGCGAGATGCCGCCTTCACCCCGAGGCCGCCGAACGCGGTCAGGCCAAGGCTGCCTGCATGGCGACACCGTCGACGTAGGAATGCTTCTCCTTCACCGCGCCGTCCTCGACCACAACGAAATCCGCGAGGTCGACACACACGTCCCGGCCGGTTGCCGAGGTACCGGTCAGCTGCCACCGCACCACCCAGAAGTCCTCGCCGACGCGGAGCGAGAGCATACGGAAGGCCAGGTCCGGGACCAGGGCGAAGGTTCCCGCTGCGGCCTCGCGGATGGCGGCCCGGCCCCGGGCGGGTTCCTGACCCGAATGCAGGTGGAACACGGAATCTGCGGTGTGGAGCTCGACGATCCGGTCGGGATCGCGGTCGGCCCAGCACGCGTGATAACGCTCGAACAGTTCGCGAATTGCAGTGGTCACGACGGTAACTCCGATCGACTCGCGGCCGCGGTGGCGCGGCACCGAACGCCCAGTATCGGGGGCGACCGGATCGCGTGGCGATGGGCGCGGGCCCCGACTTCGACCGGCTCCGTTGTGCACCCGCCCTGCCGGCGCTACCTTGAGCGATAGTGAGCCAGGACACAAAGTACGAGAAGTCGCGCCTGCTGCGTGAGCTCCACGCGGATTCGACGGCGATCACCGAACTGGTGACCGCCCGGATCGAGCACGAAGACATCGACTACGGCACCGCCGCGCTCGGCCACGACGAATTGGTCACGCTGGTGGCAGATTGCTGCGCGGCATGGCTGGATGCCCTCGCCGAGCTCCCGTATTCACTCGAGCCGGCTCGACGTGCCGGGCGGCTCAAGGCCGAGCGCGGTATCCCGCTGGAAAGCCTGCTCCACGCCTTCCGCGTCGCGGGGCTGGTGTTCTGGGAGATCATTGTCGAGTCCGCGGGGCACGACGAGAGTGCGGCACTCCCCCGGCTGTCCACGCTGGTCTGGGCCACGGTCGACAGCTATTCGGTCGCGGCCGCCGAAGCCTACCGGCGGGTGGCCGCGGGCGGGACTGCACAACCCGATCAGGGGATGCTGCGAGCGCTGCTCGATCCCGGCCTACCGCCTGGACAGCGTGCAGAACTCGGCCGCCGGATGCGCCTGCCCGACCGAGCCACCTCGGTGGTGCTGGCCGGCGATGTCCACCTCGACGCGACCGGAGTCACCACCGCCTCGACCGTACTCGGCGACGAACTGATCACCCTGGTCGTCGCCGGCTCACCGGCCGCACTCGCTCGAGCGCTTCGGACAGCGCGGGCCCGGGCGGGTGCCAGCCGGCCGTTCACCGATCTCACCGTCGCACCCGCCGCGCTGGAACAGGCACGGTTCGCACTCCGGTGTTCCGGCCCGGGCGAGACCGGGATCCACCGCTACGCCTCCGCGCCGGAACGTGCCCTGATCGCCGCGAACCCGGATCTGGCCGCGGATGTCTTCGCCGATCTGCTCGCCGCCTTCGATCGACTCGATCCCGAGGACGCCGAGTTGCTCGCCGGCACCGCCCTGGCCTGGTACGAACTCGGCGGCTCCACCACCGCGGTGGGCAAGCATCTACACCTGCATCGCAACACGGTCCTGCACCGTCTCAAGCGAATCGAACAACTCACCGGTAAGGCTTTCGCGTCGCCCGCCGACGCGGCACTGCTCTATCTGGCGCTGCACACACGGTTGCTCCGGGCACCCCGGGGCCGGCCGGATCGGGCGTCGGCACCACCCGGAGGCCGCCGCGCCGAGTGATTCCGGCGGCCGAGGTGGCTCACCCACGGCCCGCGAGGACGTCGCGCTGGTCGTCGATCACGGACCGGATCGCGGACACCACCGCGGCGACCTCCGGGCGGCGCAGGGTCTCGGCTCGGGCGACCAGCCAGTAGCCGAGGGTTACTGCCACCGATTCCGGCAGGACACGCACCAGGTCGGGGTGGCGATCGGCCATGAAACAGGGCAGCAGCCCCAAGCCGGCCGCGGCCCGGGTCGCCTCGACGTGCACGAAAACATTGGTGGACGTGACGGATTCGCGCATGGCGGGCACGAAACCGGAAGCCAGGTCGAGGTCGTCGACCTGGAGCATGGAATCGATGAAGTACACCAGCGGATGCCGGGCCAGATCCTCGATGCCCGCGGGCGCCGGGTGGTCGCGCAGGTATTCGCGGGAACCGTAGAGACCCAGGCGGTAGTCGGCCAGATGCGTGGCGGTGGCGCGGCGCACCTGCGGCTCGCCGACGACGATCTCGAGGTCCAGTCCGGAACGCTGCCGGGACGCCCGCCGGGTGGTCGCGACGATCTCGACCGCGATGTCCGAATGGTGGCGCCGCACCTGGGCGGCGGCGGGCGCGGCGATATAGGCACTGAAACCGTCGGTCGCCGACATCCGGACCACCCCTTCGAGCACCCGGTTCCCGTCGGCGCCGGCCGCCAGCGATTTCACCGCCGATTCCACTGCCTCGGCCGCGCCGAGCGCTTCGCGGCCGAGTTCGGTCAGTTCCCAGCCGCCGGTCACGCGGGTGAGTACCCGGCCGCCCAGAGTCTGCTCCAGCGCCGCGATACGCCGGGAGATGGTGGTGTGGTTGATACCGAGTTCGTCCGCCGCGGTCACGAAACGACCGGAACGGCCGACGGCGAGAAGTACGAGAAGATCGTCCGCGCTGGGACGGCCCGGGACGGACGCGCTCATATCTGCATATTTGCACATCGGTGCTGCAGAAATGGTCATTGCGGCGCAAATCCTCTGCACCAATACTCAGTGCAGCCGAATATTGTGGGGGCCGTCACACCGAATGAGGTGCGGCCTCCGGCGCGAAGGAGAACTGCCATGCGGGAGCACAGCCCCGGACCCGATGCGGTCGACGCGAAGGACACCGACTCCGGCGGCCTACGGCGCGTGGTCGCCGCGTCGATGGCGGGCACGGTCGTGGAGTGGTACGAATTCTTCCTCTACGGCACTGCCGCCACCTTGGTCTTCAGCAAGGTGTTCTTCGCCGAGGGCACCAGCGATCTGGACGCCATCCTGGCCGCGTTCGTCACCTATGCGGTCGGGTTCGTGGCCCGTCCGCTGGGCGGCGTGGTCTTCGGGCACTACGGCGACAAGTACGGCCGAAAGAAGTTGCTGCAGTTCAGTCTCGTCCTGGTCGGCAGCGCGACCTTCCTGATGGGCTGCCTGCCCACCTTCGGACAGATCGGCTACTGGGCGCCGGCCCTGCTGGTGGCCCTGCGGTTCATCCAGGGCTTCGCGGTGGGCGGCGAATGGGGCGGCGCGGTGCTGCTGGTCGCCGAGCACAGTCCCAGCCGAAGCCGGGGATTCTGGGCGAGCTGGCCACAGGCGGGTGTGCCGGCGGGCAATCTGCTGGCGACGGTGGTGCTGCTGGTCCTCACCACGACACTGTCGGACGAGGCATTCCTCGGCTGGGGCTGGCGGGTCGCGTTCTGGTTGTCGGCGGTGGTGGTACTGGTCGGCTACTACATCCGCACCAAGATCACCGACGCGCCGATCTTCGTGGCGGCGCAGCAGGAGGCCGAGGAGATCAAGGCCGGGTCGCTCAGTGTCGTCGAGGTGCTGCGCCGGTACCCGCGCGGCGTGTTCACCGCCATGGGCCTGCGGTTCGGCGAGAACATCATGTACTACCTGGTGGTCACCTTCACAATCACCTATCTGAAGGTGGAGGTGGGGACCGATACATCGGTGATCCTGTGGTGGCTGCTGGCCGCGCACGCGGTGCATTTCGTGGTGATCCCGCTGGTGGGCAACCTGTCCGACCGCTTCGGCCGGCGACCGGTCTACCTGGTCGGCGCGGTGACCGCGGGTACGTGGGGTTTCTTCGCCTTCCCGATGATGGACAGCGGTAACAACCTCGTCATCGTCTCCGCCATCATCATCGGCCTGGTCTTCCACGCCCTCATGTACGCCGGGCAGCCCGCGATCATGGCCGAGATGTTCCCGACCCGCATGCGCTATTCCGGTGTGTCCCTGGGCTATCAGGTCACCTCGATCGTGGCAGGGTCGCTGGCGCCGATCATCGCCGTCCGACTGCTGGACACCTACGGCTCGGCGGTGCCGATCGCCTGGTACCTGGCGGGCGCGGCGGCGGTCAGCGCCATCGCCGCGGTGGTCGCGCGGGAGACCAAGGGGCTCACCTTGGAGAGCATCGACCGCGCCGACGCCCGAAGCCTGGCCCCGGCCGAAGCCCCGGTGCGATGAGCGATCTGGCGGGACGCAGCGCGCTGGTCACCGGCGGCGCGAGCGGTATCGGGGCGGCCTGCGCCCAGGCGCTCGCGGCGCGCGGCGCCACGGTCACGGTGGCGGATATCGACACCGCCGGCGCCGAGACCGTGGCCGCGGAACTCGGCGGTACGGCGTGGACGGTGGATCTGCTCGACGTCACGACACTCGAAGACCTGGCCCTCCGCACCGATATTCTGGTGAACAACGCCGGGGTGCAGCACATCAGCCCGATCCAGGATTTCGCACCCCAGCGCTTCCGGGATCTGCTCACGCTGATGGTCGAAGCGCCGTTCCTGCTGGTTCGTGCCGCTCTCCCGCATATGTACGAGCAGGGCTGGGGTCGGATCGTCAATATCTCCTCGGTCCACGGCCTGCGCGCATCCCCGTACAAGGCGGCCTATGTGACGGCCAAACATGGACTGGAGGGGTTGTCGAAGGTAACCGCTCTCGAGGGTGGCCCGCACGGTGTGACGAGCAATTGCGTGAACCCGGGGTACGTCCGAACACCGTTGGTGGACAAGCAGATCGCGGACCAGGCGCAGGCACACGGTATCCCCGAGCAGGAGGTACTGGAGAAGGTCCTGCTCACCGAGTCCGCAATCAAACGCCTTGTGGAACCGCACGAGGTCGCGGCGCTGGTGAGCTGGCTGGCCTCGCCGGAGGCGGGCATGGTCACCGGCGCGGCCTACACAATGGACGGTGGATGGAGCGCGCGATGAGGGCGCGCTCCATCCCCGGCCGGCGATTCAGCCGGCCAGGTGGCGGCTGATGACCAGCCGCTGGATCTGATTGGTGCCCTCGAAGATCTGGGTGATCTTGGCTTCCCGCATATAACGCTCGACCCGGAAATCGCGGGTGTAGCCGTAGCCGCCGAGTACCTGTACCGCGTCGGTGGTGACCTTCATCGCGGCGTCGGTGGCGACAAGTTTGGCCACCGACGCGTTGCGGGAGTACGGCAGTCCCGCATCCCGGCGCCGCGCGGCGTCGATATAGGTGGCACGGGCCGAGTCCACCGCGGCGGCCATATCGGCCAGCAGGAAGCCCAGCCCTTGATGATCGATGATCTTACGACCGAACGCCGTCCGCTCCTGTGCATATGCCACGGCCTCGTCGAGCGCGGCCTGCGCCAGCCCGACCGCGACCGCGGCGATCCCGAGCCGGCCGGAATCCAGGGCGCTGAACGCGATCTGCAACCCCTGCCCCTCGGCCCCGATCCGGCGTTCGTCCGGGACGAAGGCGTCGTCGTAGTGCGCGGAGGTGGTGGGCACGGCATGCAGGCCCATCTTCTCCTCGGGTTTACCGAAGCTGAGCCCCGCGGTGTCGCGCGGCACCAGGAAGCACGAGATCCCCTTGGACCCCTCCCCCGTGCGCGCGAACAGGTTGTAGAAGTCGGCGATACCGCCGTGGGTGATCCATGCCTTGGCACCACTGATCCGGTATCCACCGTCCACCGCCGTGGCCTTGCAGGCGAGCGCCGCAGCATCCGATCCGGCCTGCGGTTCCGACAGGCTGTAGGCGCCGACCGTGGCGCCGCCCAGCATCTCCGGCAGCCAGCGCTGTTTCTGCTCCTCGGAACCGAACGCCATCAGTGGGTGGCAGGACAGGCTGTGCACACTCACCGCCACCGCCACCGCGGCCCATCGCGCGGCGATCTCCTCGAGGACCTGTAGGTACACCTCGTAGGGCTGACCACCGCCACCCCATTCCTCGGGATACGGCAGGCTCAGCAGACCGGCCTCGCCCAGCGTGGCGAATACTCCCTCGGGATAGGTCTCGGTTTTCTCGTACTCGTCGACGATCGGCGCCAGCACCTTGTCGGCCACGTCGCGGGTCAGTCCGATGAGATCCCGCGCCTCCTCGGTGGGCAGGAGTCGATCGACAGCCACAGAAATCTCCTCGGAGCGATACGTCGGACAGTACTCGATTTCCCATCACAGTACTGTCCACCGAACAGTACTGCAAGGAGTTCCCCAGTACTATCAATGGTATGGAGCAACGCTCGGCCTTCGCGACCACCCGCCGCACCGAACTCTTCGACGAACTCGTCGCACTGTTCCTCGGCGAAGGCTTCGCCCACCTGACCCTCGACACCATCGCCGCCCGGCTCAAATGCTCCAAATCCACCCTCTACACCCTCGCCGGCAGCAAGGAACAGCTGGTCACCGCCGCGACCGTGCACTTCTTCAAACGCGCCACCGCCGCAGTGGAAACCGAGGTCGCGGCCGCCGCGGGGCCGCGGGAACGCATCACCACCTACCTCACCGCGGTCGGCGAAGCACTGGCGGTGGCCTCGGACCGGTTCATGACAGACCTCGACCACTTCGCTCCGGCACGCGAGGTCTACGAACGAAACACCCGGATCGCCGCGCGCCGTGTCCAGGAACTCATAGACGAAGGTGTTGCGGCCGGCGAATTCCGCGGCGTCCATGCCGCCTTCGCCGCGGATCTGGCCGCGACCATGATGGTCCGTATCCAGCAGGGCGGCGTCCGCGCACGTACCGGACTGGACGACGCCGCCGCCTACCGCGAACTCGCCGCGGTCCTCACCCACGGCATCAGCACGTAACAGGTATGGCGAGCTGCCCGCGTCAGTTCCAGCGCTCCAGCAGCCGGTTGACGGTGGCGGTGAGTGCCCGCTGCAGAAGCGGGCCGAAACTGACCCGCGCAACCCCCACTTCGGCGAGCGCGCTTCGATCACCCTCCTCCGGAAATGCCACGGCATTGACCGGAAGCGGCAGTTCGGCACAGAGGCGGCGCAGTGTCGCGGGGTCGTGGAATCCCACCGGGTACAGCACATCGGCGCCCGCTTCGGCGGCCAGTCGCAATCGGTCCACGGCACGATCGAAGCGATCGGCCTCATCGCCGATAGCGCGCAGGAACAGATCGGTACGCGCGTTCACCACCAGTGGTACCCCGGCGGCATCCGCGGCCTGCCGTAATGCGCCGACGAAATCGGCGTGCTCCCGGGCTTCACGCAGCCGCCCACCTTCGCTGTGCACGGTGTCCTCGATATTGAGGCCCACCGCTCCCACCTCGATCAGACCCTCGACGAGTTGCGCCGGCGCCAGACCGTAGCCGGACTCGATATCCAGCGATACCGGGATATCCACGGCCGCGGTGATTTCCCGGACCCGGCCCAGCGCTTCGGCGAACGACATCCCCTCGCCGTCGGATCTGCCCAGCGAATCGGCCAGCGGATGGCTGCCCACCGTCAAACCCTGGAAGCCGGCCTCCTGGACAAGCTGCGCCGACCAGGCGTCCCACACCGTCGGCAGGATCACCGGATCACCGGGCCGGTGAAGTGCGCGGAATGCGGAAGCCTTGTCGGACAGTGAGGTCATAGTCATGGGCCCATTTCTCGGGAGACGGAGATCCGGCCCGCCCAGACTACTGCGCCGCGGATCCGGTGCCGTCGCGCGGGACACCACCGTCGTCGCTGGTGTCGCGGCAATGCCGGGACCCCTCCACCTGTTCGAGAAATTCCTCCACCACAGCAGTGATCTCGGCGTGACCGGCGTCGATATCGAAGGCTTCCTCGATCCGCAGGAACCGGGACACGCTCGACATCAGCATGACCAGTGTCAGCGGAGTCCACGGGCCGGGATCACGGTCGCGCAGTGCCCGCGTGACGATCTCCAGCTGGAGCTCACGGAATCTTTTCGAGGACTGCGCGATTTCGGAGCGGATGGACGGCCGGTGCGTGGCCAGCGAGACGAATTCCATGGTGAGCGCGGTCCGGGATTGGTGATGGATGGCATCCCAGAGCGCCCACAGGGGTTGTTCGGATTCCGCGGCCTCGGCCAGCCGCTGGTAACTGCGTTCGGCGCCGCGGCGGAACAGGGCGACGAACAGGCTGTCCATATTCCCGAAGTAGTAGTAGACCAGCGCGGGATTCACACCCGCACGGGCCCCGAGGCGCCGGGAACTCACCGCCGCATAGCCGTCCTCGAGCATGATCCGCTCGGCGGCATCGAGTAACGCCGATCGCGTCGAAAGGCTTCCGCTGCCCGCTTCCGCATCGGCCGGCCTTCGGCTTTCCTCCATGGCACCTCCTTGTTCGACCGCTGCGGCCACTGTCCGCACCGAACGGTTCCGGGTCGGCCTCACCGACTCCTGATCTTAGAAACCACGCAGGTAACGCGGCCGGACCGGCCCGTGGCGTGGACCGCCCCGCCGGAACCGCACCTGCCCGGGTCACCGGCGGACCTTGACAGTCGAAGAGCCGCGTCCGTATAACTTTAATCACCCGCTTAATTAAGCAGTCGATTAAGCCCGGCGGATCGCCCGGCGACCGTTGTAGCGCGGAGGGAACACCATGGTTCGTGCCCACGTGGCGAATGCCGCCGATCACCCCGACTCAGGCCCGCTCGGCCGTCGCAGCAGACGGGCTATACCGGTACACACGGTCGCCGTGTGCGCGGAGCGGTGAGATGGACAGCTCCCCAGCCCGGCCGCACAGCGGCGAAGAGTACGGAAGCGATGGCGCGAAAAGGGTCGCTGTGGTCACCGGAGGAGCCTCGGGGATGGGAGCCGCCATCTGCCGGCGACTCGCCGCGACAGGCGATCACGTCGCCGTACTCGACCGCGACGGCGCCGGTGCACAACGCGTCGCCGAGGAACTGCGCGCCGCGGGCGGTTACGCGATGGCCTGCGAAGTCGATGTCACCGACCGCGCGGCAGTGGAGGAAGCCCTGCGCAAGGTGCGAGCGGAGTGGGGGCCGGTGCGGGTACTGGTCACCAGCGCCGGGGTTTTCGCGTTCGAGCCGTTCACCGAGATCTCCATCGAGTCCTGGAATCGGATCATCGATATCAACCTCACCGGCACGTTCCACTGTGTGCAGGCGGTGATTCCCGACATGCTGGCCGCCGGATGGGGGCGGATCGTCACGATCTCCTCGTCCAGCGCCCAGCGGGGGTCGCCGAGAATGGTGCATTACACCGCCTCCAAAGGGGCCGTGATCGCCATGACCAAGGCGCTGGCGCGGGAGTACGCCGCCTGCGGTATCACGGTGAACACCATTCCCCCGTCGGGTATCGACACCCCGATGTCGCGCGATTCCCAAGCGGCAGGCCATCTCCCGGACAACGCGACGATGGCCCGGGCCATCCCGGTCGGCTACCTCGGTGACGGCGACGATATCGCCGCGGCCTGCGCCTTCCTCTGTTCGGAGGATGCCCGGTTCATCACCGGCCAGGTGGTGGGTGTCAACGGAGGGTCGGTCATATGACGACCGTCGGTCCTCGCCTCACCCCGCTGCCCGCCGCGGACTGGACCGAGCAGGGCCGTGCCATGTTGCGGGGCCGGTTGAAACGCGCCGACCGGTATTTGTCCGGGGCCGCCGACGCACCGTCGCTGCCCAATATTCTCGGAATGCTGGGACATCACCCGGAACTGGGCGGGGCGTGGCTGTCGTACAACGGCCTGCTGCTGGAACGCGCCACACTCGACCCCCGGTTGCGCGAGCTGGTGATCCTGCGGATCGCCTGGCGGACGCGGTCGGCCTACGAATGGGACCAGCACTCCCGTATGGCGCGGGATCTGGGCATCGCCGTCGGCACGATCGAAGATATCGCCTGCGGCGAAACAGCGCACTGGCCCACGGTGGACCGGCTGGTGCTGGCCGCCACGGACGAACTGCTCGACCGGTACCGGGTCTGTGACAGCACCTGGACCGCCCTCTCCGCGCATCTCGAAACCCGCCAGTTGCTCGAACTGCTCTTCGTCGCCGGTTCCTACCTGTGCCTGGCACTGGTGACCAACAGTGTCGATCTGCAACCGGACCCGCCCACCGAATCCGCGGCGACATCGCACGAACCCCTACGGGAGGAATGATCATGGCGCGCTGGCCGAAACCGCCGGAAGGCACCTGGACCCAGCACTATCCGGACCTCGGCACCGGCCCGGTCTCGTTCGAGGATTCGATCTCGCCGGAGTTCTACGAACTGGAGCGGGAAGCGATCTTCAAACGGGCCTGGCTCAATATCGGCCGGGTGGAGCAGGTGCCGCGGGTCGGTAGCTATTTCACCAAAGAGATCCAGATAGCCCGTACCTCGGTGATCGTGGTGCGCGATCGCGACCGACAGGTCCGCGCCTTCTACAACGTATGCCGCCACCGCGGCAACAAACTGGTCTGGAACGAGGATCCCCGGGCCGAATCGTCGGGCACGTGCCGCCAGTTCACCTGCAAATACCACGGGTGGCGGTACGGCATCGACGGGGAACTGACCTTCGTGCAGCAGGAAGGCGAATTCTTCGACCTGGACAAGTCGGAGTTCGGCCTGGCACCGGTGCACTGCGAGGTGTGGGCCGGGTTCGTCTTCGTGAACCTGGCCCCGGAACCCCCGCAGACCCTGCGGGAATTCCTGGGCCCGATGGTCACCGCGCTGGAGGACTACCCGTTCGACCGGATGACCGAATGGTACGAGTTCCGGGCCGAGAACCAGAGCAACTGGAAATTGTTCGCCGACGCGTTCCAGGAGTACTACCACGTTCCCGGCCTGCATTCGCAGCAGGTGCCCGGGCCGGTGCGCAATCCGGAACCGAATTTCGAATGCGCGCATTTCCAGGTCGACGGTCCGCACCGGGTCGTCAGCACCGGCGGCGCCCGCCGCTGGACACTGCCGCCGGAATTCATGTATCCGATCGAGCGGGCCACCCGCAGCGGACTCGTGGGCCCGTGGGAATCCCCCGATATCGGTGAACTCCCGGCGGGGATCAATCCGGGCCGCGTGGAACCGTGGGGTATCGACAATTTCCAGATCTTCCCGAATCTGGAAATCCTGTTCTACCGCGGCTGGTATCTCATCTACCGCTACTGGCCCACCTCGTACAACAGTCACCAGTTCGAGGGAGTCCTCTGCTACCAGCCGGCCCGCACCGTACGCGAGCGGGTGGAGCACGAGGTGTCCTCGGTGGTGTTCAAGGAATTCGCCCTGCAGGACGCCGGGATGCTCACCGGCACCCAGACCGCGCTCGAATCCGCCTACCGCACCGCGCGGATCACCGACTACCCGGTGAACGATCAGGAGATCCTGGTCCGGCACTTCCACAAAGTGGTCGCGGACTGGGTCGGCGAATATCGCGGCACACGGGTCGGGGTGTGAATCCGATGGCGCAGAACATGTTGCCGCCGGCCTTCGCCGAATTCGAGCGGTTCGCGCCCATCTGGTGCCTGGCCACCGAAACCGAGCGCTGGGAACGCCGGATGAACAGCTCGATGGCCGAACTCGACGAGTTCTACGGGGCGTTCTTCCCGCGGCTGGAGGAAGCGATCGCGTACTGCGACAAATTCCCCCTCGACGACCTGCCCGACGAAGTGCTGCATCTGCTGCAGCTCATCTATTCACTGGCGCTGGTGGCCATGGCGGTCGAGATCTTCGTGCAGCCGCGGCCGGTCGACAGCGCCGACGCGGAGCTGGAACGGATCGCGGAGCCCTGGCCGTGAACCGGAATACGGATCGGTCACCGGGACCGAGGCCCGAACGAGCGGAGCAACCATGACCACTGTCACCGTCGAGAAACTGAACCACGAGATCGGCGCCGAGATCACCGGACTGGACGCCGACCGGATGGTGTCGGACGATACCGTTCCCGGTCTGGTGCTCGAGGCGCTGGAAGCCAACGGCGTGCTGGTGTTCCGGGGCCTGCATCTGGAGCCGGAGGCCCAGGTGGCGTTCTGCCGCAAACTCGGCGAGATCGATACCTCGGCCGGGCATCATCCCGTCAGCGGCATCTACCGGGTGAGCCTGGATACCAGCAAGAACTCCTCGGCGAGTTATCTGCGCGGCACTTTCGACTGGCATATAGACGGCTGCACCCCCAAAGACGACGCCTACCCACAGATGGCCACCGTATTGTCGGCGAAGGCCGTGGCCGTCAGCGGCGGGGAAACCGAATTCGCCAGCACCTACCGGGCCTACGACCGTCTCTCCGACGCGGAGAAGACGCATCTGCGCACGCTGCGGGTACTGCATTCGCTGGAGGCATCCCAGCGCCCCGTCACTGCCGACCCCACGCCCCGCCAGCTGGAGTACTGGCGGAGCTGGCCGACCCGGGAACATCCGCTGGTCTGGACCCACAAGTCCGGCCGTCGTTCCCTCGTACTCGGTACGTCCACCGATCACGTGATCGGAATGGATCGCGACCGGGGCCGTGCCCTGCTCGACGATCTGCTCGCGCGCTGCACCGCACCCGAGCGGGTGTACCGGCACGAATGGTCGGTGGGTGACACCGTCATCTGGGACAACCGCGGTGTCATCCATCGCGCCGCCCCGTATCCCGAGAACTCACCCCGGGAAATGCTGCGCACCACCGTCCTCGGCGACGAGCCGATCAGGTAGCCACCCCTCGCCGGCGACCGGCCCCGTCGTCGCCACCCGATCCGAACCATCGCAAGGAGCACCGCCATGGCGCGCTGGCCCAAACCCGCCGAAGGCAGCTGGACCCAGCACTATCCCGAACTCGGCACCGCGCCGATGTCCTACGAGGACTCGATATCGCCGGAGATCTACGAACTCGAGCGCGAGGCAATTTTCAAGAAGGCCTGGCTCAATGTCGGCCGGGTGGAACAGGTGCCGCGGGTCGGCAGCTATTTCACCAAGGAGATCCACGCCGCGTGGACGTCGGTGATCGTGGTGCGCGACAAGCAGAAAGAAGTGCGGGCGTTCTTCAATATCTGCCGGCACCGCGGTAACAAGCTGGTATGGAACGAGCTTCCGCGCGAAGAGGTTTCCGGAACGTGCCGGCAGTTCACCTGTAAATACCACGGCTGGCGTTACGGACTGGACGGCGAACTGACCTTCGTACAGCAAGAGGGGGAATTCTTCGACCTCGACAAGAAGGATTACGGTCTCGCGCCCGTGCACTGCGAGGTGTGGGCGGGCTTCATCTTCGTGAATCTCGCGCCGGAACCGGAACAGTCGCTGCGGGAATTCCTCGGGCCGATGATCACCGATCTCGACGGTTACCCGTTCGACCAGCTCACCGAACGGTATTCCTACCGTTCCGAGGTCGGCGCGAACTGGAAGCTGTACATGGACGCGTTCGCGGAGTTCTACCATGCCGCGGTCCTGCACGGGAATCAGTCGCCGGACAATTATTCCGCGGCCGCGCAGGCGGCCGGTTTCGAGGCACCGCATTATCAACTGCAGGGCCCGCACCGGATGGTCAGCACCTCGGGTGTGGTGACCTGGGAACTCGACCCCTCCATGCGTAAACCCATGGAGGACATCACCCGCGGCGGGCTGTTCGGGCCCTGGGACGTCCCGGATCTCGGCGAACTGCCGCCCGGGGTCAATCCGGCGAAATGCGATCCGTGGGGCCTGGATTCCTTCCAGCTGTTCCCCAATTTCGTGATCCTGATCTGGTCGAGCGGCTGGTATCTCACCTATCACTATTGGCCGACCTCGTACAACACCCATATCTTCGAGGGGAATCTGTATTTCGCACCGGCCCGCACACCGCGCGATCGGGTCGCGCACGAGATGACAGCCGTGACGTTCAAGGAATACGGCCTGCAGGACGCCAGCACCCTGGAAGCGACGCAGATGACCCTGGAATCCCGTGCGGTGACCCGGTTCCCGCTGTGCGATCAGGAGATCCTGCTCCGTCATCTGCACAAGACCGCGGCCGACTGGGTCGACGACCATCGCAACCAGCAGACAGGAGTACCCCAGCGATGAGCGCACTGCCCGCCGAATTCGCCGATCTCGAACTCTTTTCCGATTGGTGCCTGGCCACCGAGGGCGAACGCTACGCCAAACGCCTGGCTTCCTCCATGGAAGAGATGCAGCGGTTCTACGATGCGATCACCCCGCGCGCCGAGGCCGCGCTGACCTACCTCGACCAGGTCGGCCTCGAGGATATGCCCGACGACGCAATAAACCTGCTGCGCCTGCTGTATTCGATGATCATGGTGTCCTTCCCGGTGGAGGTGTGGAACCAACCGTGGATACCCGATGCCAGTCAGGCGTCGATGGACTGTGTGATCGAGCCGGCGCCGTGAGCCCCGCGGCGACCGTGCTACGGGCGGCACGCTGGGTCGATATCGACGCCGGAATCGTCCGCTCCCCCGCGGTGATCGTGGTGCGGGACGGGTTGATCGACGCCATCGACCCGCCCGCGGTACCGGAAGGCGCCACCGAACTCGACCTCGGCGACGTCACCTTGTTGCCGGGTCTGATGGATATGGAGATCAACCTGCTCATCGGTGGGCCCGACAACCCCAGCGGGCTGCCGAACCCCATGCACGGGGTCCAGGACGATCCCGTGTACCGGACACTGCGTGGCACCGTCAACGCACGGACCACCTTGATGGCGGGTTTCACCACGGTGCGCAATCTCGGCCTGATGGTGAAAACCGGCGGCTATCTGCTGGATGTGGACCTCGGCCGCGCGATCGAACAGGGTTGGTTCCCGGGTCCGCGCATCGTGTCCGCCGGGCATGCGATCACCCCGACGGGCGGGCATCTCGACCCCACCATGTTCCAGAAACTCGCCCCGCACATCATGCCGATGTCGGTGCAGGAGGGGATGGCCGACGGTGTGTCCGCGGTGCGGGCGGCGACCCGGTACCAGATCAAGTACGGCGCCGGGGTCATCAAGATCTCCGCGTCGGGCGGGGTGATGTCGCACAGCACCGCCCCCGGGACCCAGCAGTACTCCGACGAAGAACTCGCCGCCATCGTCGACGAAGCCCATCGCGCCGGGATCAGGGTCGCCGCGCACGCCCACGGCGACGCCGGAATCCGCGCTTGTATCCGCGCGGGAGTGGACTGTATCGAACACGGGTCGCTGGCCTCCGACGACACCGTGCAGATGATGGTGGACCACGGCACGTTCCTGGTCCCGACCAGCTATCTGTCCGAAGGGCTCGACACCTCCAAGGCTCCGCCGGCGCTGCAACGCAAGGCGGCCGAGGTCTTCCCGAAGGCCCGCCGGATGCTCGGCAAAGCCATCGAGGCCGGGGTGCGGATCGCCTGCGGCACCGACGCGCCCGCGGTCCCGCACGGGCAGAACGCCAAGGAATTGTGGGCCCTGGTCGACCGCGGTATGACCCCCGTGCAGGCGATTCGCGCGGCCACCGTCACCAGCGCGGAACTGATCGATGCCGACGACCGCGGCCGGCTCGCCCCCGGGCTGCTCGCCGATATCATCGCCGTCCCCGGCGACCCCACCCGCGATATATCCGCCCTGGAAAACGTGCGGTTCGTCATGAAGGACGGCATCGTCCACAAGAACGAACCGGCCACTCCGAACTGAACCTGTTTGCCCAGAAGGAGAAATACCGTGCCCAAAGGAATTCTCTACGTCGAATCCCGCCCCAGCTCGGCGGAGGAGATCGACGAGTACCACCGCTGGTACGCCGGAACCCATATCGGCGAAATGCTGGAGATCGACGGAATAGTCTCGGCTCGCCGGCTGGAGCCGCTGTCCGGTGACGGGAGCTTCATCGCGCTCTACGAGATCGAAGCCGAGGATCTGGAAGCCGTGCGGGCCCAGATGGGTGCCCGGGCCCGCTCCGGGCAGATGTCGAAACCGGTAGCGGTGCAGTCCGACCCGCCGCCCACCGTCCGCCTGCTCCGCGAAATCAGCGTGCACACAGCCTGACAGGAGCCCACACATGCGCCGGCACGACAATCTCTTCATCGGGGGCAAATGGGTGCCACCCGGATCCGACCTCGCCTTCGAGGTGATCTCCCCGCACACCGAGGAACCCATCGCACGGATCGCCGCACCCACACCCGCCGATGTCGATCGCGCCATCGCGGCCGCCCGCCGGGCGTTCGACACCGGTCCGTGGCCGCGGCTCGAGCCCGCCGAGCGCGTGCGGATCGTGCACGACCTCGCCGTCCGCTACGAGAAACGAGTCGAGGAGATCGCCCAGCTCGTCACCGCGGAAATGGGTGCGCCGATCACCTTCTCCCGTTCAGCCCATGCGCGGCTGCCCGGAGTGATGATGCGGGCGCTGGCCGATCTCGCCGCGGACTTCCCGTGGCAGGAGTCGCGGCCCGGCTACTTCGGCAGCGATATCCGGGTCCGGCACGAACCGGTCGGTGTCGTGGGGGCCGTCGCCCCGTGGAACATGCCGATGCTGATGGTCGTCGCCAAGCTGGTTCCCGCGTTGCTCGCGGGTTGCACCGTGGTGCTCAAACCTTCACCGGAGACACCGCTGGACGCGTACCTGATGGCGGAACTCGTCGCGGAGAGCCAGATTCCGCCCGGAGTCGTCTCCATCCTCCCGGGCGACCGCGATCTCGGCAGATACCTGGTAGGGCATCCCGATATCGAGAAGGTGTCCTTCACCGGGTCCACCGCGGCAGGTCGCGAGGTCGCCGCGGCGTGCGGGTCTTCGCTGAAACGCGTGAGCCTGGAACTCGGCGGCAAATCGGCCGCGGTGGTCCTCGACGACGCCGACCCGGCGGAAGTCGCCACCGGAATCCAGGTCGCCGCACTGATGAACGGCGGCCAGGCCTGTGTCGCCCAGACCAGGATCCTGGTACCGCACCACCGCCGCACCGAGTACATCGACGCCGTCGCCGCCATGGTGCACGGGCTCACGATCGGCGATCCCGCCGACGACTCGACCCGCATCGGGCCCGTAGTCACCGCCCGTCAGCGACAGCGAATCCGCGACTACATCCAGCTGGGTACCGGTGAAGGCGCCCGCCTGGTCACCGGCGGCCATCGACCACCCCCCGGCCTCGATCGCGGCTGGTATGTGCAACCCACCCTGTTCACCGATGTGGAACCCACGATGCGGATCGCACGCGAAGAGATCTTCGGCCCGGTGCTCACCGTGCTCGCCTATCGCGACCTCGACCACGCCGTACAACTCGCCGACGACACCGAATACGGGCTGTCGGGGTCGGTATGGACACCGGATATCGACCGCGGACTGTCCCTCGCCCAGCGGATCCGCAGCGGCACCATGGGAATCAACCAGGCCTACAGTATGGATCCGCATGCGCCGTTCGGTGGGGTCAAGGCCAGCGGGATCGGGCGGGAGTTCGGGCGGGAGGGGCTGGAAGGGTTTCTCGATACGAAATCGATCTCGGTCGCACGCCCTTGACCGAGCTCACCAGGACGGATGGCACCCTCCGCAACTTCCTCCGAAGACGCCGTGTAATTCGCAATCACGGCTGCGTTCTTTGGCCCGTCACTGCGACCACGGCGCCGCCGACACCGCATCCGGCACAGTGTAAGCACCCCGCTCGATCTCTCTCGCGCTTACTGTGGCTCCAGAGCCTCGCGGCACACCCGGTACCGGCGGCGGTAACGTTGTGCCGTGATCAATGCCGTGGTTTTCGATGTAGGCGAGACGCTGGTCGACGAGACCCGCGAATACGGGACCTGGGCAGATTGGCTGGGGGTACCCCGCCACACGTTCGTCTCGATGTTCGGTGCCGTCATCGCGCAAGGACTTGACTACCGCGAAACATTTCAGATATTCAGACCCGGATTCGATTTGGATCGAGAACGCCAGGCACGGATCGATGCAGGCGAAGGGGAACGATTCGACGAGAACGATCTCTACCCGGACGCCCGGTCGGCGTTGGCCGCGTTGCGCGAATTGGGTGTCGTGGTCGGTATCGCCGGGAACCAGACCGCGCGGGCCGGAAAGATCCTTCGGGATTTGGATCTGCCGGCGGACTTCATTGCCACGTCGGACGACTGGGGTGTACAGAAGCCGGCGGCCGGGTTCTTCGACAAGGTGATCGATCTCGCCGGAGTTGCCGCCGAAGAAATCGTCTATGTTGGTGATCGGATAGACAACGACGTGGCCCCGGCGAAGAAGAGCGGCTTGCGCACCGCATATGTCCAACGGGGTCCTTGGGGTTGGATCCATCGGAACAAAGCCGAGGTGGACGAGCTTTCCGACTGGCGGATCTACGATCTCAACGAACTGGTCGAGGTCGTCCGCAGCGAGAACGTTGTGGTCTGATTCAGATAGTGGCCGGGCCCGCCCCGCGGCGACGATGATCTATGCGCTGACCCGGGCCCGACCCGCACGATCAAACTGGGACGACCTGTACTGGGAGCTGGCGATTGGGTTGCTGCCGATGCTGCCGGACCACGGCCGTAGCTTGCCGGACCACGGCCGTGGCTTTTCGGTTATGTACGACGCCGGCCAGCCCGTAGAAGATCACATTCGGCAGCGACCAGGGAGCATGACGGCCGCATCGACAGCGACGACGAATCCGCTCGACAAACGTTCCTATTCGGCGGCCACCGCCTATCGGCCCCCTGCAGAGGGGGCCGATAGGAACCGCACAGCCCGCGAAGTCAATGCATTTACCGGCGGCTACCCCAGCGCTGCGGACCCACGTGCGTCAGTTCCGTAGCGCGGGCCATACCTCATGGGCGCCATCACCTGATCTCGCCGAGCCGCAGCCCTCGTGGCTCTGTTGTACCAAGGTCAGCGACCCAGCCGATCGTCGCGACAGCGAGTGTCCCACGCGGCGGCCAGATCGTCGGCCAGTACCGGTGCGCCGAGGACCTCATCGTCGAATTCGAAAGCGTCCAGTAGTGCAGGCAGATGGCCGGCGAGTTCGTCGATGGCCTCGTAGAGCAGTCCGTTGCGTAGCTGCTGTTTGATCGCCTTCACCGCATCCAGGTCGAGCAGCCCGTGGGTGAGGTACCACGACGAGTGCTGGTCGATCTGGTCCAAGGCGAATACGTCACGTACAGCGGCGAGCTCGGGATAATTGGCGTGCTCTTCAAGTGCTCGCAAGGCTTGTTCGGCGGAGTATGCCTCGGCGAGTTCGAGGGCGTCCGGAATAACCTCGAGCCGCGCTTCCAGCGTGGGGTCGGCCAGGTGTGGCTGTGCTTCCTGTGCAATCGTCAAGGTCCGGGCGCTGAGCAGGCGGGCGCGGTCGACGGGATCGGCGGGGTCGTGGTGGACGGGCGCGGGCGGCGGTGTGCCCGCCAGCTGTTTGGCCAGTACCCGACCGGCGACCGAGCCCATGACGGAGACGTCGCCCTCACCGGTCATCGCGGCGTGACAGACTCCGAGGTAGCCGGCGACGCGATTGGCACTGAACATGCCCTGGGCAGCCATCTTCACGCGGCAGTCGGTGACTGTTTCCAGTGCGTGCCGCTGGATGAAGTCCTTGGCCAGCATCACCGCCACCACAGGCTCGCGAGCCGTGAGATCCGCACCTACAAGCGAGGTTTTTACCGCGTTGCCATAGAGGGTGCGTGCGACGGTACCGGCCAGGTCGGTGAGCAGCGTGTCACGCACGTGGGGGATGTCGAGCATGACCGGCCGGTCGACCGCCGTCATCGGCACCACCCGCTTGCTCGCGTAGTTCAGGGCGATGTAAAGCGATGCGCGGGCTTCGGCATTGAGGCAGGAGGAGAGGGCCAGACGACCGACGGTGAGCTGGCTACTCGCCGAGGCGAAAGCGCGTTTGCGGCTCGCCTCGTCACGCCAGGTCAGTACGCCATTGTCGTCGATGGTGGCGAGGTCGTTGCTCAGCCAGGCATCGCGTTCGACCCGCAGGTTGTCGAAGCTGATGACGGAGTTGTCCATGACCACCAGTGGCTGATGGCCGAGCTGTGTGATCGTCACCCCGGGGGCGGGGGCGCCGTCGGCGTCGCGCAGGCGGGCGGTGAAGAGGTGGACTCCCTGATCGACACCCGCCGAGTCGATGAGCCGGGCGCCTACGATGCACACCCGCGATACCGGAATCCCGACACTGGGCATGAATTTGCGCGCCTTCGGGTCCGGGGTTTTGAGCACGAACCCGTCGCCGTCCCATGTCGCGGTGGTCCGCATGAATTGGATATTGGAGCCGCACTCGTACTCGGTCAGCAGGATGACGCCGACGGCGGTCGCATCGTCCAGATCCAGCAGGTACGGCGCGGCCGAGTCTGAGTCGGTGAGTGTGGCCAAGCTACCCGTGGCCAGGTTGTAGTGGCCGGAGATCAACGGAATCAGGTCAGTCGCGAGCACGGCGCATTGATCGAACACCGCGAACAGTTTGGGTAGGTCGGTCGCCACAGCGCGGGTCCCGATCTCTCTCACCAGGTCACCCAGCTGGTCGTAGGCGTTGAGACGCCGCTGCTCCTGGCTCTGCTGCTCCGTAACGGCGTAGTCCGGATTGCTCAGGATCTTCTGCAGCTGCTGATGGAACTCTGGACTGCCGTGCCGAATGATCTCGGCCAGCGAAGTCTGTTCCATGTACGCGTCGATAGCCATAACCGCCTCCTATTGATTTCCGGTCCCAGCGGTAACTCGTTCACCGCTGGACATGCTGGGCCAGCGCCTCCGAACCTCGGCGCAAAGGAACCGGGCGGCGGCCGCGCGGCCCCCCCGCCGCCGCCCGCACCCGAGCGCACCGGAG
>NZ_JARWOV010000010.1 GCF_029868855.1 Nocardia carnea | reverse complement strand
GGACCGGGCCGGGTTGGGCGACGTGGTCGATATCCGGATCGGCGCGGCGATGGAATCGCTGCCGGTGCTGGCCGAAGAGCAGCCGGATCCGTTCGACCTGGTCTTCATCGACGCCGACAAGGTGAACAACTCGAACTATGTGCGGTGGGCGCTGCGGTTGAGCCGGCCCGGGACGGTGATCGTCGTCGACAATGTGGTGCGCGGCGGGCGCCTCGCCGACGCGGACTCGGATGATCCCGCCGTCCGGGCGAGCCGGGAACTGGTCGAACTTCTCGCCGAGGAACCGCGGCTGGACGCGACGGTCGTCCAGACGGTGGGAGCGAAGGGCTGGGACGGTTTCGCGTTCGCCGTGGTGAACTGACGCGGGGATACCGGCATCCCGCCGCGGGGCGATCTTCGTGCGTGGTCCTCAGGGTGACGCGACGGTGTCCGCTACTGGGTAACGGGTGCGGCCGTGACACGGCCGTCCTCGATCGCCCGGAGCAGGGCCGCGTGGTCACGTGCGCTTCGGTCGGCGTAGTTCTCCGCGAAATCTGCCATTGCCGAATCGAATTCGTCGCCGGAGCCCAGATAACCCGCGATCGCGAAGCGGTCGCCGCCGCGCGCGTGCGCCTGGGCCAGTACCCGGGCGCACAGCCGGCCGTACAGGGCCATCAGGTCGGGTGACATGGTGTCGATATCGGCGGAACCCTTGCCGTCGCGGAGCTGGCGGATGTAGAAGTCGCGGATCACCCCGTCGGCGTCGGGGCCGCGATGCCAGCCGAGGAAAATATCGCTGGTCGCCTGCATGAGCCGCTGCCCGGTCACCACCCGTTCCGCTTGATTCGCGTACTCGGGACCGTCGAGATACCGGGCGAGCACCGAAGGCTGCGCCTCCTTCGCCTGTAGGAAGAGTGGATCGTCGCCGGGGCCGCGCAGCAGGACGATCCAGCAGCGGGTGCCCACACTGCCCACACCCACCACCTTGCGGGCCGCGTGCACGTAATCGAACCGGTCGAGCAGGAATCGGCGGTCGGGTTGCAGGGTCGTGCGGTAGTCGGCCAGGCGTTTGCGCATCGTCCGCTGCACCAGCTCGGCATCGGCACCGGTGGTCAATTCCTCGACCGGCACGATCAACGGCGGCATACTGACGATCCGCGGCTGCCCGTCGGCGCCGGTCGTGGTCAATTTCGACAGCGCGTGCGCACTATCGCGGCCCCATGCTTTCCCGATCGTCTTCTCGACCCGCTTGCGAGTCGGTGAATCGAGTACCGCACGCAGCTCGGCCATTTCGGTCTCGGCTTCGATATGGGCGTACCACACCGCGAGCTCGCCGAGTCCGGCCTGGTAGGTCATGGTTTCGCGGTACTCGGCGGCGCAGGCCCGGGTGATGCGGTGGCGGTGCTTGGTTTTGAAACCGTTGTCCCGCCCGGCAACGGCCAGGCTCGCAACGAGCCGTTTGACATCCCATTCGAAGGGCCCGGGAAAGGTTTCGTCGAAATCGTTGACATCGAAGGCGAGCCGGCGCTCCGGGGTGGCGAAAAGGCCGAAGTTGCTCAGATGCGCGTCCCCGCAGAGCTGGGTGTGCAGGCCGGTGTTCGGGGTGCGGGCCAGATCGTCGGCCATCACCAGCGCGGCGCCGCGGAAGAACGCGAACGGTGAGGTCGCCATTCGGCCGTAGCGCACGGGTACCAGTTCGGGGATGCGGGTACCGGCCTGGGATTCGAGGAGCGCCGGCGGGTCGCGATCGTCCTCGGATCCCACGCCGGCGAGGGCGTCGAAAGGTAGCCGCTCGCGCTGCCCGGCTCCGCGCTCGGTCCGTTGTGCGCGGTCCTCCCGCCGGTCCATCCCGGGCTCGGTACCTGCATGAGGTCGGGCCATGGGCGTACGGTAGCCGCCCTCGGACCGGCACGTCGTCACCCGGCGCGGGTGAGACCACGGCACTGCGACGAATGAACTACTCGCGGCGGTCCCGGACCCAAGGCCAGGTCATCAATGCCCACACCACGAGTAGCAGCGCGGCCACCGTGCCGAGATACCACGGCCACGGCCCCAGAACGTCGAGCAGCGACGGAGTCGAGGGTTTCCGATTGACGAACCCGTGGTTGGTATCGGCGAGCGAATTGAAGACAAAGGTCACTCCCACCCACACCACAGTCGCTGCCACCGCCAACCGATAGCTTCCCCAGCCCGGGCGCATTCCCACGCCCCAGGTCAGGTAGATCGCCCCCCAGACGACGAGCAGGTGAATCGCCCAGAACGCCAGGAACTGGTGATTCGGGAAGTCCGCACTGTCCAACGCCGGTGACACGAGCGCCTGCGTGCTCAAGGTGAGACACCAGTAGTAGGTCAGCGCGTATGCCCACTGTTGCCTTGTCACCAGCGCATACCCGGCAACGAGGGTTGCCAGATCGGTCAACCGCAGCGGTACCGCCCGCTCGAGCGTCGGCGGAAACATCGTGGACAGGTAGACCACCAGATACAGCCCGAGCGTCACCCATCCGAGCGCCCGGCCGAAACTCCCCGCTCCGTCGCGTTCCCGCTCCCACCGCCCGACCGCGACGACCGCAATTGCCCCCACCGCGAACACCACCAGCACGACCCAATGTGACACCCCGTACGCGGAAAACTCCCTGGCCAGTGGTCGCTCCACGCTCTCAGCGTAGTGCGGCCCCGTACGCGCCCGAGTACGGAACAGTTCGCGGTGTGTCGATCGATCGGCCGTGACCGCGGCGATCGGACCTTGCCCGCCGACCAGGCACCGGCACCAGCGGAAGGGTTCCGGCGGGTGCCGCCGACGGCTCTGCGCAAGCGCTACCTACTTCAGGGTGCGGTCGAACAGTTCGCGCAGTTCCCGGTAGTGCCGTTCGGCGCCCGCCTCCTGATAAGCGGCGGTATCGGGCATGGTGTAGCCGTGCGGTGCGTCCGGATAGACGGCGGTCCGGTAGTCGAGGCCGGCCGCTTCGAGCGCGGCGTCGAAAGCAGCGATCTGCTCCGGGGTGTTGGAACCGTCGTTGTCGGCGTGGCCGGCCAGAACGGCGGCCCGGACCCGGGGAACCTCGGTGTGCGGGCTGTCGGGACCCTCGGTGACGATCCCGCCGGTGTGGAACATCCCGATCGCCGCGACCTCGTCCGGGCGGTGCGCGGCCAGACGCAATGCGACGCGGCCGCCGAAGCAGTATCCGGTCGCGCCGACGGCGGTTCCGGTGACACCTGGCAGTCCCTGCAGCGTCTCCAGCCACACTTCGCCGTCTGCTCGCAGTATCTCCGGCGTGAGCCGGGCCATCCGCTCACCCACTCCGGAGGAGAAGAACGCGTCACGATTCGCCGGATCACGCAGGTCGACGGTAGGTGCGAGGTCGGCGGCACGCCCGTCCCGCCAGAAGATATGCGGTGCCAGTACGACATAACCCCACGACGCGATCCGATCCGCCATCCGCTCGATCTCCGGACGCAAACCGATCGCGTCCTGAAAGAGCAGGACCCCGGGTCCGGATTCGCCGGACACATATCCTTCAGCACTGCCACCGGGAAGCGAAATCTCGATCATCGTCACGCCCCGCGACCCTACCCGTCCGAACGGGCGAGGTTCGACCCTGCCGGCCGAGCGCTGCCCAGATGAGATCCAGTGCGGTCAGTCGCCGTACCGGTCGTATGCCGCGAACTCACCGAAGTCGTCCTGCAGCCAGCCCAGGTCGCGCCAGGTCCCGGAGCCGTCGGCCGGGCCTTCGTAGACGATTTCCAGGTAACTGCCGGGCTCGTCGTCGAGCCGCAGGCGGCGGCCCCGGCTGAACAGGAACATCGATACGCTGATATCCGGTTGCTCGTCGATGAATTGCATACCCAGCACTCCCTTCCAGGCAACCTGCAGGGATGGGCCGGTCGGCTCAGGGCCTCGGATCAGGCAGGAGAACGCATCCTCCATCTCCTCCGCATCGATCACGGTCACCGGTTCCCCGAGGTGGTCGGCGAGGCCGGCGACGAGATTGTCGATCGTCGCCCGCCACCGGCCGGACGCTGTGTTGTCCTCGGAACCGTTCTCGACCGTCACGGCCAGTCATTCCTTTCGAAGCGCTCCCGGTCGGTGTATTCCACCTCATTGGAGCCGTCGTTGTTGACGCGGATCTCGACGTAATCCGGGTCGTCCGCCCATAGTTCCGGGGACACCGGTCTCGGATTGTCGGCCTTTTTGTCGATCAAACCATAGGCGGTGATGACCGAGTTCTTGTTACCCGCTTCGGTGATCACCACAGAACCGGCGGTGGGATCGTTCGGGCTTGCTGCCTGGTAGTAGATGTCGACCTCGCGGGTGTACGGCTCCCGGGTGCGATGGTGCTTGCCTCGGTACGTCCCGCTGAATATGCGATCAGGGCTGTTCAGGATCGACGCCTGAACCTGTGTGCTGACGCCGTGTTTCGATTGCGCATGCCCCGGCCGGCCACCCGGGTAGGGCGGCGGCGCACCGCGGAGCTCCCCAGGCGTGACCTGTCTGCGGAAGTTGTCGAACATCTCGCACGCGGTCGGTGTCAGGCCGAGCGGGTCGACGAACCTGAGTGGGTTGGTGGTGTAGGCGTAGGGGTTCGGCGAAGGTTCGAGGCCGAGCGGGTCGGGTGTGAGGTATTGACCGGTGTCCGGGTTGTAGTACCGGAACATGTTGTAATGCAGCCCGGTTTCCGGGTCGTAGATCTGTCCCGGAAAGCGCAACAGTGAGCTGGATTTCCCGCGCCAGCTGGTACGGCCCCACAGGTCGGCACCGGCGGTGGCCGCGGGATCGGTGGTGTCGGGATCTATCAGTTCGGCCGGGGCGCCGACGAGGTCGGTGACGACCGCGCAGAACTCACGGTCGACCCCGGCCTGCTCGATCGTTTGCGTGAGCGGTGTGTGGGAGCCGGGCCGGTACTGCCAGCGAACGGTGGAGGTGGTACCGGTCTGCTCGATCAGATGGGCGCCGTCCCAGATGTAGTCGATGCGTTCGAGGATCGTGCCGTCGGCGGCGAGGTGCTGTTTGGTGGAACGGCGGCCGAGCGGGTCGTAGGTGTAATGCCACCATTCATGGTCAGGGGTCCAGACATCGGTGAGCTGGTCGAAAGCGTTGTAGCGGAAGCGCCAGACATCGGGTTTGCGGGACAGGCGTGTGGTGGTCTTGCGGACGAGACGGCCCGCGGCGTCGTAGTGGTAGCGGGTGCGGCCGTCACGGATGAGGAGGTTCCTCCGGTCTTCACGCGTGGGCGGCGGTGACGTGTCCGCGCGGGACCGGCCGGGGCCGGCGGAGTTCGTGTGGGCCGACGGCGGGGGTTCGGTCGGTACACGCGCATCGGTGATATTGCCGAGGTGGTCGTAGCTGTAGCGTTCGGTGATCGCGCCGTTGTGGGCGATTGCGGTGATCCGGCCGAGCGGGTCCAGATCGTATGTTCGTCGCAGGAGTGATTCGGAGAAGTCCGTCGGGCCCGTGTCCCGGTCGGGCGCGGCCGTTTCCGGTGTCGGCGTGGCGGGAGTGACCGGGTTCGTCGCGCGGATTGTGGTGTGTTCGGTCAGATAGCCGTCCGGGCGGTAGGTGAATTCGTCGCGGCGCAGCCGGCGCGGTGCGGGCCGGGGGGTCGGGTCGAGCGTCAGCGTCCGCGCGGGGAAGGCGGTGACTTCCTGCTCGGTGATGTACCCGGCGGCACCGAATTGCCGGGTGAGCGCGATTTCACCGATCTGCCAGCTGGTGAGTCGGCCGAGGGGGTCGTAGTCGAAGGTGAGATCCCGGCCGTCGGTGGTCATCTGGTCGACCCGGTTCGCGATATCGTGGCGCCAGGTTGTGACCGCGCCGGACGGAGTGGTGCAGCGGATCCGGTTCCCACGCCGGTCGTGCTCGTACAGGATCTCGGCGTCGTCGAGACGTTCGGCGGCAAGCTGTCCGGTGGATGTGTATGTGCAGTCGAGGATATGTGCCGGATCGGCACCGATACCGTTGACCGCCTGCAGCAACCGGCCCGCCGGGTCGTACCGGTAGTGAATCCATTCGCCGGTGTCCGTACTGATCTCGGTGAGGCGGCCCAGGACATCGTGACGGTGGTGCACGGTGCCGGTCGCTCGGATGACGGTCTCGATTCGACCCGCCCGATCGTGGGTGTACCGGGTGGCGATGCCCGCGTAGTCGGTTTCGGTGACGAGCCGGCCGGCCGGATCGTATTCGTACGACCAGGTCTGGCCGAGGGGGTTGGCTACCGCGAGGAGGCGTCGTTCGCGGTCCCAGGTGTATCGGGTGACAGCGCCGCCGGGATCCGTGCGGGAGTGCAGGAGGTCGAAGTCACCGTAGGTATACCGGGTGACAGCACCCGCGGCATCGGTGTGAGTGAGGACGTTGCCCTCGCCGTCGTATGACCATGATTCGGTGTGGCCCTCGGGATCGGTCTGCCGCAACAGCTTTCCGTGAGCGGACCACTCATGGTGCGTGTGGCGGCCCAATGGGTCGATGATCTCGACCGGTCGTCCGGTGGCGTCACGCCGGATGACGGTGACTGAGCCGAGCGGGTCTGTGATCCGGATCGGTAGACCCGCCGCGTCGACTTGGATCGTGGTGCGTGCACCACTGGGTTCGGTCACCGTCGCGAGGGCGCCATTGGCGTGGTAGGTGAATTCCGTGCGATTGCCGGCCGGGTCGACGACTGCGGAGAGGTTGCCTTCTGCCGACCATTCCCGGCGGGTCACGGTACCGTCCGCGCCTGTCACCGTGCTGGGCCGGTTGTGGAAGACGTAGGCGGCAGTGATCGCCTTGCCGTCCGGGCGAACGATACTCGCCACGTTGCCTGATTCGCTGTATCGGTAACCGGTCGTCGCTCCGTCCGGACCGGTGATCGCCAACGGGCGCCGGTCGGCGTTGTAATCGATATGGGTGTGCCCGCCGGCCGGGTCGATCAGATCGCGGAGTTGGAGCTCCCGGTCGAAGCCGTGCTGTGTGACAGCACCCGTGGAATCCGTGACTGCCGTGACCCGTCCGGTACCGTCCGGGAACTCGAGGTAGGCGAAATCGGAATCGAGGATCCCGCCGGTGCCGCGCTGACGGATCACCCGGCCGGCCTCGTCGTAGGTGTTGACCATCCGGTTGCCGTTGGTGTCGGTCCACGAGGTCATCCGGTTCTCGGCGTCATAGGTGTAGCGCATGGTCGCACCGTCGGGATCCGTGGCCGATGCCAGATTTCCGGCGGTGTAGGTGTAGCGCCACGCGGCGGCCTGCTCTGTGCCGGTGACGAGAGACAGCGTGGTGACCCGGCCTCGGTGCGTGTCGACGCGGACGCGGTACCCGCCGGAGTGCGATATCTCGATGGGTGCGCCGTCGGCGCCGTAGTGGAAGCGGATGCGGTTGTGATGCCGGTCGGTGATCGCCGAAACGGCGTAGTTCCCCAGGCGGATGTCCAGCCCATCCAGCACGGATTCGGGGGCGAAATGCCAGATCAGCTCCCGCCGGCGGTCGTGTACCCGGTAGCCGCCGGCCTCGGTGCGGGTCAGTGACCACAGTTGGCCTTCGGTGAGTGGGTGAACGGGGACATTCACCTCGGCGTGCGGGTAGGCCAGCATGATGCCGTCCTCACCGAGGAATGTCACGCCGGCGTCGTCGACGACGAGGCGGATATCCAGGGTGGACGACCAGGACGGGCCGAACCAGCGACCGAATCGGTAGTTGGAGTGGTGGGCGCGGCGCAGGGTCAGCGGCAATACACCCGGGAGGTCGAAATCGGTTTCCGGGAGCAGGAATTCGCCGGTGCCGAGGTCGACCGGATCGGTGGAGCAGGTCTTCTGTGCCGGGGTGCGGTCGGACTCCGGACCTGCGGTGCGGGCATGCTCGTGCGCGGTTCGGTCCGCCTCCGCGCGATCGTGGGCGGTCGGCTCGTCGCTGTTTCGCTCGGGTTCGTCCGGGCCGCGGTCGGCGGTGTCCGGGTTCCGATCGGTCCGGTCACGATCTCCGGTGTTGTCCGTCTCGGAGCGGGAGCGGTCGAGCGGGGACCGTGTGCCGGTGTCGCGGTCGCGGGATGTCTCCGGATCGTGGCGGTGCGGATCGTCGTAGCTGTCCCGCGGGTCCGGGTCTCCGGACGGATTGCCGGGGTCGCGGGTGGGTCGGTCGGTGGGTGTTTCGGGGGTGTGGTGCCGGGTCGTGGTGCGGGATGTGTCGGGGTCGTCGGTGCGTGGACGGTTGCGATCGTTCGGTGTTCGCGGCTCGGGGTCGGGTCGTGTTCCCGGCCGGTCACCGGGCCGGTCGGGCTCCGGGATTCTGGTCGATGTGGTGTCGGAGTGCCGCCGGGTCGCCGGTGATGTATGCGCGGTGGATCGTGGGCGGGAGGAAACGTCGGGGTCCGGCCTCGTTGCCGGGTCCGGCCGGGTGGCGGGCGAGCTGTGGGGTGCCCGGGTGTGTGTTGTTTCGGGCGTACGTGCGGGGGAGGAATTTGCGGGGGTGCGCGCGCTTGCCGGTTCGGGTGGTCGCGCAGGAGAGGAACTGCTGGGGCGGTGCGGCTGGTCGGCCGGGTCCGGGCTGCGTGACGGGGCGTTCGGGGTGAAATCGGTGCGGAACCCGGACGCTCCCTGGCCGGGATGCGTTCCGGGGGCCGGGTACGACGGTGGTGTACTCGTGGAATCGTTGTCCGGATGCGGGTCGGGCGTGCGATCGGTGTCGGCAGCCGGGTCGGTGTCCGCCCGTTGTCCGCCGTTCGTGTGATGCGATCCCGGCTGGTCCGGGTTGTGTGAGCCGGCGGCGTCGGAGCCCGCACGAGACCCGTGCGGATGGTCGCCGGTATGCGCCGGTGCGTCGCTGTCGGGCCGAGGGCCGGGAGTTCGATCCGGAGTGTGTGATCCGGGTGGTTCAGGCCGCGTCGCCGAGTCGGGGGAGCCGCTGTCGTCCGGGCGGTTCGCCGACGGGTCGTCGGTGTCCCGGCCCGGCTGTGCTGCGGAGGCGTCAGGTCGGGAAGGGGGTGCGTTGCCCGGGTCGGTCTGGGGGCCGGGTTCGGTCCGGGGGCTCGGATTCTCGGCTTCCGGGTGGTGACCGGGGCGTTCGGGGGTGCCGGGTTCCGGAGTCGTGTAGAGGGGGGCATGGAGTGTGGGGTCGGGGTGGGTTTGAGAGGGTGGTGACGGGTGAGGGTGGGTGTTGTGAGTGGGGGCGGCGGGTGTTGTCGGGGGGGGGGGGGGGGCGG
>NZ_JARWOV010000009.1 GCF_029868855.1 Nocardia carnea | reverse complement strand
GGTAATCGCGGTGAAGATGTCGAACGACATCGTGACCGCACGTCAGGCCGGGCGTGAGCTGGCCGAGGAACTCGGCTTCACGCTCACCGACCGGACCATGATCTCCACGGCGATCTCCGAGGTCGCCCGTAATTTCACCTGTTACGCCGGCTGCGGCGAGATCCGCCTGCAGGTGGCCGAGCGCGACGGAGGTCGCGCTCTCGTGGTCCAGGCCAAGGACCAGGGGCCGGGCATCATCGATATCCCCCGCGCCACCTCCCCTCCCTCCCCCGGGGGTGGTGGGGGTGGGCGCCCCGCCCCCCCCCCCCCGCCGGGCGGGGGGGCCGCCGCCCCCGGAGTCCGGTCAACTACAGAAGTCGGCTTCCGGACCGCATTCGTGGCAGTACATCTAGACGTCGTCGTCATAGTCATCGACGAGCATCGTGCTCGGCAGGCCCGTCGTTCCCAGCGCATCGTCCCAATCTCGCCGTGGACTTCACCTCGGCGCTCAACGGCTACCAGTAACAGTGCACATGCCAGGTCCACCGGTCACAGCCGAGGCGCTGCCGCTGATTCAGCCCCCCGCGATTCCCGGGAACTTCGACCTCGACACAGTGGCGTGGGGGGCGCCCGCCGGGGTCGTCGACGATGGTGCTCGTCAAGCGCCTCGGCTTCATTGCTACAGTTCCCGGTCCTCAGATTGTCGGCGACGAGATGAGATGCTCACGCACTGCTTCGCGCTGGCGGGGGTGCGAAGGAGCCTGTTGTACCGGCCTGGACGCTGCTCCGCGACGTTCGCGCACTCCACCGAGCCGGCCAGACGCGCAGGGCGGTCATCGAGTGCGGCAGCGCCGGCGACATGGCGATCAAGTCCGTTCTGGACAGTCGCGGTGTTCAGATCAAGAAGGCGCGGACACTCGGTCCCATCTCCGAGTTCCTCGAGGACGACGGCTATCCGCTGGCCTCCGAATTCAAATCAGCGTTCCGCGATGTTCGAAACCGGGAGGTGCATATGAACCAGGGGTGCGCTCCGTCAGCGAAGCCGAATCGCTCAGGATGCACGAAATCGCCACCGAACTCGTAGCAGACGCTTTCCCACTCCCCGGGGTATCAAGAGACTGTGGTAACTCCCGGTCGCCGAAATCTCACTGGGAAGTCCTTTCCCGGGGCGTCCCGGGGGTCGAGGACCATCGTTGAGAAATCCGGCGCTTAGCGGTTACCGCGCATAGCAGCTAACTATGTGCGGTAGTGTCGCAGTCGTCCTGGGCGATGCCCTTTTCGCGCGGCGGCGGCTCGGGAAACTATCTGCGGTACTGGTGGGAGGCCGGTCGATGGGACGGGTTCGGACGCTGCCGACGCCGGTGAATGATGTGCGATCGGCCGACGCGGTGCGGATCTACCCGGCCACGATCACGGTGTCCAACACGCGTGCAACCTATACGGCGGCGCTGGAGAAGTTGGTGGCAGATTTCGGCGTGGACACGAATGTGGCACTGCCGGATCAGGAACCGAACCGGGTCAGTGGCTGGTTCACCTTCGTGTGGGGCAGCAAGGGCCCCAAGACGTTCAACATCCGGTTGACCGCGCTCGCGGCAGCGTGCGGGTATTGGCGCGAACAGCAGTGGCCGGCCGGTGATCGGTTGGTGCGGTTGCGGGCCCGGCCCGCACCGACGGATACCAGTAAGGCAGTGAGCCGTGCGCGGGTCGCCGAGATCCTGGGATCGGATGCGGCGCTGCGGGAACGGGTGTTGTGGCACATGCTGTACGAGTCCTCGGTGCGTGCCGAGGAGGTGCTGATGCTCGATGTACCCGACCTGGATACGGCGAACCGGTGCGCAGTGGTGACCCGTAAGGGCGGGTCGCGGGAGGTCATCGCGTGGCAGGCGGACCGGCACGGCGCGGTTGTTGCTGTGAACGCTGGCCGGCCGCGAATCCGGTCCGTTGTTTCTCACCGACCGCAGAGCGCGGCCTTCGGTGGCCCGCAACGATATCGACCCATCGACCGGGCGGGCGCGCCTGTCGTATCGGCCTGCGGCGGAGTTGTTCGAGACTTACACCGAACGTTTCGACGACGGCCCGTACACGCTGCACCAGTTGCGGCATTCGCGGCTGACCCACGCCGCCGAGGAAGGGGCCTCGACGCCGGTGATCGACATATGAGATCCGCGACCAGGCCCGATGCGCGCGTCGGAGGCGGCGGCAAGCGATGAAGGGCGTGCCCGATGAGCTAGGGCAACAGTTGCAGCGGATGGCGGACGACATGATCGAACTGCTCAGCCGCCGGACCGGTCCCCACCTGCACGACACGTTGGGCGACGTGGCCGATGAGGTCCGCGCGGCGGGCAGAACAATTGGCGATGCCTCCGAGCACGGCGCCCGCGAGATCGACAAAGCAAGCGAGGGACGGAGCCCCGAACACACGGGAGCGACCACACGCGAAGATAATGTCCATTCACCACCGCGCCTGATCGATCGGTCCATCCCAGGTCAGCGATACTACGTACAGGATACGACGAACCCGCGGCTCCACGCTGAGGGTAAGGTTTTGGGTAGCAGTCTCTTCGTGAGCCTCAGAACTAAACTGGAAAACGGACAACGGTCGACTCTGCTGAACGGCGCGGAACAGTTCCAAACAATTCTGAAATTCTTCGAAGGAAAGTTCGCTTCGATAGTGGGAAATTGGCAATTCGGATCGAACCTTGCCGGCTTGAACGAGCTCACCGGTAAGGGATTGTCGCTGGAGGCCGCGGCGGCGAAGACATGGACTGGAAAACAAGCTGCTAAAGCGGGGTTCGAGAGGGTGGAAATTGTGAACGTCGAGGGTAGCCCTGGAGAATACACCAGTGCAATAGTGGAGTTTGCCCGATGAACTATTACGAGCCGAAGTTCGACGAAGGAGCCGCCGCGCTGGTGGCCTCAAAATATCGAGAAGGATGGGTTCCCTCTCGGATACTTCGAGAGATGTTGACACTGTATCCAGATGTGTCGACGCCCGACTTGATGGAATTGATGCAGAATGCATTTAATTTACCTTATCCGGCCGTTCAATGCATCGGGGGGTGGTGGATGGACGGGACTGGCGAACTTTCCGATACCGAACTCGACGCTTTCCTGATCGAAGAAATTGCGAAAGTATTACCACGATGCGGAAGAGATGGAAAGAGGGATTCAAAGCAATGAGCGAGTATTCGGCTTATGGCCCTTGGATTTCGGCATAGACTGATCGACTCATTCATGTGTTCGTCGGCTTCGACACCAGTATTGCTGTGGGCACGCTGCGGCCGGCAGCGGGTGCCTCATTCGTCGTTGTCCGCGTCCGGATCCCGTAGCGGGCGGCGATTCCGTGAGGTCGGGCAGGTGGAAGGCTAGTGCCCGTCCAGGCCGATGTGACTGCGGACGAACGCCGACAACCGGGTTCGTAGTAGGCGCGCACCATCTCCCCCTTCTCACTGTGGTAGATCCGCCGTGCCAGGTCGTGGCGCCGTTCGACGAGGCTGGCCCGGGCCTTGCCTTCGCGCCGATAGGGTTCATCGTCGGCCGGCCGCAGGATGTGCAGGGTCTTGAAGATCCGCCCATAGTGCGCGATGGCCTCTCCGAGCGGGGTCGGGCGCCCGTCGTGGGAAATCATGGGAGCGGGGCCATGGGTGCTGGGCTGGTTGCCGGTGATCGTGCCGATCGCTGTCACCATGTTGGTGATAGCGGCCGGTGTCCACTCACCTGACGTACCGGTCGTCACTAGCGGCGTAGTGGTCGGACCGTCCATACCCAGGGCCGAATTACCCAGGTCCAATGATGAGTCATCCACCCCCGATCCGGACTCGTCCCCCGTCGCCGAAGAATCGTCGGTACCTGTCGAGTCCTCGGTGCCGGTATTCGAACCGAGACCGATGTCAGTGGTTTCGCTGATCTCAGCGGCCGCTGGCGTGGCGGTCAAGGCGAGGCTGGACGGTGTCTCCTGCGCGGCGGCGGTGGCCGGTGGGGTCGCCGGGTCGATACCGTCACCGCCCCAGTCCGTCAGCGCCGCGACGGCGGCTTCTTTGCTGGCGGGCGCGAGTGTGGAGGCAGCCACGATATCGAGTACCGACGCCTCGTGGGCCCAGACTGCGACGGCTTCGTACCGGGCCTGCCCGGCGCGGGGGTCGAAGTCCGGATCGAGGGTGACAGTGAGGCTTTCGGTGTCGACGAGAACACCCCAGTTGTCTCTATATACGCCGGTGATCTCGGCGACCACCTGGGCGTTTTCCTTTCGCTCTTACCCGGTTCTACCGCCCCTGCATCTTCAGCGGAATCCGGCACCGGCCTGCCGGACAGCCGTGCGCATCGCGTGCGCCCGGCGCGCGGCCGGCGCCGTGAAGGCGGTGGCGGCGACAGCACCGAGGCAGGCACCGAGGTGCGCGCTGATCTCCGGCCGCAGGGCCGGGTCCGGGAATCGCTCCCGGATCAGGGCCGCCAGGGTGGTGTGCACGGATTGCAGCCGGATCATGAGCGACGCCGGCAGCCCCTGGGTTCCGCGGATCATCTCCGTGCGCAGGTCCGCCAGTTCGTCGACCCCGGCCGTATCGAACGCATCGACCAGCGCCGTCATCGCTTCCTGCACCGCACTCCACGGGGTCGCCTCGGGGCCGAGCTCGTCCAGGGCGCGGCGGGCGATCTGGATATGCCCCTCGATGTGGTGGAACAGCACGTCCTCTTTGGAGGGGAAGTAGAGGAAGAACGTCCGGCGCGAGACTCCGGCCGCGGTCGCTATATCGGTCACCGACGTCGCCGCGAACCCGCGGTCCAGGAACAACTCTGTCGCCGCGCGCACAATCGCGGCGCGGGTCGCCTGCCGCTTACGTTCCCGTAACCCCGTCGGTTGGCTCACGACAGCAGACTAACGCCTTGCGAGCTTTGATGCACTGGTGCAACATTGCACTAGTGCATTTACTCGAGGGAGCATCGATATGAGTCGACTGACCGGCCGGACCGTTCTGATCACCGGCGCCGGACGTGGGATAGGCCGCGCGGAAGCCCTGTTCTTGGCAGCCGAAGGCGCCAATATCGTCGTGAACGACCCAGGCACGCAGATCGACGGCTCCGGTGGCGATACCTCGGTCGCCGCGGCAGTGGTCGACGAGATCCGGGACCGCGGCGGACATGCCGTAGCCGACACCGGAGATGTCACCGACTGGGCCGCGGCCCGGCAGATGGTCGAGCGAGCGGTCTCCGCATTCGGTGGGCTGCACGCCGTGGTCAACAATGCCGCCATCGAAGTGAACAAGGGCGTCGAACAGCTCTCCGAGGCAGAGTTCGACCGGGTTGTCGCGGTGAAACTGAAAGGGACCTTCGCCGTTACGCGGTGGGCCGCGGCGTACTGGCGAGAGCGCACGGCTGCGGGCGAACACGAAGACCACTCGATCGTGAACACCGTATCGGGCTCCGGCCTGCTGAATCCGCTACCCACCCAGACCAATTACGCCGCCGCCAATGCCGGAGTCGCCGCCATGACGACGGTGCACGCGCTCGAGCTGAAACGGCTCGGCGTCCGGGTCAACTGCATCAGCCCGTCGATGATCCGCACCCGCCTCACCGAGGGCGTCCCCGGAATGGACGCCATGCCATCGTCCGGGCCCGACCCGCGCGACCCGGCCACCGTTGCCCCGATCGTCGCCTACCTCGTCGATCCGGCCTGCCCGTTGACCGGCCAGGTCCTTTCGGTGCGCGGCAGTTCCGTGGCCGTGAACCACGGCTGGTCCCGCGGCGGCCGGATCGAGGAACCGGCGGGAGCGTGGACTGTGCCGGAGCTGGCAGCGCAGGTCGCCGGCCTCGACCTGGAGGACCCTTTCGAACGGTTGGCGGAAGCACTCGGCGGCGCCCTGGGATCCGGCGGTCGGGCGGAGATCGAAGCCATGGTGAACGCTCAACTCGATCGGACCTGAGCATGGGCACGGCCCCGACAGGGATATCCGAGTCGCCGACGGGAGTGGGCGGCAAGGGGCACGGCTCCATCGCCGCCGGTTGCCGCGGCGCGGACCAGCACTCGACTCGCAATTTGTCGACTGCGCCACAATCGTTCAGCCGAGGTTGTAACTCTACCCTTACGGGAGGGTAGGGTTCCGATCGCTGAGCGAATACTGATCACCCGGCAGTGTGGCCGGATGCCGTATGCAGATCGCGCGCTCGGTTCACCGATTCCTCCGCCGGTGGCTCGCTTCTCCGGCCGCGCGCCTGTGCGCGCGATCTCTTCGAACGGAGACGCGACCGTGTCGATCTCGCATGCGCCCGCCACCCCGCGCAACTCGGTGGTGGCGGCGCTGCGCAGCCCGAAAAAGCTGCGAACGGAGGTGCTCGCCGGGCTGGTGGTGGCGCTGGCGTTGATTCCGGAGGCGATCTCCTTCTCGATCATCGCCGGCGTGGATCCACGGGTGGGGTTGTTCGCCTCGTTCACCATGGCCGTGACGATCGCGTTCACCGGTGGCCGGCCCGCCATGATCTCCGCGGCCACCGGGGCCGTCGCGCTGGTGATCGCGCCGGTGGTGCGCGATCACGGGCTGGACTATCTGATCGCGACGGTGATTCTCGCCGGCCTGCTGCAGGTGGGGCTCAGCGTCGCCGGGGTCGCCAGGCTGATGCGGTTCATTCCGCGCAGTGTCATGGTGGGGTTCGTCAACGCGCTCGCGATTCTGATCTTCCTGGCGCAGGTGCCGCATCTGTTCGGTGTGCCGTGGCTGGTGTATCCGATGCTCGCGGTGGGACTGGCGATCATCGTGGGGCTACCGAAGCTCACGGGCGCCGTTCCGGCGCCGCTGGTGGCGATCGTCTTGCTCACCGCGGTGACGCTGGTGTTCGCCCTGAACGTGCCGAATGTCGGCGACGAGGGTGAGCTGCCGTCGAGCCTGCCGTTCCCGCTGGTGCCCGATGTGCCGCTGACGCTGGAGACCTTGCGGATCATCGCGCCGTACGCGCTGGCGATGGCGCTGGTGGGGCTGCTGGAATCGCTGATGACGGCCAAACTCGTCGACGACATCACCGATACCCGTTCCGACAAGACTCGTGAGGGCTGGGGGCAGGGCATCGCGAATATCGTCACCGGATTCTTCGGCGGTATGGGTGGTTGCGCCATGATCGGCCAGACGATGATCAATGTGAAGGTTTCGGGCGCCCGCACCCGGATCTCCACTTTCCTGGCCGGAGCGTTCCTGCTGATCCTGGTGGTCGGCCTGGGCGGGTTGGTCGCGCAGATCCCGATGGCGGCGCTGGTCGCGGTCATGATCATGGTCTCGGTCGGCACCATGGACTGGCATTCGCTGGCACCCGCCACCCTGCGGCGGATGCCGATCGCGGAAACCACCGTCATGCTGGTGACAGTCGGGGTCACCGTCGCCACCCACAACCTCGCCTACGGGGTGATCGTCGGCGTGCTCACCGCGATGGTCGCGTTCGCACACCGCGTCGCGCATTTCACCGAGGTCGTACCGGACACCACGCCGGAAACCGACAGCGGCACCCGCGTCTACAAGGTCCGCGGCGAACTGTTCTTCGCCTCCAGTAACGACCTCGTCCATCAGTTCGACTACGTCGGCGACCCACCCAATATCGTGATCGATATGTCCGATACCCATATCTGGGACGCCTCCACCGTGGCCGCGCTCGACGCCGTCACCACCAAGTACGCGGCCAAGGGCAAACGGGTGGAGATCCTCGGTTTGAACGAGGCCTCGGTCGCCCGGCACCAACAGCTCTCGGGTCATCTGGCCGGTGCCCACTGAGATGAGCGACGGGGACTACCTGCAGATCGGGCAGGTCGCGGAACGCACCGAGCTCTCGCTCAAAACCATTCGCCATTACGACGAGGTGGGACTGGTGCAGCCGTCGGCACGCTCGGGCGGCGGTTTCCGGCTCTACACCGAATCCGATGTCGAACGGCTGCTGGTGATCCGGCGGATGAAACCGCTCGGCTTCACGCTCGCGGAAATGAAACAGCTGCTGGAAAGCCTGGATACCCTCGGCGATCCCACGTCCGCCGGCAGGCGCGCCGAGGCCGCGGACGAACTGCTGGCCTTCCGGGAGAAGGCGCGCGCGAGTGCCGAACGATTGCGAAAACAGCTGGCATACGCGGAGGAGTTCACCGAACTGCTCACCGACCGGGTAGCCCCGGAGCCGCCCACAGACCCGGCTTGACCCGTTCACCGGGCAAGTCGCCGCCGGCGCACAGCACCCAGGCTCGGGGAACCTTCAGCAGGAACATGCCGGCTTCTGTTTCCTGCCGGATGCGTCCATCCCGGCAGCGATGGGCCGCCCGGTGAGCTCCCGAACAGCGAGCGGGCGGGCCGGCTACCGTCTCCGCGAGCTATCCGCCGCGCGCGATCCGGGCTTCGATTCCGGCGACGATGGTGTCGGCGACGAGCCGGGCATGCCGGCGCACCGCGGATTTCCCGAGGGGATCCGAAGGCGACATCCGGGTCGCCAGCGGGAGTGCGGCGTAGGGGGCGGTCGCGCCGTGGGCGATGAGGAAGTGCAGTGAGCGCAGATCGTCGCGGTGCAGGATCTTGCGGTGCAGCAGCGGTTTCAGGGGTTCGGCGAGCAGCACCGATATCGGCTGGATGTGCCGGTCGTAGAGGTAGGTGAGGCGGGGACTTTCGATCGCCGCTTCCGTGCTGATCAGGCGCACCACATCGGGATATTCGGCCTGCAGTTCGAGGAAACGGACGATGCCCGCGCGGAACTCCTCCAGCGGCGGCAGATCGGTGCGTTCGGGCCGGATCTTCAGCAGGGTGACCGCGTTGGCGAAAATCCAGTCCGCGACCGCGTACCAGAGCGCCTCCTTCGACCTGAAGCGCTGGTGGATCAGATTGTGGCTCACGCCGAGTTCCCGGTTGATCGCCGCGACCGAGGCGCCGGCGAATCCGTCGCGGGCGAAGACGTGCAGTGCGGCCGCCAGGATCTCGTCCACCGAGGCGGGCGTTTCCCCGGCCGGGGGCCTGCCCCGCCCCTTACGCGGTCCCCGCGGTGCCGGTGCGATATCCATGCCCGCGATTATATTGACTGCAATCAATTTTTCTGCGACTGTGAGCCCAGCCACTTCGCGCTACGGGGACCAGGGATCGCGGCGGCTCCGCCCGGCTCGTACCCACCTCCGCCGCAGCGCCCGACGAGGACTGGATGCTGCCATGGAATCCTTTGTGCACCTGCGGAAAGGCACTACTCCCGACCGACTGCACGCCGATCTCGACGGACTCAAGGACGACGAGCTGGGGCGCGGTGGTTTCACCGGCCGCACCGCGCAGCTGTATCGGCGCAACGACCCGGTGAGCTACCGGGCGGTCGGCCCGCTCGCCCCGGTGGATGTACTCGCCGACGCGCTGAAACCCACCGACTCCACCGACCCCGCGGGTTCCCCGCTGCTGCTGTTCTCCAACGCCGACTGCCGGATCTCGCTGAGCCGGCGCGCTCAGGAGATGCCGTTCTTCGCCCGGTACATCGACGGGGATCTGCTTTCGTTCGTGCACAAGGGTTCCGGACTGCTGGAAACCGAATTCGGTCCGCTGCGCTATCGCGAAGGCGACTGGGTGTACGTGCCGAAGGCGTGCACGTTCCGGCAGGTCCCCGGCAGCGAAACCACGCTGCTCATGGTGGAGGCGACCGAGGAGTTCCGGGTACCGCAGGCGGGGCCGCTGGGCCGGCATTTCCCGTTCGACCCGAACCGGATGACGATTCCGGAACCCGCGGCCATGGACGACGACGGGCGCGACGAGTACGAGGTGCGGCTGGTCCACGAGGGCGGCCCGACCTCGCTGTTCTATCCGCATCACCCGCTGGATGTGGTGGGCTGGCAGGGCGACAATTTCCCGTTCACCTTCAATATCGCCGACTACAACGTGGTGCTCTCCGATACCGTGCACCTGCCCGCCACGGCGCATCTGTTCATGCAGGCCACCGGCGTGTACGTGATGAACTTCCTGCCGAAACGGGCCGAATCGGCGCCGGGCACCGAGACGATCCCCTGGTATCACCGCAACGCCGACTACGACGAGATCGCGTTCTTCCACGGCGGCGATATGTACGGCGTGCCGATGCCGCCGGGACTGATTTCGCACGCCCCGCAGGGGGTGCACCACGGGGCACCGGAGAAGATGCGCGAGCGGGCGCGGCGTAAGCGGGAGGAGATCAGCCATATCGGCTGGACCACCATCGCCGTCGACACCCGCCGGCGCCTGGTCCCCTCCCCCGAGGTACTGGCGAACAACCTCGGCGCGCACTGAACCGGCCGGTCGCCGTATCACCCGCGAGCCGGGCACGACGGCGGCAAACCGGTCATATCGCTTCGAAGACGAAGGCAGGCAATACATGTCGCACCATGTCGAACGCACCCCGTACGTGATCGCCTACGCGAACACCTCGGGCACCCGGGACGCCTACGGCGGTCTCACCGAAATGGTCACGCTCGATTCGATTCTGGTGAAACCCGCCGATCTGGATTCGGAGACGGTGCTGGTGCTCATGCATCCGGTCTCCAGTGGCACCTATCTGCCGATCGTCACGGCACTGGCCAAGGCCGGCCATCACATCATCGTCTGCAACAGCCGCTACCGGGGCGCCGATGCCGCCCTGCTCATGGAGAAGGTAGTGCAGGACCTCGGCGAATGTATTCGCGACGCGAAGAAGCGGCTCGGCTATCGGAAAGTGGTGCTGGCGGGCTGGAGTGGCGGCGGGTCGCTGTCGGTCTACTACCAGCAGCAGGCGCAGCATCCGACGGTGACCGCGAGCCCGTCCGGCGACGGCCCGGACCTCACCGAACTGGATCTGCCGCCCGCCGACGGAATCTTGCTCATGGCCGCCCACATCAGCCGCCACCACACGCTCACCGAATGCATCGACCCGTCGATTCTCGACGAATCCGACCCCACCCGCCGCGATCCGGAACTGGACCTCTACAACCCGGCCAACCCGAACCAGCCGCCCTACAGCCCCGAGTTCGTGACCCGCTTCCGGCAGGCGCAACACGACCGCAACCGCCGGATCACGACCTGGGTGAAGGAGAAATTGGCCACCATCCAGGCATCCGGCCGTCCGCAGGACGAATTCTGTTTCGTCGTGCACGGCACCATGGCCGACCCGACGGTTCTCGACCCGGCGCTCGATCCCAACGACCGCACCCCGGGCGAGTCCTATCTCGGCGAACCCCAGGAGGTGAACATGGGCGCGTTCGGTCTGGCCCGGTTCACCACGCTGCGCAGCTGGTTGTCGCAGTGGAGTATCGACGACGCTCGCGGTGACGCGGTGGCCTGCGGGCCCGATATCGCCGTGCCGACGCTGGTGCTCTACAACGCGGCCGACAATGTCTGCACGCCCTCGCACGCCCACCGCATCTATGCGGCTCTGGGCTGCGCGGACAAGGAGCTGCACGAGATCCCCGGCGCCAACCACTACTACCTGGGCCCGGACCAGCGCGAACCGCTGGCGAAAGCGATCGGCCTGATCGACGGGTGGCTGCGGGCCCGCGAACTCGGCCCGGCGGCCCAGGAGATAATGCCGTGATGGACTCCGCGACAACCGGCGCACTGGACGGTATCCGCGTACTCGAGATCGGCACCCTGATCTCCGGCCCCTTCGCCGGGCGGCTGCTCGGCGATATGGGCGCCGAGGTGATCAAACTCGAACCACCGGACGCCCCCGACCCGCTGCGCACCTGGGGCCAGGCCGAACTCGACGGTCACCACTTCTTCTGGACCGTGCACGCGCGGAACAAGAAGGCCGTCACCCTGAACCTGCGCGAGGATGCCGGTCGCGATTTGTTTCTGGAGCTGGCGGAGATATCCGACATCATCGTGGAGAACCTCCGGCCGGGCACGCTGGAGCGGTGGGGACTCGGCTACGACGTGCTGCGGGAACGTAATCGCGGCATCATCCTGGTGCGAGTGTCCGGTTACGGGCAGACCGGTCCGGACGCGCAGAAAGCCGGGTACGCCTCGGTCGCGGAGGCCACCAGCGGACTGCGCCATATGAACGGATTCCCCGGCGGCCCGCCCCCGCGCCTGGCGCTCTCCCTCGGCGACAGCCTGGCCGGTATGTTCGCCGCGCAGGGCGCGCTGGCGGCGCTGTACCGGCGGACGGTCACCGGCGAAGGCCAGATCGTGGACGCCGCCCTCACCGAGGCCTGCCTGGCCGTGCAGGAATCCACCATTCCCGATTACGACATCGGCGGTGTGGTCCGCGGCCCCTCCGGCACCCGGCTGGAAGGTATCGCTCCATCGAATATCTACCGCACCGCCGACGGCAGCTGGGTGGTGATCGCCGCCAACCAGGACACGGTGTTCCGCCGCCTGTGCGCGGCCATGGGCCGGCCGGAACTCGCCACCGACGAACGTTTCGTCGGCCATACGGCTCGGGGTCGTAACCAGGACGAACTCGACAAGATCATCGGCGAGTGGGCTGCGCGGCGGCAGCCCCAGGAGATCATCGAGCTACTGAACGAAGCCGGCGTGATCAGCGGCCCGATCAACACGGTCGCCGAGGTGGTCGCCGATCCACAACTCAACGCCCGCGGCATGATCGCCGACCACTACGACGAGCGGATCTCCCGCAATGTGAAGGGACCGGGCGTGATTCCCGTCTTGTCGGCAACACCGGGAACCATTCGCAATGCGGGGTCGGCGCGGCCGGGCCAGCACAACGACGATATCTACGCCGGTTTGCTGGGGAAGGCCGCCGACGAGCTCGAAACCTTGCGCGGGCAAGGGGTCATCTGATTACGACGCCGCCACTGTACTGACTGTGCTCGGACTTGCCGGCCGATCACGGGAGCCCGCCCCCGATGGGCTCGACTTTCGGGCGCCGAACGCGCGTCCAACCGGATTTCAAAGAAGCGCGGTACGCGGAGCTTTCAGTCCGATCGCGGTGGCGCCGGCGAGTTCGCGGCTGGTGTCGTAGTCGAAGATCACGTGGCCGCTCAGCACATCCACATCACGTTTCAGGCGTTGCATCGGATGGTCGGTGAAGTGGACGCTCGCGCCGGAGGCGTGCAGTACGTCGGCGATGACCGTGCGGGATTCGCGGACGATATAGGCGGCGGCGAGGCGGGCCTGGGCACGAACCGGGACCGGGACAGGGGTGCCCGCGTCGAGGAGGGCTTCGATTTCGGCGACCGTATCGTCGAGCAGACCGCGGAGTGCGCGTAACCGCACCCGCGCGTGGCCGAGATGTGCCTGGGCCAGGGGTTTGTCCTGCTGGCGGGCGCCGCCTTCGTAGAGGATGCGGCCTTCGAGGCGATCGGCGTAGATATCGGTGGCTCGTTCGGCGGCGCCGAGAGCGGGCATCGAGGCGGCGAGAGCGAGGGCGGGAACCAGGGGCCAGCGGTAGGTCGTGGCGTCGTGCAGGGCCGCACCGGGGGCCGATCCGGCGTTGATATCGAACGAGCGCACCAGCCGGTGGCCGCCGACGTGCACGCCCTGGATCACGACATCGTTGGAACCGGTGGCGCGCATACCTTCGGTATGCCAGACGTCGTCGATCGTGATATCGGCGGCCGGCAGCAGCGCCAGCGCCGGATAGAGGCCGTCGTCGGGCCCGCACAGCGCGCCCACCATGATCCAGTTCCCGCCCATCACACCGGTGGCCCAGGACCAGCGGCCGGACAGCGTGATCCCGCCGTCGGCCGGGAGACCGCGACCGGTCGGCGCGAGTGGAGCGGGGCACAGGAACGGGCCGCTGCCGTACGCCTCGGTCTGGGCTTGTTCGGGGAACAGGGCGAGCAGCCAGTTGTGCAGGGTGTAGAAACCCAGGGTCCAGGCGCTGGAGACACAACCGTGCGCCATTCGGCGGATCGGGTCGAGGATGGCGGGGAATTTCTCCTCGCGGCCGCCGAATCGTTTCGGTACGAGGTATTCGAGGAAACCGGAGGCGACCGCATCGGCCAGGGTCTGGTCCGGCAGGCGGCGCAATTGCTCTGCGGCCGACGCTCTTTCGGCCAGTGCGTCGACGAAGTTCTGGGTGATTCCGGGAGTGCTGTCCGGCTCGGCCGCAACCATGTCCGCGACCGTAACATACCCAAAAGTATGGAGCGGTCGGCTTGCGGAAACCGGTAATTCGGCCGACATACCGCGGCAAATACTGGCATTTACTGGACTTCCCTGGAATCGCACCCTAGATTCTCCCCCATGCCCACCGCCGAGGCGCTGGAACAGCGCATAGCCGAGCTGCGCACCCAGGTGCGCCGCGCCGCCGGGTCCGGTGATCGGACAGCGGCGCGTCGGTTGCGCGCCGAATTACGTACCGCCGAAGCGGAATGGGACGCGGCAGTTCTCGGGACGCCTGCCCCCGGCGAACCACCCCGCCAGCAATCGGGCGCGGTGCCGGTGCGCGAACATGTGCACCGCGCGCTCACTCTGCTGTCGGTACCGGCCGCCCCGAAGCTCGTGCTGGCGGTGCACGAGGCATTCTTCTCGGGCGATCTGGTCGCGGCCCGGCTCACCAGCCTGCGGCGGGACGAGGAGCGGTCGTTCCGCGCGGCGCCGTACGCCCGCCCGTACTACGTCTGCGCGGCGCTGACCACCGATCTGCTGGCCCCGGCCCGCGGGCTGCTGGCGGTGAGCACCTGGCCGATGGCGCAACGTATGGTCGGTCCGCTGAGTCCGCGAGTGGATCTGCTCACCGCCGCGACCCGGCTGGCCCGGCACCTGGCCGATCACGGCGATACCGCCGCGGGCCGGCGGGTGCTGTGGCAGCTGGCGGTATCCATCCCGGGCGCCACCGACGGGACCGCGATCGACCCGGATGTCGTGCTGGCGGCCGCGGAACGCGAGCTCGAGGTGCACAGAGAAGACGACATACAGCAGCGGGCCGACGCCGCGGAGCGGGCACAGCGGCAACTGGCGGATCCCGCGGCGCAATTGTTCGGCACACGGCTGGCCGTGGCCGAACGGCGAAGGAACGAGGCCTGAGATGACGCTTGCGCAGAAACCACTGATCACCCGTCTGGACGAGCTGCGGGGCGCGGCCCCGACCAGCCGGCACAATGCCCGCACCATCGCGGCACTCACCGCGAACCCGGGGTGTGCGCGCCGGGCGCTACTGGATGCCGCGGCCGTGGACAAAACCGTGATCGCCCGCGAATTGGGGTTCCCGCCGCAATTCGGCCAGTCGCCGTTCGCGATCACCCGCGGTAACTCGTTCGAGGCGATGGTGAAGGCGCACGGCTGCGCCGAACTGCTCCGGTTGCTGCGTGAAGAACTCGGGCTGAGCATTCCCGAAGTCGGCTATCACGACCTGGCGACCGTGGGCGACAACGCCACCAACTCCATCCGCTACCAGCGCACGAAACAGCTACTGGGCCAAGCGCTGAGCTCGGGGCAGGGCACCCTGTTCGACCATCCGATGCTGCGCCTCGAGATCGCGGGCGCCACCGCCTATCTGGAACCCGATGTGGTGGCGCTGCAGATCGGCGGGAAGTTCTACGTTGTGGAGATCAAATCGTTCGCCATCGTCGACGGACAGGCCGACCCCGCGCAGGTCGCCTCGGCGGCACGGCAATCGGCGGTATATGTGCTGGCGATGCGGGAACTCCTGCGCGAACTGGGTTATTCGGCCGACGATGTGGCGCACGAGTCGATCCTGGTGGCCGCCCGGGATTTCACGAACCGGCCGGTTGCGGCGAAACTGGATCTGCGTAAACAGCTCGCGGTGATCGGGCGGCAGCTGTCGCGGCTCACCTCCATCGATTCCCTGCTGGATCTGGTACCCGAAGGGGCCTCCTTCACGCCGGGTGAGGGGCTGTCGGAAACCGTTTCGGCGATCCCGTCCCGGTACGCGCCGGAATGTATGTCCAGCTGCGAGCTGGCATTCGCCTGCCGCGCCGAGGCCCGGGCGCAGGGGTCGGTGGATACGCTGGGCCGCGGAGTCTGCGACGATCTCGGCGGGATCGACAATCTCGACACCGTACTGGCATTCGCCGAGGGCACCCTGCAACCGGGTCCGGAGCACGCCGATATCGCGGAGATGCTGCGCCAAGCGCAGGCCCTGCGACTCGAGGTCGCGGGATGAGCGGGTCAGGCCCGGAGGCGGCAGCGCAGCGTCACCACGCAGGGCCCCCGCCCATCCCCCACAGGCACAGCATGAGCGGGTCAGGCCCGGAGGCGGCAGCATGAGCGTGCTGAGCGCGCTGGCGAAGGCGACCGCGGCGAAGACCGGTCGTGCCGAACCCATTGCCGCTCGGCGGCATTACCACCTCGCGGAGCGTCCGCTGGTACTCGTTCCGCTGCGGTTGGCCGGTGAGGCCGCCGCGCCGCTGGCGGTGATGCTCGGTTCGGCACCGGAGGATTCGACGGTGCTGATCGTGGCGCAGCCACGCGACCGGATCCTGCGCCTGCGTTTCATCGAACAGCTGGCCGACCGGGTGCTGCCGTATATTTCGGCGTTCTGCGAGAACGCGGAGGAACTGACGGTCAAATCGACCGGCGAGACCTATCTGCGCTACCTGGACGCCCCGCAACTGCTGTTGCCCAATCTCGGTGGTGTGCAGTTCCTTCGGCTGCTGGGTCGTTCGGTGCGGTTCCATCGCACCGAGGGCGAGAACGCCGTCCCGGAATCGCTACCGCTCCTGGGACGCTGGCTCACCTGGTTCGGTGACCGTTCGGATTTCCCGGGTTCCAGTGTGTGCCTGGCGATGACATCGGTACTCACCGCGCATTGGGCGTCGGGCCAGTCCGCGTTGGAGGACGCGAATCTGGCCGCCCTGCTCGGCTGGATCGATCCACCCGCCGGGCTCACCGGCGCGCAGGCCGCTGCCCTCGCCGAGGACCCGCTCGCCTCCCCGCCCGCCGGGCCCGCCACCGATCCCGGTTTCGACAACGAAGAGCTGGCACCACTCATCGCGGCATACGACAGTGCCGATCACGAATGGGCGAAAGTCATTGCCGCCGAACGTCTCGAACAAGCATTGCGCGGCCAGCTGGAACCCACTTGGCGGTTGATGTGGCGGGCGGTGGAGTTGCTGCGCGAACTGCCCGAGGGCGCGAGTGTGAACCGGCGCTGGACCGACGACCGGTCGGCGTTCTCCTGGTTCGTCTCCGATATCCCGGAGGGCTATCCACAGGCCCGCCGCGATTCCGCGGTCTCGGCGACCAGGCGGCTGCTCAAACAGGAACAGGCCCTGGACACCTTCCAGGCGCAGCGGGCGTTCGACGATCCACGGGTGCTGATCGAGTACCGGCTCGTCGGCGAGGCATTCCAGGGCACCGTCGCCGACTGTGAGCCGGATCGGCGGGCGAAACCGAAATCGCGTGAGGTACCGCGACCTTACATCTGGGTACACACCACCGATCCGTTTCGCGGCCGCGTCGGCGAAACGCTGTTCCGGATCGACCGGCCCGCGCAGAAGGCCGAAGTGGTCGCGGTCGAGGACGATGTGGTTCAGCTGGAGCTGGTGAGCGGAATGGGTCAGGGCAAGAACCCGGCGCCCGGCAGCGTGCCCGAAGAAGGTGACCCGATCGGTTTCGCCCGTTTCTCCCCCAGCGGTTTCGGCGGCCCGCCCGCCAAACTCCCGCCGCGCGAGGAGACCCCGTGGACGCACGGCGGACCCCCGCCCGACCCGACGGCCGAACACCCGGAGGAATGGACGTGAGCACAGCCGATGCGGTGATCGGCGCGATCCTCACCGATCTCGACAACACCGCGCACCGGGCGCTGGTGGTGGACTCCCCGCCCGGCGCCGGGAAATCCACGCTGGTGGTGCGCGCGGCCCGGCAGCTGGCGGCCGCCGACGACGAGCAGCGGATGATCGTCGCGCAGACCAACGAGCAGGTCGACGACCTCATCGACCGGCTCGCCACCGCCGACCCCGAACTGCGGATCGGGCGGCTGTCGGCCGGCGACTACCGGCCCAGTGCCCGGATCGACCGGGAGAACGTGGATGTCGCCAACCGCCCGGCCGACCTGGAGCGCTGCGCGATCGTGATCGGCACGGCCGCGAAATGGGCCACGCTGGACGAGGGCCGCTGGTCGTATGCGATCGTCGACGAGGCGTATCAGATGCGGTCGGATATGTTGCTGCGTATCGCGAACCGGTTCGAACGTGGACTTTTCGTGGGTGATCCCGGACAGCTCGATCCCTTCGCCACCGTCGATTCCGACCGCTGGGCGGGCCTGTCCTGGGATCCGACCATGAGCGCGGTCGCGGTGATGCTCAACCACAACGACGGTATCCCGGTGCATACGTTGCCGGTGTCGTGGCGGCTCCCGCCCTCGGCGGCGTCGGTGGTCTCGGCCGCGTTCTATCCGTTCGCCCCGTTCCAGGCCGGAACCCGGCCGGAACAGCGGCGGCTGGAATTCGGTACCCGCGGGATGCGGGGTCCGGTGGACGAGGTGCTGGACGAAGCCGCGGTCCACGGCTGGGCCTACTACGAGCTGCCCGCCCGGCACACCCTGCGCACCGACGGCGAAGCGGTGGCCGCCATCGCCGACCTCACCTGCCGGTTGCTGGAACGCGGGGGTGTCGCCCATTCCGAACAGGGCACCCGGGAGATCGACGCGACCCGGATCGCCGTCGGCACCGCGCACCGCGATCAGGCCCAGGCGGTACGGGACGCGCTGGCCGGAACGATCGCCGCGGAGGTCACCGTCGATACGGCGAATCGGCTGCAGGGCCGCGAATACGATGTCACGGTCATCCTGCATCCGCTGTCCGGCCGCCGCGACGCCGGTGCGTTCCATCTGGAAGCCGGGCGGTTGTGCGTGCTGGCGTCCCGGCACCGGCACGCCTGTATCGTCGTCGGCCGCCGCGGGATCGACGAACTCCTGGACGCGCATCCGTCCGCCGAACCCGTTTATCTGGGTGTGCCGGTGAAGTTCCCCGACGGCTGGGAGGCCAACCAGGCCGTGCTCAGCCGGTTGACGGCCCACCGCATCCCGGCACGCTGAGAAGGACTCGCTACAGCGGCAGCGGACGGATCCAGAAACCGGCTGGATACACCGGGGTCGAGGTGTTCGCGATGGTCACGCTTCCCGTCCAGTACCCCTGCGTGGCTTGCGGTGTCAGCGCCAGGCCGAGCGGTGACGCACCGAACGTCAGGTAACTCTCGTTCGGACCGTGCGCGGCCTGGCGGCCCGCGAACCGCTGCCCACCGCACACCAGGTCCACCGACACCCGGTCCTCGAAGGCGTATACGCGGCAGTTCTGTAGCGGTGTACCGGAGAAGGTGGTCGGGATCGGCCCCTGCGGCGGGGTGATCACCAGATACTCCCCCGGCGGTACCACATTCCGGGGGATCCACGGCTCCTCGGCGGCCGCCACACCGGGTGCGATGCCCATCAGTGCCATGACGAGCGCGGTAAAAGCTCTGCGAGTAGACAATATTCGTTCCCTTCCTCGCCGGCCGATCACCGGGACCTCCAAAGACGCTCCACCCGACGTCGCCAGGGTTCAGCCCGATTCTTCGATATCGATATACCAGACCGTAGTGGGCTTCTGGGTGAACCGATCAGGATCCACCTCGCTTTCCGGTGTGTGACCGCCGAATCGGATGTCGCGTATTTGTCCTTGCTCACACTGTGCCTCGGGTAGCATCGCCCGGCTCGCACCGCCCCGCTCGGGGGTGCGGCCGGACGGCAGTCCAGCCGGAAACGCTGCGCGGCTGCGCCTCTCGGATGAACACCCGCGCATCGACTCCGACTCAGCGCTCGCCGGGGCAGCGGTCACGACTTCGGTGGCTTGCGAACCAGCAGCTGACCCTGTTGGCCCCGTTCGCCCTCATGCGGCTCACGAAGCAAACGACCGACCTCGACGAACCCGGCCGAGGCCAGCAGTTCCGCGAGACTGTCGGGCGACCATCGATAGGCCGGCACGACCTTGTGGTCGAACTCTTGCGGTTGTCGATCGGCACCGGCGAAGAACCCGAGCAACAGGTAGCCACCCGGCGCCAGCACTCTCTCGAACTCGGCGAACACCACCGGCAGCTGCTCCGGTTGGATGTGGATGGTCGAGTAGAAAGCGAGGATGCCGCCGAGCCCTGCATCGGGGAGATCCAGAGCGGTCATCGATCCCTGCTCGAACCGCAGATCCGGATACGCCTGCCGGGCCAAGGCGACCATCGCGGAGGAAAGGTCGATGCCGAACACACTCGATCCGAGTCCGTGCAGGTGCGCGGTGACCTGACCGGGGCCACATCCGATATCGGCGACCGGTCCGCTGTTCGCCCGCACGAGTTCAGCGAACGCGGCAAGCAAAGCACGCTCCAGCGGTAGCGCGTCGAGCATGTCACTGAAGAGCTCGGCGTAGAGGGAAGCGACGGCGTCATAGGCCGCCCCGGTGTCGGGCAAGGCAGAGGCTTCGGTCACGACGAAACGATACTGTCTCGGTAGCCGGGGATCGGGCGCGGGAGTGATTCATCCTCGCCTTGTCTGCCCGCGCTTCCTCTCGAAGGGGACGACGAAGCAGAGGCCTGAGCGAACATCGGGACGGTCCCTGAATTCCGTGCAGCCGGCGATGCCACGCCGGTTCGGCGGCGACTCGAGTCTCCCCCCAGTGGAGACCTCATGCTCGGAGGCATGGACGACGAGATGCTGTTTCCGATCGGGGTCGTGGCCGAACGTACGGGGCTTTCGGTCAAAGCGATTCGGTTCTACTCCGACAAGGGACTCGTTCCGCCGTCCTCGTACACCCCCACGGGCTACCGCCTCTACGACATCGACGCGCTGTCGCGTCTGGAACTGATCCGGACACTGCGTGAACTCGATATCGACCTGGCCACCGTGCGACGCATCCTGGCCTGCGAGACCTCGCTTCCCGAGGTCGCCGCCGCACACGCGTCGGCCCTCGACGCGCAGATCCGAAGTCTGCGACTGCGCCGGGCGGTACTGCAGGCCGTGGCGAAACGACAGTCCGACCCCGAGGAAACGGATCTGATGCACAAACTGGTGAACCTGTCACAGGCCGAGCGACACCGCTTCATCCACGACTTCATCGACGACACCTTCGGTGGCGTCGATGCCAATCCGGCGATGGTCGAACTACTGCGCACCAGCATGCCCGACCTACCCGAAGACCCCAGCACCGAGCAGGTCGAGGCATGGATGGAAATGGTCGAGCTCGTCCAGGACAGCGACTTCCGCGCAGCAGTACGTCGGATGGCCGAATACCAGGCCGCGCAACGCCTCGAGGGCGATACCACCGGCCTGCATCATGCACTCACCGAAACCGTGCGCGACGAAGTCGGCCGCGCACTCGCCGCGGGAATCTCCCCGGAATCAGCGGCGGCCGCGCCGATCGTGGATACCCTCACCGCCCGCTACGCCGACACTTTCGGCAAACCCGACGACAGCGCCCTCCGGCGTTGGATGCTCGAACGACTGGAAGTGGCCGATGACCCCCGCGTCGCGCGGTACTGGCACCTCGTAGCCGCGGTGAACGACTGGCCGCCCATCGAAGACCTGGATCCAGTGTTCAGTTGGCTCGGCCGGGCGCTTCGGACCCACACCGGACAATAGCCTCTTCCCGCATTCCGAGGAGCCGATCGACGCACCCCGCCCGGATCTCGGTGTGCCACCGAGCGGCCCAGCGCCGCATCCCGGCGCGGTACGGAAACGCGACCGGTCCGCATGTCCAGAAATGGGGGTACTTGGACGTAAGCAAGGTGGGCAAAATAGCGGGACAACGAAGATTGGCACCATGGGCATATTCCAGTCGGTGGTGAGTTTCGACAGGGTGAAGCCCGCCGCGCCGGCGAATGCGGTCTGTGCCAGTGAGATCTGGCCGAGATAGCCGGTGATCACCACGTACGACAGGGCGAGCATCATCAGGAT
>NZ_JARWOV010000008.1 GCF_029868855.1 Nocardia carnea | reverse complement strand
CCCCTCCGCGGGCCCCCCCGGGCCCCCCGGCCCCCCCCGGGTCCCCCTAACCCCCGGGGGCCCCCGCCCCCCCCCCCCCCCCCCCCCGGGGGGCGGGCGCCCGGCATTTCACCCGATATCCGTGCGCCGGGCACCGGCCTGTCCTCGGCCGCCGGCGTGGCAGCGGACACCAGGCCGGGCGGAGTTGCCTGCTCCCAGGGCACCGCCAATTGCGCGGACGCTGCCTCGTACACGTGCATGACACGGGCAGCGGTCGCCTTGGCGGCCTGCTGTGCGGTATCGATATCGGCCACCGCACCGACCAGAGGGGCACCCAGCGCGGCGCCCACCTGTTCGACGGTTCGCAGCGCGGCGGCGAGCTCGGTGATATCCGCCGGATCCGGCATGGCCGCACAGGCCACCTCATACGCGATCGCCTGCCCACCGGTCAGTGCTGCGTTCCGGCTCGCTGCCGCGGCGGCATCTGCCAGCCAGTGTGACAATGTGGCGATTCGCCCGAGCACCGGTCCGCTGCCCTCGGAGCGCCATGCCTCCTGGAGACGACCGATGATCTGCGGGTACTCGGCCATTGCCGCACCGAACGCCACGGCTATCCGGGACCACGCGGCGCCGGCGTCGGCCATCGGCCGCGCACCGGGCCCGGTGGTCAGATCGTGTGCCAGCTTCTCCGCCGGGCGCGCATCCCACAGCACGCCGGTGAAGCCGGGGATCGGAGGTTCGATCATCGCCGCCCGTTCCATGCTCACACCGGCGTTCCGAAAGCAGCCGCGTTGTCGCCGTCCATCCGGACAAGCTGCTCGGTCTGCACGCGCAGTGTGGCGGCAAGTTTCCGGATCTCGGAAACCCCGCGGTGTCCGGCATCCACGTACGACACCGCGACCTCACGCAGTGTCTGCGCCGTCCGGATCGAAACCTCGTCCGTTCCGGCCGGTGCGACAGCCAACGCCGGCGAATTCATCCGGAGCGCGTCTTCCAGCCGGTCGGCCAGCGCGTCCAGCTCGGCACCGGCACGCCGGGCCGCGGGTGGATCGAATTCCATATCGATCTCCTTTCAAAGCGTGAGTGCCTTGTCCGGTGATTCGCCGCTGGACGGATGTGGTATGTGGTCGACTGCGCCGACGCCGACCACCGGGAGCGCCACCCCCGCGATCTCGCCGACCACCTCGTCACCGTGACCGGCGGTGATCAGTTGGGTGCGGGGACTGTCCGCTGTCGACGGGTCACCACCACGGGCGAGACCGGCAGCGGGAATACCGCCACCCATGGGCACCACACCACCGCCGGCCCGGCTTCCGTTGCCGACGGCCGGCGCGGCACCCGCGGTGGTAGGGGGCGCTGGCACCGGCGATCCCCCGACAGCCCGAGTCCCCGGATGCGGTGCCTGCGGTGCCTGCGGTGGCGCCGGGGCGCCGAGGCCACCGATCACGACCCCGCCCGGCGCCGGCACGCCGGCACCGGCGTGGCGGCCCGGTTCCGATTTCCGGGTCTCGGCCGGCGGTGTCACCGGATCAAGGGCCCGGTGGGCCCCGTCCATCGACTGCGCGCCCGCGGAGACCGCCCCCACCAGGGTCGGTACCAGCTGCATCAGCTGCGTAATCAGTGCCGTGGAATCCACGCCGCCGGGTGCGTCGGTGACGGGGATCTTCTGACCGATCGCCAGCATCTTCATGCTTTCCACGCTCAGCTCGGCCCGGGTCTTCGCGGTGACCGCGGTGGCCTCGGCGAGGGTTTCCGTGGTGGCCGCCAGCAGAAAGACCTGTCCGGCTCCGGTCAGCAGGAACGGTCCCGCGGCCGCGATCGTCGCCATGTACCGTGCGATGATTGCGGCGATCGTCGTGGCGCCGGTGAATACGGATCCGGCGGCCGACGCGGTGCCCGCTGCTGTTTCGGCGCTCTGTCCGGCGATTGCCGCACCATCGCGTTGTGCTTGCCGCGCCTTGTCCGCCGCCCCGGTGGCGGACAAACCCTGCCACAGCGCCATTGCCGCTTGAATCGCCGCCGCCCCGACCTGCAACGAGTTCTGCAAGGCCGCGGCGACCTGAGCGAAAACCTGGGTGGGGTCGGAGCCGGTCTCGGGAGCGAACCGCCCGGTTCCGAAGCTACTCGCCAGATCGGTGAGCGGTTTCATCAACAGGGTGAGGTCCAGGACGGGAAGTGGCGGGAGTTCCGGCATCGGGATTTCCGCGGGCAGGTGCGGCAGCGGTCCGAGACCCAGGTCGGCGAGTACCTGGTCAACCGGACGGTTCAGCGCGGGGGCGAACACGCTGTCACGGAACAGGTTCTGCACGGCCTCGTCGATCGGCGAGATCACGCCGGCCTGCCGAGGGCTCCGAACTCGGTGACGGCGGCATCCTCGGCGACCTCGAAGGCGGCGGCGCCCTCATAGCAGGTCAGCGCAGAGGCGGCATGAACGGCGGCGAGCTCGTTCACCGACATCAGATTGCCGGCCTGCGCAATGGCGAGGGCCATCAGGAAATCCTGCCCGATCAACCCGAATACCGGGACAGCCGCCGCGATCACTGCCGCCTGATCGATCGAACCGGCCGCAGCGGTTTCCATCGCCATCACCGCCGAGGCATCGCCACATCTCCGGACGAATTCGGTATGGGCAACGAGATCGGTCATCACAACCTCTTCCCCGGCGAAAAACCACGGGTTCGTTCGCTGTCCGGACCCGAAGCACGGCAAGAGTTTGTCATCCAGCACTCCGATCTGCCCCGGAAGGGCAACCACACAACATATTTCGTAATCGTGTCACCACACCGGCGCCGCACTCCCGATTGTTCAAACCCGCTATCGGTAGCTCACCGTGCTTCAGAATGAAAAGGCGCACCAGGCATCGCGAACACACAGGACCGAAAGACGCTCGAACAGTGCAACGGCCGCCACCGGCCAGCCGTTCGGTTGGAATTCGGCCAGTTCGGCATGAAAAGCATCGATGAATTCGCCGCGATCCGGTCCGCCAGATCCCGCATCGCGTCCAACGGACGCCGGATTCGCGCCTCGAGGGGCTACCATCGTCTCGTTCATCTGGAACGATAATTATCGAATTCCCCGGCGCCGAGGCAATTGAGTACCCGCGCCGGGGACAGTGGCTACAGCGTGGTCAGACCCAGGATCGCGCCGATAGGCACCAGGATCACCGCGGCCGCCAAGGCCAGTGGATCACCCCGGAGCATACCGTCGGCGAGCCATTGGCCGATCTGACTCATCAGTTCGTTTGCCATCTTTTCCTCCTGTGAACATGGACTACCCGGCAATCGGGTGAACCTTCGGCTCGTTACTCTGGCACAGTCGAGTTCTTCATCTCGGATCGTTCAGACTTTCTCGATGATCCGCCGCCGGTGCCATTCCGAAGCACGGTGGTGGAATACGAATAGATTTCGCGGTGAACCGGGCATTCTCCTGAAGTATCCGCACAGCCTCGTTGTTATCGGTTCGGGCGACGTGCATGACGTGCTCGACGCGCGCATGTACATCCAGTACCCACTGGGCCGGATCCGGGTGCGTCTCGATCTCGTCGGCGGCGGCTCTTCGCGCAAATTCGGCGGCCCGTTCGGCGGTCGCCAGATCATTAAGCAGAAGACTCAGATAAACCAACTCTTCATCGGCGTGGGGATCGATCCACTCACGGCCCCTATCTGCCAACCGGTTCATATGCTTACGCACATGGCGGATATACCCGTCGACTGTGCCGTAACGGTCGAACTCCGGCACCACTTCTGCGGAGATACATCTCGCGATCTCGGCCATGACCGGTTCATAGCCGGCCAGATCGACGGGCTCATCCCACGAGCCGCCTCTCGAAACTTGACCGACCCGATTACCGATGCTCGAACTGCCGCAGTAACCCTTTGGGACAGGGAGCGGCTGGATTCCCCAGTTCAAATAGAACCAGGGGCCGTGATCAGACGGCTGAACGGCAACGAATCGCAGCATCCAGTCGATCTCCCCAGCGATCAGCATCATATTGTCGTCGGCGAACTGCCAGTACCCTGGCAGATCCGGAGCGAGATATCGTTGTACCGCTTCGGACCACAAATGGAGATCCATGGTGGAGGGGCCTCAACTCTCGGTCGCACCCGCCGAATCCCGCCGGCACAAACCTTCCGCCCGCATCATCGTCGACTCGGCAGCCGACTGTGGCCGGCAGAAGTAGCCGTTGACGGTCTCTCGCAACTCACCGCGTATCTCCAGGGCATCCAGGATCTTGTGTACCGATTCGGGACGCGCGCGCGAAGTGGCTTCGATATGTGACAACGTCGCCTGGGCCACCCCGGCCCGCCGGGCAAGCTGCCGCTGGGTCAGACTCTTGTTCTGCCGGACAGCTTTGATGAACTTCCCCACCGGAGTAGCCGGGGCACCGAGAAGATGACTTTCGACGCCGAGTATCTTCCTCGCATCCCGGTAGCCGAGCTGGTTGGCACGGGCGAATCTCCGGAGATACCCTGCCCACGCCTCGCCCGCGCCGAGTGCGGGCCACTTCCACATCGGACGGGCGTGGCATTGAACCAGTACTCGCATGTTCCCAGGTAGTTGCAAGGCATCGAGAACCCGGTCCACCGTATACGCATAGGACATTTTCGAACCGGCCTCCATACAGATGATCGTGGGCCGGCTGACACCGGCCCGGACAGCGAGCTCCGACCGGGTCAGATTCCGGTACTCCCGAATCACTTTGATGCATTCGCCCAGCCTCATACCCGGATCGATCAGGGCTTCCATCGCCGCCTCACTCCGGGCCGGCGGAAACTCCCGGGAGGGTTCCCGGCCGTTCCGTCCGGGAACCCTCTGCCGCCACTGTCACCATCGACTACCTCGCCCACTCAGCTACCGAGCGTGTGGCCGACCCGCAGTCGAAGCCGACCACACCAACTCGCCAAGGATCACGACACGACTCCGACCTGTACGACCCGAACGGCCGAACCAGGAAATCGGGAGACGGGGTGTCCTCAAGCGAGGCTATCCGGACCAAGACACCGGAATACAGATCGTTGAGCAACACTAAAGGCAGGCCCGAACACCGCGACCGACTCCTCACACCATTTCTACAACTCGCCGCGGCTTCATCTGCTATCGGACTCGAGTCACAGCTTGCCTTCTACCAACGCAGTGCGGTGACCGCCCAGGCGCCGACCGAACTCGGCAATGAAGTCCGGCCGGAACGGAGGCCAGTTCCAGAACGTGAAGCCGAGATACCCGAGAGCGAAGTAATCGTCGGCCCATGTCCAATCGGCCAGATCCACTTGCTCCGCGCATATCGGGCACGGCACGGTGAGCATGTCGCGGCCGGCGGCCCAAGCGAAAGCGCCCTCATCGACGAACATCTCCCAGATCCCGGGGATGGGTTCGTAGAAGTCGTCGACCAACGCGGTTGCGGAATCGCAGCGCGGGCAGGTGACTGCTGTAGGCATGCCTTGTCCGCTGTTGAACACACAGCGTTCGGTAACGATCGCCAGGCCGTTCGTCAGGAGCGTATGGAAGGAGGAACTCCACCCGGTGGAATCGACCACCGTGTCGGCAGCCGGGCCTGGACGGTGACCGGATTCGGCGCCCAGCACGCAGTCATCACGCTCGGCCACCACTACGCCGACGCTGATCAGCCAGTCGAGTATATCCGCAGCCAGCGCCTTCGAGTTCCACGGCGACGCATCTTTGTCGACAATCGTCTGAAACCAGTCACCCATGATATCCCTTCGGCAGTAAGCAGTTATATCCCTGGTCAAGGGAGGTCGAGTGCCGATCCTGAATTCCCGCGGCACTGTCCTCGAAATGGGAAGGGCAGTTTCGGATCGCCCCGAAACCCATAGATGTCGCCCGTCTGTTATCGGACAGCAGGTTACTGGATACGATCGCTGACCCGAAGCAGCGCTGCCACAGCGAAATTGCCGGACATCGAGAGCGGTAGGCGCGGCAACGATATTATGCAGAACGGCCGCGCCTCAGGCAATACTCCAATAGTTCACGCAATACTCCGTGGTGCTGTAACACCCCGGGCCCCACCGGAGGACGCCCGAACGAGACCGAGATGTTCTCGGCCGGGAACCCTGCCGGAGCGAGCTCTTTCGACCCGTATAGGGTGACGATCAACTCATCGATTGTTGATGCACTTACCTGCGACCTCTTCGGCCACACCAATCCTGCCCCGAAATCATATACTACCGGCCATCCATTGGCACCCCGCCATCCGGAAGCAACCGCCACGTGAAAGAAATCTATCGATGGCGTGGAAAAAAATACGATATCACCACGTTTCATCAACATGCCGCTGCCGCGGTCGTCAAGGAAATAGGCATTTCTCCCGTATGGAGTCAAACAGTTCATGAGAATACTGGAGAGTTTCGATCCTTCTGCAGCGGTCACCACCGAGCCGTCTCGCCAGTGCACTTCAAGTGATCCATCACTCGCCGGAAGAGTCTGGAAATATAGGTGTTCGGCCAGTACGAGATCTCGAAGATATGCACGATCGGTGACACCAGCGAATGCCGCCGCATACATCGGAAGGCGCATGCAATTCATGAAATGCTGCGGGGAGAGCGCCGGCGGCGGCGTGCCGGGATCGCCTTCGAGAAGCCACGTAACCAACGGATCCGCTGCCGGAGTTCTCGAACTCGCTCCCCAGATAGCATGTCTGCCGAGCAGATTCCGCTCGAGGGCGGAGGCGAGCCGGTCTGCGCCCACCTCCACATCCGATTCGCTGCGCGGCGCACCCATGAAATCGAATCCGAGGTCGCGCGCGGGAAATGCAGGGCGTTCGTCGGAGAGTTCACCCACCGCATCTCCGGCAAGGACACGGACCGCCATCATTTCGAGTAAAGCCACCAGCTTTCCCCTCTCCCAGAACGTCATACCGGGCGTTGCCCGGAGGAATTCGCCCATCAGCCGCTCGTTCTCGAAGTATCGCCGATACTCGCCGGAGAGTATCTGTTCCGGATCGAACGGCAATACCCGCGTCAATTCCCTCAGCTTGCTCCAAGCAGGGTTACCAGCTGCCGTCCCGACAACAACAGCCGGGTGCGCTGGGGTGGTGCTCGCGGCATGAGAGTCCGTGGCGGTGGCCGGTTGCATCGTGCTGGGCAACACGGTGAAGGTGAGTTTGCACGGGTCCCCGGCCCGGGGCACTAGGAGTTGCTCGCCATGACTCACACGCCACCATGTGTCGGGGTCGAGGGGCCGCACTTCCCCGCTACTCGAAACGAGCGCGAGACCATACGTCGCAAGCGAACTCTGGCGATCAGCCCCGACCTCGTGAGGACCCACCCCCCGCCGAACCCAGACGTTGCCGTCTTCGCCCAGACGAACGCTGGCGACATACGAGGGGATGCCGTCGACATCAGATATTCCAGCGTCGATCAGATCTTGCCGCGTGACTGTGTAGGGATCACCGCTTTCGATGATCTTCCTGAGATCGATTGAAACCTCGCCCGCGGTGAGCGATACGCAGGCCGGCAGCCGCCGGGTGTAGTTCCCCCGCGTATCGTCAATCTCTCCATCACGACGCGTCGGACCAAAATGTCCCGCTCCCTGGGGGCGAGCAGCGGACTGCGATCCAGGCGGATCACTTCGGCTTCCACCCGGGGAGAACGGTTTATCCACGGGCATCGGAACAGACCCGAGTGTGAGTTCTGTCGTACTTCCTCGATCTCGAAGTGTCACGGTCACCCCCTCTTCTAGAGGGGATATCGTGTACGGAACGGGCCGCCTATCATTTGCCATCTTGATCTCGGTGGCATCGTAGGACGATGAGCCCGCCGGAATGATCCAGACCTCACCGTTCCGGTCGGCACCGATGACGAAATGCCAATGAGCTGGAGGCTCATCGACGCGATACGGGTCATTGTGAAAAACAAGTCCACCTGATCGATCTCGCCCGATTCCCATCGGCGGACCGCCTGGTTTCAGTTCCAATTCCGCCGGAATACCCGAAGCCCAAGTCGACACCGGAACCGTCACCCGCTGATCGGGGCTCGCAGTCGGCGTGGTGACGGTGCCCGGCAGTTGTGATGCGGGAGACATCAATCCGGTAAATGCGACGGTGTACGCGGCGCCCGGCTCGTGCCGGTCGAACTTGACCTGGTCACCCGGAAGAAGCACACATGGGACGCTTACGCGCTGATTGTTGACTTCTATCAAGTCGCCGTAGATCATGACCAGCCCCGAGGAACTATCGAGAACGATCTCGGCGAGTTTCCGCTCCGCGCTCGCACAGCCGAGCTTCCCCCCGGGACCCATACCGATGTGGCGGGTTCCGCCCACTGTCAACGGCACCTGGACCGGCTCACATCCTGGCGCGGTGAACACCGCGGCGGCGGTATCCACTTGTTGCGTAGCGCCGGAATTCGACGAGGCATCGTCAACAGGCGCTCGAGCGGGGTCATCGCTTTTCGGTTCCACGATCATGCGATGTTCCGTAATAGAAACGCTGCGTGGATCGTTCGGGTCTTCCAGAAACCTAAACGGATCAGGCACCTTTGTCCCGTGATAAACGTCGACCTGGTCCGTATCCACCGCTGCTCCACGGTACTTCCGGTGTGCAGCAGCCCATTCTTCGAAGGTCGAACAGTCCTCCCGTTGCGGAGCAAATCTCTCTTCAGGATCGAACCGCGCCTCCCCGGTCCCCGCCAACCACTTGACCACCACAGCTCGCCCAAGGTCATCGGGAAGCCCACCCGAGTCCGCCCGCTCCTTCAGCAATTCCGCCGCCCGAGACAACCGGCCGTCCCGAACCAAGGCAGAGATCTCGGCAGCGAACTCATCCCCAGCAAACGCCCTCGCCCACTCCCCGACCGACGGATACTGGGTAGGATCGGGATAAACACCCTCAGCAGCGTAAAGCGCTGGGGTGAAAGGTTTGTCGAGGCCGTCGGCGCCTGTAATACCATGCGGACCAACAGGGTTCGGTTTCAGCGTCCAATCGGCGAACTCATATATCAGCGCCCATTTCTGCTGCGCTTCGGCTGCGCTGCCTCCGTGGACTCCCGAGGGGAATTCGTAGTAGTAGAAGGGTTTTCCCTCCTTCTGGGCCTTCTCGGTTATCCGCCGCGCATGCCCCGGGGACGTCCGTTCCTCACCGTCGTAGCCAAAATTCAGTGCGGGCGGGACACCATCGGCGTCGGTCACAACATATACCGGCGACAAGTCTTTCAGCCATTCCCAATTCGCTGAGTCGCTGGGGTCGCCGTTCTCGTAAGTCGCATTTTTTCCTACTCCGTAGAGGTCATTGTTGAGCAAATCCAATACCGCCGCATCACCGACCACCGCGCCGACACGATGTCCGTATTTAACTGCTACGTCGAACGCATGGCGCCCACCCGCACTGAATCCGTAGACCAATATCCCAGACGCTGTGGTGTATCCTCGCCTTACCAGGTCCACGGCCACAGCGGCAATATCTTGCGTTGTCAAGGCTTTACCTTCCCGCTGTCCCTGATGGTGCCAATCAGGCCCTTTTACGCCGCTGCCGCGGGCACCGACAGTCACCACCGGACCAAATCTGCGCAACCATTCCCGGATACCGGGCATATAGTTCATATCGATATATCCGTAATTCGCGTACACGTTCATGAAGACGCGGGAAATTCCGGTCATATCGCGACGGCGTGTCACGTAATACGGCACCTCGGTGACGCCGTCCTCGGACACCACGGTGTGTTCAGTGGTGAATACCGAGGATTCGCCGAGACCGTTCGGGTCGGCCAGCGGCTCCAGAGTCGGCTGCCTCGAGCCATCGAGGGCATCGGCCCGCAATGAATAGACGATCGGCTGTTTACCCGGTGTCTCGGCACTCACATCGATGAATCCGTCCCCGGTTGTTCCCATCAGCTTCACCGAGGCAGGTTCTGACCCCACCTGCATCAGATGCGATACCGGGCCGTCGGCACCGAATTTCACCACCAGCAGCTGCGACGGGTACGCCGATATCGCGAAACAATCGTCCCCTACCCAAAGGAAGTCTCGATGCGCCAGTAAAGGCATGAGCAGCCGCGAGTGCTGTACCGGGATCACCGTGTTTTCGTCCGGGGTAAAAACAGCCTTCAGGGCGCGGATACCTAATCGGAAATCGTCGAGTTCGGCGGCCAAGAGACTACCCGACGGATACGTCTGTCCTCCGGTGGACCAAGAGCTACCCAATAGGATCAACAAATGATTCCCGCGCCAGAACACTCGCGCGTCCGGCGGTACATCCAGCCGCGACCATCCCTGCCCCTCCGCCAGATAGATCTCCGCGAGGTCGTGTTTCATCCAGCGGATGATGTAGGTGCCGTCTCCTGAGTCGGGCCGCCACCCCGCAAACTGCCCCACACCTCCAGAAGAACAAGCGTTGCTGCATGGAAAAACACCGAAGTCCTCGGCATCGCCATGTGTGAAGGTTGCTTCGGCGTCCGCAAGCTCGTCGATCGACATCCCGCGCCGCCAACGCTTCACTTGGTACGGGTATCCGGACGTCGTCAACGTATCGGACCAGAGGCTGGTAGCGACATCCAGGTCGTCGGCACCGCGCCAGGTAACGGCATGAATGCCCTCGGGTAGAAAGAATCCACCCTCGGCGGCCGGGACTATTTCCTTTTTCTCCGCATCGAACTCGACGATGACGTGCCTGTCGCCACCTCGCGACAAAATCAACAGGATGCGGCGCGAGCCCGGCCCGGCCAGCGACCCGCGAAAACCACCGCGCACCGCGCCCGCACCGGATCGGTCCGACGGCTCGACACCGGACTTCACGCCTGCCACGGGATCCCAGACGAGCGCGTTGATATCCAGCAGCTCCTCCCACCGCGGCGCAGCAGCCTCCCGATACTCAGCCACCCCGACCCGCTGCCATACACCATCATGGCACCGATACATCCACTCGCCGTCGCGATATGGTGGCCCGAACAATCCCGGGGTCGACTCCAGATCCCGCTGGATCCGGGCCACCATGTCCTCGAAGCCCGCTCCGGTTGCGAACCTCCTCAAGGTCTCTTCGTTCTGGGTACGCACCCATTCCTGGACTTCGGGACTGGCGGATTCCTCCAACCACCAGTCCGGGTCATCGGCACGATTCGTGTCGGCAGGGCCGCCGGCGCCATCATCGATGGGCGGTCCCAGTACCTTACGTTCTTCGAGTTCCTGCCCTATGTCGCCGCCATGGTGTTCGACGGCCCCGATCCGGCCGTCGGGACCGCAGGTGAACTCAACGACGTAGAAGTCCCGGGTGCGGTCGAGCGCGTCCCTGACCTGAGGATCCTGCTCCCACTTCTCCCGGGTTCGGACCCGGGGCACATCGTGGTGTTGGTGTTCCTTACCGGGGTCGTTGCGGGGCCCGGCGTCGGCAGGTCGGGATATCAGGGTGTCGAAAACGACGGCAGTGCCATCGACGGCCGTGACAGTGTACGGATGGACGTGAGTGCCGTAATCGGAAATAAGAACAGCCGCGAACACATCGCTGTCGGGATGTTCGACGGTATCGAAGACACGGGCGATCGAATCCCCTTCAGCGGAGACGATATGCTGAACGACCGGGGCCGGGTTACTCCGCAGGCTGTCGACGAGTTCTCTCCACGTGTCGGCACCCTCGCCGGGAAGCGTCACCTCACCGCCCAGGGCCCAGATGGCATCCACAGCCGACCGAAGGCATCCCTGAACACGCTCGGGAACTTCGCCGCCCACAGTGAGCTCTGACCGTGGCGGGGTCTCCGTTATCGGAGAAGAAGCGGCTGCATGTACCGGGGGTGAGGGCACCGTCATGACATCGAACCAGCTCACATATGGCCATGGCTGATCCGGGAAGTGTTCGACCGACCAACGGGCCGGGTGCCCGGAGCCAAGCCGCTCGTCGTACCGTGTGGCAGAGTAGGCGTGATGATAGACCTGGAGTCGAGCGCTTCTCTCTAACTCGTCGATGATCACCATCGCGGGGGCTGAGCGGGCGTCGGCGGTCAACCACAGTATTTCCTTCATCTTCGGCAGCACTCGATCGACTTGCTCATTCGAGAGCCATGGCAGGTGCTCGCTTAACCAGGTCCGCAGCATTTCGATGGTTTGGGGATTGCTATGACCGACGATGAAGCGCGGACGACGATCGATCTCGGCACCTATCCGGTCGGCGGCTTCTGCCGGATTCGAGGTACACACCGCAGCCACGGGCATCGACCGCAACCAACCGAGCTCGTACACCAGATCTGGATCATCGGGTTGCACCCGAAGAAGTAGTGACGTGAATGCGGGCAGCTCGTGTTGATGGCGCCAAACTACCTCTGGAGTGACCGACATCTTGTCAATCCCCAGCGCCCGCAGCTCACCGTGGTGAAGATCACCGATAGTGGCGCCGGTAGCTTCCGCTATCAGCTCGATCTCAGGTCCACCGAGCCGACTGCACACGTCAGAAGTAATGCGCCTGGCTTCGACCAAAACGGGCATGCTGCCGGACGCCAGCCGGAACGTCAGGCCCGCATTCACCAGGTCGGATACGGTCGCCATCACCAGATCGCGCTGATGCGCCGACAGGTCGGACGGATTCCTCTTCGGTGAGGGTATCAACCTCACCTGCAATTCCACCCCGAGGTCCCTCGCGGTCTCTGCGATTCTCGACAATCGCCACGCCGATCCCGATAAATAGGATTCGGCCCACGACTGCGAGTGCCATTGCTCGGCACCGGCCTCTTCCAACCCCAACGGTGCATCGAACACGAGGGGAACAGCCGGTATGTCAGCGGACAGACATACGTTTACTTCCACTACGCGAATTCCGGCCTCGGCCAGTCGCGATAGCCCTTTCCAGCCATTCTGGTTAATTCCGAACAACTCCACGCCCGCCGGCCGAGGTTCCGGCGGGAGCGGGGCAGGCGAAGCCACGCTGTCACTACCGCCTTCGAGAGGACTAGGACTCGGTTGATCATCTCTTGCTGTCGCTCCCTGCTCGGAATCACGAGTTTCAGGGGTGTCGGGATTCCCGTCGTTGTCGTCGGCACGCGCCCTGGTGTCGCCCGTCGGACGGAGGCCTTTGTCGGGCGGGTTGCTGTCCGCAACCTCTGTGGAGAGTCGCGGTGTGCTGGTGGATCCTCCGACCGACGAGCCACTGCCGGTGGCGAGTGGATCCGGCCGGTCGGTCCGGCGTCGGGTAAAGGGGGCCATCTCGGAGGATTCCGCTCGGGCGACCCGGGTGACGAAGGCCTCCACCACGTCCGTGAAAGGCGAGAGATTCACGGTTACCCACTCGCCCTTTGAATGAGACCCTCCGCCTTCCGGCGCGAAGATAATGCTTGGAATTCCGAACTTGGCCGCCCACACCGCGTCGGTGGAGCCGTACGACACATCGGTCTTCAGCGGCTGTTCCCGCACATCTTCGTAAGCCCGTGCGAATTCGCGGACCAGCGGATTGTCCTGGTCCAACACTACGGCCGGGCGGCTTTCGAGGATCCGAACATCCGCTCTGAGTTCGCGCGCCAGCCTCCGGAGATCTTTCATGAACTCGTCGAGCTCTTCATTGTCGAAGGCCCGGACATCATAGGTGCTGACAATCTTCTGCGGGGTCTGATTCAACGAGGCCGGCGCGCTGAGCATGGTGCCCGCCACAGTCAGACCGTTGGGGTCGAGGGAAGGATACTTGGTCCGCAGGTACTCTTCGATTCGCGCGAGCCTCACGCGAGGATCCTCGTTCTCCGATATCCGGGAGGCGTGCCCTCCAGGACCTTCGACACTGAGTTCTACCAGGCGCCGCCCCTTCGCCATCGATTCCAGTACCCAAGGCTTTGAGCTGTCGGGCAGAACGAACACGTCCGGGCGCCACCCGTCCTCCAACAGCCGCGCCATCCCTTGCTCGCCGCCCACCTCCTCATCGGTGGTGAGCATGATGCCGAAATCCAGCGAATCGAGGTCGTCGCGGTGGCGATCCAGGAATTCCAGAAAGCAAGCGAAGGCGAATTTCATATCGTAGGCGCCACGCCCGATGACCCGGCCGTCGACAATACGTGCCTCGAACTCCTCGGGCGGGGCGGATACGACGTCCAGGTGTGCAGCCAACATCACCTTCGGCTTCTTTCCCGGCCGGGATGTCGCCACCAGCGATGGATTTTTGCCGGGGTAGTGGGTGATGTGCAGTCCTCGGCCTTCGAGCATCTCATTCGCCCGCTCGATCATGGCCTTACATACGGCCGCATCGTCCGATACCGACGGTATAGAAACAAGGTCACACAGATATTCGACGGCCGGCTCATCGACGACCTTGCCGGGTGCCTGCACTGCCGCGTCCGGCACTGGATCCGCCTCGATGCCGGGTATTTCAGGGTCGCCCAGCATTTTGCGGAGCTCCGGCAGTTGGATCTCGCGCATCAGCTTCGAGCCCAATTCACAATCCCCGATGATGGTCCTCAGCTCGCGCAGCGTGGGGTACTGCTGGTCCCGCCCTTCGAAGCGGGCCAGCATTTCATCGAGCTGCCGCCGGTCCTCATCAGAGATTGGCCGGCCTGCCTCGGCCGCTTCTCTCAACACCGCATCGGCGGCGTTCCGAACCGCCTCGGGCACATTGTCCTTCCGATTCGCTTCCCCAGCCCACCCGTAACCCAAGTCCTCCAGCACCTGTGCCTCGTCCCGGTACGGGAGCGCCGAAACCCACATAGCACCGGACCTCCGCGCAACCTGGTGCAGCTCGGTCACGAATTCGTGCATGAAGTCGCGTTCCGCCACTGGATCACCGGTAACAGCAAGATGTTCCAGGTGGACCGCCAAGCGCCCCTTGCTGTCCGCCACAACAGCGAAGCTCGCCCGCCCGAAAGAAGTTCCCTCTGCGTCGACAATATCGCCCGCTACCCGAACCCCATTGACCCCGCGGGCATCATCGACTGGCACATACGCAAACCACAATTCGGTGGCTGAAAGTTCAGTGGCCTCGACCTCCACGAACCGATAGGGCCCAAAATCACGCTCGAAGCCAAGCACCAGGTGTGCCCGTGACCGGTCATCTGCGGCATCGACGAGTTCCCGCAGGTCCGCCGGGACCGTGTTCCCACGATTATCGGGTACCTGTGGGGAAGCTGGTTGCGGCGGCCGCTGCTCAGCCTCCTCATCGGCCGGAGTTGCCGCGAGAGTGATGGGTCCTGAAGCTGCAGGTCGGTTTTCTGGGCCAGTAGGGCCGCTCGGGTCCGAGACAGAGCCCTTATCCCCGTCGCGGGGGTGGGTTCGGGGAACTACGGCGTGCTCGGTGTCGAGCTGGACAGGAGCGTGATCTATCCGCGGATATGTTCCTGGAAGGATAAGCTCGCTGCCGTCTGGGGCGAAGGCGACCACCACCACGTCGGAATCCGGCGTGGAAGGCGCGAAGTCCCACCAGCCCTGGCCTTCGGCACCACTGCCGCTGGTCGGATCGCGACGTGTGACAGTACGTCCGTCGTTGGTGAGCAAGAGGATGGGTGGGCGTTTGCCCGGATCGAGGTACACCACCAGCAGCGATGAATTGGGTTTCTGCTCCCCCAACCAACCGATCGTCCAGTCTTCGGCGGAAATACCGCTGTCCACATCAGCAAAGGATCGAAAGCGTACTCCGCCGAGAAGTTCCTCGAGCTCGGACAGCGTGACCCATTCCCGGGCACTCGAGAGCTCCGGAATCCGAACCGTGGCACTACCGCCGGTCCAGCCTTTGATCCAGGTCAGTACCTGAGCGACAGAACGCCGATCGAGTCGCAGCCCCTCCGGCACCGCGGTCCGATCATTCATCACACCAAAATCGCTGGGCCCGCCGCCACCAGGGAAAGCAGGCACACCACCCGGTGGGGAACTATGCAGTACACCTGACGACCTGAAACGGTTGGGCCGCAACCCAACATCCTCGTGGACTTCACCTGCAAACAGTCCAGGACCATTCCAGAATTGCAGGGGACCCGGTCGAGTGCTGTCGGCTGCGAGGGCGGGATGTTCCTGCCAGAGAATCGGCTTCGCCTCGGTGGGTGCTTGCGGAAGTTTCGACCGGAGCCACCGGTATATCCGACGCTCGACGTCGGTGGCGTCGAACCGCCGGTGAGTGACGAAGGAACGGGCAGTGACGAATTGCGGGTCGATCTCTCCCTCGGCCACAGAACCTCGTCCGAACTGTGTCGACACCCATGTGAGGAAGTCGGGCGCGGGATCGGATTCCCCGGAAGCCGTACGGACCTGTGCTTCGTAACACTCTTGCAAGAGCTGCTCGACTTCGGCCTGCGAGGCTTCGTCCATCTGCGAGAACACTTCTAGGCCGGCGTGGTACCGGATCAGGTCGGTAGGCGAGAGGTCGTGGGGTTGCTCGCTCCAGTTCGCCAACCACAGCATCTCGACTCGAACATTCTCGTGGACAGCCCGCGGGTCCAGCTTCAGAGACTGAAGGTGCCCGGGACTTTCCCCGGAAACGATATCGACTAACCTACGGTGACGCCTATCGAGTGCACCGACAGCGATGTGGCCAATGGTGACACCTTCCGCCCGTAGGTCGAAAACGGCGTCGGCGTAGTCGGTGAGCAGCCGGGCGTCGCAGGATTCGGTGAATCCAGAAACAGTGATACCCCGGTGGGCCAACGCTGCTTCCAATTCGCGCGGGCTCATCGGCTCAACGACCGTGAGCCCGAGTGGGGTTCCGTCGGCGGTGACCGGCCAGGAGGTGTACAGGGTTTCCGCGGCCAAACGTTCGATGAACCCGGCAAGAAAGGTAATGGCATCGATTTCGCCTCGACTCGACAACCGCTGACGACCATCGAGAACTTCGTCCACAGCTCCCGCCTGGTCAAAGTTGGGGATTCGCAACGCCTTATTCCCGGCCCATGTGCTCTTGTTGACGGCGGGTTGCCGACTACTACGGGTCTCGGGGTCGAGAGCTTCGAGGAGGGGAACGCGACGCGCGAACGGGTCGTCAACTCGTGGTCCATGCTCCCAGTTCTTCAGAACACGAAGGATATCTCCGCTGAACATACGCAAATGGGAGGCATTTCTCGGATAGGTTGACTGGTTCCACGCCCGATCGATGGACTCTTCGATCCTATTCATGAATTGACCAACAGTTGGGAGCCCCCCCTCGGCCCTCACAGTCGAAATCCCGTGTGCGATAAATATCGGAATAATAATGTTCGTTGTATTTCCTATCAGGCCGCTATGAAACGCCTTGAAGCCGATCACATCGTCCCACGCCCGAGGGCCTACGATCGCCCAGAGCTGCAACCCTTTCGCCAAGGACCATTCGACAATTTCCTCACCGTGGGATCCCGACGCATTCCGACTCGATTCTCCATACCGTTGAAAGACCTTGTCGAAGCCACGCACCGCTCCGTGATACGAGTGATCCGGTTCACCATATGCGGCATGCCAGAAATCCTTCGCCATGCGGTCGATCCAGTACAGCGCATAGGTTTCGAGCGCGGTGGCCGGGCTGTTCTCGGGTGGCGGCTTCAGCCCGGACTCCTCGAGCATATCCACACTCGGAACGAGCGAGCCGTCATTGGCTCGGAGGTACGCTGCCATTTCTACCGAACCCGCGGCAATAGCCGCGACAGACAGTGCGGCGTCCACAGTCTGGTTCAACCATGCCAGGATCTTCTGTTCACGCCTGTACACATCGGAGTCGATGGTGCGTGCGCGAAGCGCCTCTTCCAAGTCGGCGAGAATTCGCTCCGTATCACCCGGGTTATCTACGATTTCCTGCGCCGCTAAGAGGGCGCTGTGCGAGGGATGTTGCACCGGTAGTGGATCTACCGGAGCGGTTACCGCGGGCGACCGATCCCCCGGACCGTCGCTGTCGGCGGTGTCGGAACGTCCGTCCAACGGGGCCGACTCAGGATCAACGACACCATCATCGGACCCCTCGGCGGATTCCGGGGGATCGATGTGATCACCGCCTCCTGCCGGTACTGCCCCGACCTCGGCGGGTGGCCCGGGTGGTGGGGCAACCACACCACCAACGGGCAGGCCACCGGTCGATGTAGCGAGGGGTGTCGACATTGCCGCAGCACCACCGACAGGCAGGCCACCGGTCTGCATATTATCGGGAAGTTCGTTTTCCCGATGGAGGGAATCCGTCGGCGCCATATCGTCATCGCCTGGCCTGCCCTCAGCCGACGAGTAAGCACCGACCGGCGAATCGGTAAATTGCCTCGATCCCTGGCCGGGACTCCCCACCTCGCTATTGTGCCCGGATTTTACGTCTGGATTCGAATGGTCACTCCCGGTCGAAATCCGGTCTCTCGGCGTTCTACCCGGACCATCCGGTCCCGCCTCCATATTCGCCGCGCCTCGCAACCCAGGCCACCGCGCATCCAACGGCATCGGACCATCATGGTCTGTCAGCGTTTCGCCCGGTCGATGACCAGTAACGTCCCCTCCCGGCCCGACTATTTTAGACCCGTAGACCGCCGACGCGAGCCCTTCGCCGGCCCCTCCGGTCAACGCGTAGATATCCCATTCCCCCCTCAACGCCATCAACACCAACTCGGCGGCGGCCCCTGCGGTGGAACCCACCAGAAGACCTTTGGTCGCACCCGGCAGGCCACCTGCATTTCCCCACGAGAAACGCCGACCAAGCTCATAAACCCTGTTCCCGATAAGGCCGTAGACCGCGCCCCCGGCGAGCGACCAGCCGGCATTCTCCACCAACCGATCCAGGTTCCAGTCCTGCTGCAGCCCCTCTTCCGTTAGCTTCCACTCCACGAGCCCCGCCTCCGCTGTCCCCTGCACCAGCTCCACCAACCCCTCCTGCAGAGCCTCATACAGCAACCGCCCGAGCACCCGCTGCGCCACCGGCGAAACCACGAACAGGCGCACCAACCCGTCGATCCGCCGCATCAGCCACATCCCGACCCGCAAGCAGGCAAGCCGCGCCGCTCCCACCGCCGCCTGCTGAGCAGGCCAGGCACCCGGACCGAGTCCCGCCGCCCACACCAGCTCCCAGAGCAACCACATGAGTGCGATATCGAAATTCAACTGGGCCGAACGCATCGCACCCGCGAGCTCGAACACCGCCTTCTCCGCGGCCTCCAACTCCGAGCGCAACTGCGCCAACGCACCCTCGTCGCCCAGACCCAGCTCGCGCAGCACCCGCACCATCGCCTCACCGCCGCGCCCCTGCGGATACACCTCCTGCACCCGGCCCATCAACGCATCGACGTCTGCACCGATCTCCCCCAGCTGGCCGGCCAGCTCCCCGAGCTCCGTCGACAACTCGCGCAGCAATTCCACCGATCCCGCGGGCCGGTCGACACCCACCAGGTATTGCAGCCACTCCCACTCCCGGTAATCAAGTGTCACAATGCCCTCGGGACAGCCGCGTGCCGGCAACCACGAACCCGGCCGAACCGGAATACGCGATCCACTACTCTCACGGCCGGATCAATTCCGGTCGTCAACAACACGGTTCACCTGCACCGTGCCGGAAGGAATGTGCTGCGACAGCAGCAGCATCGGGAGTCCGGCCGCCGCCGGACAATGACAACGTGCACACGGAGTCAGACACTAATGCCGCCCACACCATGTGGATGCGACTGAACAGCACAGCTGAACACGCGGCGGGTAGAGCTTGATAATCCTATCGCCGCCGGCTGCGGACCGGTCTACGAGCCGCGTGTGGGGTGCGCGGCTCCGCGCTCACCCGACGGTCTGCTGGTAAGCGCTCACGACAACCGCCGGTACCCTGCCCCGCTCCGGCACCTTGTGTCCGTTCCGCCGAGCCCACTCCCGCACGGCCTTCGCGTCCGGACGCCGATTCGCCGTAGGCGTTTTGGCCCGGCCTTTTCCGCCGATCCGCCGCGCATGAGAGATCCACTCGGCCAGACCGGCACGCAGCCGAGCCGCGTTCGACTCCGAGAGATCGATCTCGTACATCACTCCATCGCAGCCGAACGAGACCGTCTCGTCCGCGGCCCCACCGTCGATGTCGTCGATCACGGTGACGACAACCTTGCGCACCACTGCACACCTCCACATTCCGGAACCGCCGGACCGCCCGACTTCACCGTGGCACTGTACAAGTTCCACCACCCGCACCCCACCGGACACCGGCAGGCCGGAGCGTCACACCGCCGGACGACTGTGCGAGTGCTTTCGTGCCACGCGAATTCCCCGCGTTTCCCGGCGTCGAATCGCAGTCCGTCCACATCGACCAAGCGATCGCTCTGAGGTTCCGGCTTAGAGATCAGTTCAGAATGAGTGTCGAACTGTACTTCAACAGGTCGTAATCCGGCCCGTTCCGATGAACCAATGCGAGCCGTCCGGTGCGGGCGGCAGGTTGCCATCGAGCAGTTGGCCGATGGCGATGGCGATATCTATCATCGGCCCCGGTTCGATATGCTCCGCGCCGCGAAAGTGCCGCCGGTCGGGAAAGCCGAGTTCGCGGTACTCGGTTGCCCACACACCCCCACGGTCCGTGAGCTGGTCACAAGCTTCGGCGAGCCAGGATCGAAACGTGCGCAACAACTCCCGTTCATAGCTGTCCAGTATCACAGCACTGGAGGCTCCGATTTCGATCTGTACCTTCATATCGGCCACCAGCTCGTCGTGCCCGGCGCAGCGCGCGGAAGCGGGTACGCGATCGGCAATTCTGATTGCGTGTGCGAACAACACCGCGAGGGCTACGTCGTAGGCCCAGAAGAAGTACTCGACAGTACCGTCATCGAAGATCACCGGTGTGGTCTTGCTCATGCATCAGCAGGCTATCCCGATGCGGACGGGACTATCTCGCTAAAGGTGTTTCCGGCGGTTTCTCTCAGTAGGTTCGGGCGTCGGGCCAGCGGTCGGCGAAGGTGATCGCGAACGCGTTGACCGCAGGCTTCCAGCGCATCATCCATCGTGCCCGACCGGCACCGGTC
>NZ_JARWOV010000007.1 GCF_029868855.1 Nocardia carnea | reverse complement strand
GCCCCGGCGGCGGCAGCCGCGGGGTGTACTCCAGCGGGATGGTGCACGCGCTGGAGGATCTAGGACTCGCGCGGATATTCGATGCCGTCTACGGCACCTCGGCGGGCGCCCTCAACGCGGCCTGGCTGCTGTGCGGACGCGCCGGCCGCGGGGGTCCTCCCCCGCCCGCTTTAGCGGCCGGGCCAGGGCGAGATCCCCCCCCCCTGCGGGGGGGGGGGGGGCGGGCGGGCGCCCCCCCCACAGCTCACAACTCGACCCGCTGGTCCTCCGGCAGGAACAGCGCATCGGTGTCGGCCACGCCGAACGTCCGGTAGAACTCGGCGATATTGCGGACCACCTGATTCACGCGGAACTCGTCGGGGGCGTGCGTATCCCCTTGGAGCAGACGCTCGGTGTACTCCGGTGTCGTCTTCGAACGCCAGATCCGGGCATAGGACAGGAACATGGTGTGGTAATCGGGAGGCGATACCCCGGCCCGCTCCTCGGCCAGCCGGAAGGCGGTCAACGCGATCTGCAGACCACGCAGATCGGCGAGGTTCTCACCGACGGTCAATTCGCCGTTGACGTGCTGGTCCGGTGTGAGGCCCTCCGGTACGAGCGCGTTGTACTGGTCGACGAGTTGTTTCGACTTGGCGTCGAAGGCGGTGCGATCGGCCGGGGTCCACCAATCCCGCTGATTACCGTCACCGTCGAATTTCGAACCCTGATCGTCGAAACCGTGCCCGATCTCGTGTCCGATCACCGCACCCACCCCGCCGTAGTTCACCGCGGGCACGGCGTCCTTGTCGAAGAACGGTGGCTGCAGGAACGCGGCGGGGAAGACGATTTCGTTCGCGGTGGGGGAGTAATAGGCGTTCACCGTCTGCGGTGAGGCACTCCATTCGGATTTGTCCACCGGCTCCCCGAGCCGATCGAACGAGCGCTTCACCTCGAAATCGTTGATTGCACGCAGGGATTCGATCAACTTCCCGCGGGTGACGGTCAGCTTCGAATAGTCCACCCACTTGTCGGGATAGCCGAGTTTGAGGCCGATCTTCTCCAGTTTCTCGATCGATGCCTGCCGCGTCTCCGGCGACATCCAGGTCGAATTCGTGAAGTTCTCCCGATAAGCGGCCATCAGATCATCGACCATGATCTGCACCCGCTCTTTTGCTTCCGGCGGGAAATACTGCTCCACATACAGCTTGCCCAGTTGTTCGCCGAGGTTGCCGTCCACTGTGCCGACCGCGGATTTCCACAGCTCGGGCCGCTGCTGCAAACCGGACATGATCCGGCCGTTGAAATCGAAATTCGCATCCGACAGTTCCTTGGGCAGGAACCGCGCGTAGGTCTGCAGAACCGACAGTTTGAGATATTCGCGCCAGACCGCGATATCGGTAGCGGCCCAGATCTTGCCGGCCTCGGTGACGAAGGACGGCTGGTTCACCACCAGCTTCGCGAACAGGTCGCGGGGGCGGTCGGTGATCCCCGTCAGCCACGGCTCCCAGTCGTACTCCGGCGCCAGCCCGGTGGCTTCGGCCCACGTCATCAGGTTGTAGGTCGCCTCGGTATCGCGGTTGCGCACATTGCCCCAGTGAGCGGCGGCGATCCGGGTCTCCAGCTCGACCTGCCGGGCGGCGATCGCCGCGGGATCGGGTAGGCCCGCGCCCTTGGCGAGGCGTTCCAGATAGGTCCGGTAACCGGCGAGTTCCTCGGCGAATTGCGGGTCGCGATAGTACTGCTCGTCCAAGCCGATTCCGGACTGGCCGATCGAGGCGATATAGGCCGAGGAATTCTTCCGGTCGATACTCACCCCGATACCGATCAGCCCGCCGATCGGCAGCCGCCCCATCACCTCGGCGAGGGCGGGTTTGTCCTTCGCGTCATCGATTTCGGCGAACATCGAATCCAGCGGCGTCAAGCCGAGCTGTTCGATTTCGTCGAGGTTCATCCGGGCGTCGTACAGATCACGGATCTGCTGGGCTTCGCTTCCCGGTTCGGGATCGCTGATGCCCTCGATGATCTCCCGCAGTTGCGCCTGGGTGCGCTCCGCTGCCTCACTGAACGCGCCGTAGGAGGTCTTGTCCGGTGGGAGCTGATACTCCCGTAGCCATTTCCCGTTGACGTGCCGGTACAGATCGTCCTGCGGCCGTACCGCCGGGTCGGAGCCATCCATGTCCACGCTGACCAGCCGCGCCGGCTCGTCCTCGGAACAGGAGACCAGCCACGCGGCCGCGGGCACCAGCCCGAGGGCCACCAGGAACGAGCGGCGGTCGAGCACCGCCCGACGATCCGAAGATTTCAACAGAACCCTCTCCCCGATGCGGGACCCGCACCTCGCTAGGCGAACCGGCCCCATGAGGCTACCGGTGGGGTTCGGTGCCGTCGCGCCGGACGTTGCGCACCACCCCGATTTCTGTCCGAGCTGCGGATTCGCTATCCTTGACCGGTTGCCTGCGGGCCCTGTGCCCGCGATTCGGCCGCGAACCCCCGGTGGTTGATCGAGTAGATCAGAGGAAACCGCTGGTAGGCGCGCGTTCGGGTGGTAACAGACCATGCCCGTCGGGTCGGCAATCCGGCGTGCTTTACGTCCAGGTCGAGGAGGCTGAAGTGATTCAGCAGGAGTCGCGGCTGCGCGTCGCCGACAACACGGGTGCCAAGGAGATTCTCTGCATCCGCGTTCTCGGTGGTTCGTCGCGCCGCTATGCCGGTATCGGCGATGTCATCGTCGCCACTGTGAAAGACGCCATCCCCGGCGGCAACGTCAAACGGGGTGACGTGGTGAAGGCCGTCGTGGTGCGCACCACCAAGGAACGGCGCCGTCCGGATGGTTCCTACATCCGTTTCGACGAGAACGCCGCCGTGCTCATCAAGGCGGACAACGACCCGCGCGGCACCCGCATCTTCGGCCCGGTCGGCCGCGAGCTGCGCGACAAGAAGTTCATGAAGATCGTTTCGCTGGCCCCGGAGGTGCTCTGACATGAAGGTGCACAAGGGCGATACCGTGCTCGTCGTCTCGGGCAAGGACAAGGGCGCCAAGGGTAAGGTCATCCAGGCCTTCCCGCGGGAGAACCGGATCCTGGTCGAGGGCGTGAACCGGATCAAGAAACATGTCGCGAACTCCGCGAACCTGCGCGGTGCGTCGTCGGGCGGCATCGTTACCCAGGAGGCGCCCATCCACGTGTCCAACGTGATGGTCGTCGACTCCGACGGTAACCCGACCCGGATCGGCTACCGCACCGACGAAGAAACCGGCAAGCGGGTTCGGATCTCCCGTAAGAACGGGAAGGACATCTGATATGACCACCACTGAGAAGATCCAGCCGCGGCTGAAGGTGCGCTACCGCGAGGAAATCAAGGACGCGCTGAACAGCGAGTTCGAGTACGCCAACGTCATGCAGATCCCGGGCGTGGTCAAGGTCGTCGTCAACATGGGTGTCGGTGACGCCGCCCGCGACGCCAAACTGATCAACGGCGCGATCGAGGACCTGGCCCTGATCACCGGTCAGAAGCCGCAGATCCGCAAGGCCACCAAGTCCATCGCGCAGTTCAAACTGCGTGAGGGTATGCCGATCGGTGCCAAGGTCACCCTGCGCGGCGACCGGATGTGGGAGTTCCTGGACCGCTTGGTCTCGATCGCCCTGCCCCGTATCCGCGACTTCCGCGGCCTGTCGCCCAAGCAGTTCGACGGCAACGGCAACTACACGTTCGGCCTGAGCGAGCAGTCGATGTTCCACGAGATCGATGTGGACAAGATCGATCGTCCGCGCGGTATGGACATCACCGTTGTCACCACCGCGACCAACAACGAAGAAGGCCGTGCCCTGCTGAAGCACCTCGGCTTCCCGTTCAAGGAGAACTGAGACATGGCCAAGAAAGCACTGGTCAACAAGGCCAACCGCAAGCCGAAGTTCGCTGTTCGCGCCTACACCCGCTGCCAGCGTTGCGGCCGGCCGCACGCGGTGTACCGCAAGTTCGGTCTGTGCCGTGTGTGCCTGCGCGAGATGGCGCACCGCGGCGAGCTGCCGGGCGTGCACAAGAGCTCCTGGTGAGCTGATCCCGGTCGGGTAGCGCTCGACCGGGATCCGCACCGTAGAAAAGGACCCGAGCTGCGGCTCGGGTCCTTTTCGTGCTTCCAGGCTTTCTGATCGTTGAAACACGATCAGACCTCTTGATCGTGAAACCATGATCAAAGGGTGTGATCGCCGAATAGCGATCGCCCGAGGGAAGCGGCGGGAGGTGCCGACAATGGCGCATCGACGGGCGCGGATCCGAAGCCCCCCATGATCTCGGCCTGGCGATCCAGCAGGCGCGTCTGGGCCGATGACAGAAGGCTCGCTCACGTGGCACCGGCGATGTAGCCGGGCAGTGGTGTCAGCTGGCACACTTGTTCGATGGCTCTTCTTACTCTGAGTGTTTGCGGAGCAGGGGAGTCTGGTCGCGGGCCGACGTCGACCGTGCGATCAGCGAGGTGATGGCGTGGGCGGTTCCGGGCCGGATCGGCACGACATCGATACCTTGCTGCAGAACCTGAGCCCCGGGATTCTGCAGGCCAGAACGCTGGCTCGGCGCCTGGAGCAGATAATCCTCGATATGGGCGATGGCATCTCCGAAGCGCTGTACCGGCGGGCACGCGACGCCGTGGTGCGCGGTAACCAAGAATTCATCATCGCCGATGCGGACAATGAGCGCGTGCTGCGGCAACTCATGCGGCAAGGACCGCCTGTCACCGCCTCGGCGCCGAACCGTCCGGATATCGGATTACCCGGAGATCCGAGGCCGCTTCGCAATATGTGGGAGAACCTTTCTTTCTCCGACAGGGAGGAGCTTTTCCGGTTGGACCCCTTTCTCGGCAACCGGAACGGGATTCCACAGGCCGACCGGGATTTCTACAACCGTCGCACCCTGGATGCTCTCCTCGCGCAAGCCCGGCAATCGAACGATGGCACGCGCGCGGAGAACTACACCGGGATCGCGAGGATGCTGGATGAGTCCGGTGCAGGACCATCGCGGTTCTATCTCACCCACCTCGACAATGACGGAGGTCTGGCATTTTCGCTGGACAATCCGGATTTCGCCGACAACACGGCAGTACTGTTGCAACCCGCACACCAGCCCGGACGCGCACTCGACTACGCGAGGTCGACCGTGGAACAACTCCGGCAAGTAGCGTTGCGCGCCGCCCCCAATTCCAGAACGTCGGTGAGTTTCTGGGGTGCCTACGATCAGCCCGAATCCATGGTGCAGTCCATGTTTCCCCAGTTCGCCCAGGACGGTGCTGCGCGAGTGCGGGAGTACCACGAAGGGTTGCGGGCCACACATGAGGGCGCGCCGGCGCATACGGCGACGATCGGCCATTCCTATGGCAGCGTCCTCGCCGGTCACTCCGCCGGCCACGGATCGACGCTGGACACAGACGATCTCGTTTTCATGGGCAGCTGGGGAACAGGAGCGAATCATGTCAGTCAGCTGAGATTGGCCGGCGTTTCTCCGGAACGTACCGGCGAACATGTGTTCGCCACCATTGCCACCAGCGATTATGTGCAATTGATGCCGGGCACCCACGGCCCGTTACCCACCGACCGTGCCTTCGGTGCAACGGCTTTCGATTCCTCTTCTCGGTTTTCGGGATTCTGGAACCCGTTGGACCATGCAGCGGAGTCCTATCTGCACTCCGCGAATCCGGCGTCGGGAAATATCGGGCTGGTCATCACCGGACACGGCGATCTGGTCGCCCGGCCCGCGTGAACGGTAACTGTTTCGACAGGAGATACACGATGGACGGTGGAATGGATCCCGGACAAGACCAGGCCACGGCCCGGGAGCAGCTGTTGCGCTATCTGCTGCGAACGCTGCAAATACTTCCGGCCGAATCGGCGTTGTCGCTGGTGCATCCGGCGATCCCGCAGGCCCGGCTGCATCGGGGCGTCACGCTTCCCGCCGGCGACAACGAGCCGCAGGTCGTTGCCGAGTTCTTCGATATCGCGTACTGGATCATCGGGATCACGGTGGATGCCGGTGGCGGATGCTTCGATCGCATCGTGCGCTGCTGGTCCGATGCCGGCTGGCCGACCGGATCGGATCGTGACATTCCGCCGCGGTCGGCCTATACCCGCACGCCGGACGGGTTCGGGCTCTCGGTGCGGCAGAGTGTGGACGGCTTTGTGAGCCTTTCGGGTTCAACACCGCCATTCCCTCTCGGAGGGACCGGGACCACTCCTTTTCCGGAGTTCATCAGGCACCCGACGCCTGCCGGAACCGGTTCGGAGAATACCGATCCGCGATCCGTCGAACATCCGGACGGAGGAGTGAGGAAGTCCTGAGATGGTCCGCACACTCGGGGGCGGTTCGGTCAGGTGCGGAGCAAACCGCTGACGAGAAGTAGCAGGGATTCCTGGGTCTGGCGGCGGGCGGTGTCCTTGTCGGCTGCGTGGGCGACGATCAGGCCGGCCTCGGAGACGGCGCTCAGGATGAGCTGCGCCAGGGTGGGGACGGCGGTGGCGGTGATCAGGCCGGAATCGCGGGCGCGTTCCAGTTCGGCGGTGATGAGGCCCAGGCCGTGCCGGGCTTCGAGTTCGCGCCAGGCTTGCCAGCCGAGGACTGCGGGGGCGTCGAACAGGGCGATGCGGATCGTCTCCGGGCGCTGGCAGATCTCCAGGAAGGTGTTCAGGCCGGCGGCCATCGCGGTGCGGATGTCCTCGGCGGGGGCGGCGCGCAGCACGCTCTCGATTTCGGTGGTGATCTCGGTTTCCAGCTGTTCCAGTACCGCCAGGAACAGGCCGCGTTTATCGCCGTAGTGGTGGTGTAGTGCGCCGCGGGTGACCCCGGCCTCGGCCACCAGCTGCTCCGCCGAGGTGCCCGCGAAACCGCGCTCGGTGAACAGGCGGCGGCCTGCTTGTTCGAGCGCGGTGCGGGTCGTGCGGGAGCGGTCCTCCTGGCTACGGCGTGGCATGCAGCCGAGTGAACTCCAGAATTCGCCGGGCGAGCAACTCGGGCTGGTCCTCCGGGATCAGTGTGTAGGAATCGTCGACCAGGTCGAGGGTGGCTTCGGGTAGGTCGTGGACGAGGCGTTCGGCGTAGGAGACCGGGAACAACCGGTCCTCGCGGGCCCAGACGATGAGTACCGGCACCGTGACGGAATCGAATCGGTTGGCGGCATCGAGGGTGTAGCGGCGCCGCGCATGCCGTAGGAAGCGGCGCAGATCGGCGCGGATGGCGGCCGATTCGCGGCTGGGTCGTAGATAGGAATCGACGGTCGCGGGCGAGATCGGGCGCTTGCTCAGCCAGCCCAGAGCGAGCGGTGAGCGCTGCAGGAAACGGAAGCGCAGCAGCTCGGTTATGAGCCGGACCGATCCCGGAATCCGAGCCAGCTGCGGAAGCAGGGTGAACGGCTGCGGCAGGAAGCTCTCGTAGGAATCCACCGCGGCAAGGACGACGCGGCCGATCCGTTCCGGGCGGTGGGTCAGCAGGACCTGGGTGATGGCGCCACCGGTGTCGTTGGCGACGATCGTGACATCGTGCAGATCGAGATTTTCCAGGAAATCGGCGATGAGGCCGGCGACGCCGATGGGGGTGAGGTCGGCATCCGGTACCGGGACCGAATGGGATCCGAGCGGCCAGTCGGGGACGAGGCAGCGGTAGCCGGCCGCCGCGACCGGGGTGACGATATGCCGCCACAGGTCGGAGTTGACGAGTAGGCCGTGGACGAAAACGATCGGTGGCCCGCTGCCGGTATCGCGATATCGGATCGCTGCGGTGGACAGATGGGCGATATCGGTGCGACCGAGTTCGTTGCTGTTCGACATATTTCCTCCCAGATCGATTCCGCATTCATAGTTACATACATACGGCATGTATGTCTATGGTCGGCCGGCGCCCACGGGCTGCCGTGCGCGATCCGTTCCGGTGGTCTGTGCGCGGGCGCGGGGCGTAAGTGCGGTCGCTGTCGAATTGCTGTCACGGTGGGCGCGGTTCGTTCCCAGTGCCGGAAATGTCCCGGTTGCCCCGGTGTGGAAATCGCCCCCTAGTATCGGCGGCTGTGAGGCATATCGGGCGGCCGCCGAATCTGGTGCGGGTTGTCGTTCTGGTATTCGCCACTGTGGTTCTGACGCTCGGTCTCCATGACGGTCTGGAGTCGGAAACCGTTTCGCCCGAGAATCTTTCGTTCGCCCACTCGGTGATCGCCGCCGGCGAGCGGGTGGCTCCCGCAGTCTCGGAGTCCGCGGAGTCGATCGGGCAGATCGTGCACTGCCCCTATCACTGTCTCCGTGCCCCGGTTGTCCGTCCTCGGGCGAGCTATTTCTGGTACGCGGCCATGTCGATCGTCGGACTGCTGCTCGGTGGTGTGTGTGCCCGCGCACGGTATGCCCGTCCCGGTGCTGCCCGTCGAACTGCCACCGGGGCGGCGGGGGCGGAATTGCTGCTACGCCTCTGCGTCTGCCGACGCTGACGGAATGGTGGTGGGTGCCGGATTCGCCGCCCACCGCCGCATCTGTCTCGTATCCGGACTCTTCCCGGTGCTCTGTGCAGGCGGGGAGTCTTCGGAAACAACTGCGGGACAACGTATTCGCCCGGCCCAGCTGTGTGTCCGGAGGTAATTGCCGACGAGAAGGGGCGGCCATTGCTTCCTGTCATCAGGAGCGGACCCGGGCGCCCCATTCGCGCCGTCGGTGACGCCGCCGACGCGAATCCGTCAGTGCGACAACCTTTTGCACAACCAATCAGGAGATATCTTTCGTGAGATCCCTCACTCCAATGATCGCTCTAGCCGCCCCGATCGGCTGTCTCGTCTTCGGTAGCGGCACCGCTTCGGCGGTGACGGCGGAACAGGCACCGGACACGGTCACGGTGAATTTCACCGACGTGGAGGCGCGGACGATCGATGCGCTGAATCTGGGCCCGGCTCTGGGTGCGCTGCCGCCCGGCTTCACCCCGGAGGCGAAACAGCGTCTCGGGGAGAATCTGGCCGAATACGCCGGTCGTGCCGCCCGGACTCCGGGTTCGACGCTGTCGGTGATCATCGATCAGCCGGTGGGCGCGCCGCCCGGCGTCGCCGTAACCGTCATCCTGTGATCTGTTGAAGCTGGGCAGCCCGACCCAACGGGGGGCAGAGCCGGGGACGCCCGGGGGCCGGGGGGGAGGGCCCCGCGGCCCCCGG
>NZ_JARWOV010000006.1 GCF_029868855.1 Nocardia carnea | reverse complement strand
TACCAGGAAACCTGAATTCCAGCCGGTGTGCCACCGGCAACGCGTGCACGTCGGTGGCCGTGTGTCGCGAGTTGCTGGCCGGTGTGGTCGGGTCCGGGCGTGATCCGCTGATCAGGAGCCACCGCGGAGGCGGCGCTCGTGCTGCGCGCCCCCCCCCGCCTCCTCCGGGACGATATCGGCGACGAAAGCACCCATCGCCGCCTCGGACCCGGCCAGATATTTGATCTTGTCCACACCGCGCCGGATCGAGGTCAGCTGTAGATGCAGCCGCACCGTGTCGCGCCCGGTGTGTACCGGCGCCTGATGCCAGGCGGCGATATAGGGCGTCGGGTCCTCGTAGAGGGTGTCGATTCCCCGGAGCAACCGCAGGTAGAGCGTTACCAGTTCGTCCCGCTCCGCATCGTTGGCCGCCGCGAGATCGGGAATATGCCGGTGCGGCAGCAGATGCACTTCGATGGGCCACCGCGCCGCGAACGGGACGAACGCCGTCCAGTTCTCCCCCGCCAGCACGACCCGGTCGCCCGCGCGTTCGGTGTCCAGAATGCGCTGGAACAGATCGGGCCCGAGCCGGCGCACGGACTCGAGCACCCGGGTCGTCCGCGGCGTGATGTAAGGGTAGCCGTAGATCTGGCCGTGCGGATGCGGCAGCGTGACGCCGATCGCCTTCCCGCGATTCTCGAACACGAAAACCTGCTCGATCCCCGGCAGCGCCGACAGGACCGCGGTGCGGTCGGCCCATGCCTCGATCACGGTGCGGGCGCGGCTCGGGGTGAGATCGCCGAAGGATCCTTCGTGCTCGGGACTGAAACAGACCACCTCACAGCGCCCGACCGCCACGCGCTCCCGGCCGAACCCGAGCTCGGTGATATCGGCGAGACCCCCCGGTGCGGCGACCACACCCGTGCCGTCGCCGGGTAGTGCGGGACCGAAGGACGGCGAACGGTTCTCGAAAACCGCCACATCGTAGAGATCCGGGATCTCCGACGGGTTGTCCGGTGTCTGCGGGGCCAGCGGGTCGCGGTCGGCCGGGGGGAGCACCACCCGGCTCTGCCGGGCAGCGGCGATCGAGATCCACTCCCCGGTCAATACGTCCTGGCGCATAGTCGCCGTCGGCGGCCGGGGTTCGAGCGCCCGGCTGTCGATACGGCGTTCGGGGCCGAGCCGGGTATCGGCGTCGTCGTAGTAGATGAGCTCCCGGCCGTCGGCCAGGGTCGCACTGCGCTTCACGATACGGGTCGGCACGCCTTCACGATAACCAGCCGAATCGGCCGCCCGCCCGATCTGCACGACCGGCGGGTCCCGGCCGTGGCGTGCCGACGACACCGGGCTGCTGTTCGACGGCACCGGACCCATGGGTCGCGGGACCCGGATACGGCAGTATGGGGCCGTGGACCAATCGGCGGTATCGGTGGATGTCGTGGCGTTGCGGTTCTGGGCCGCGGACGCCGCGGTCACGTTCGGCGTCGCACCACGCGGCCACGAACCGTTCACGGGCCGGCTCGCACTCCCGGGGGTGCTGCTGGGCCGGGGAGAACGCCTGTCCGATGCCGCGGCCCGTGCCCTGCACGCCAAACTCGGTGTCCCGGCCGCCGCTCTCGGACCGGTCGGTCAGCTGGTGACCTTCGACGCACCGAATCGGGATCCGCGCGGACCCACCCTGTCCGTCGTCATGTGGGCGGTGACCGAACCGCACGCGGGGCCCGCGCAGTGGGTTTCGTTCGACGAACCACCGGACCTGGCCTTCGACCACAACAGCATCGTGCCCGCCGCGCGCGGCCTGTTGTCGGGGTTGCTGTGGAAGGACCTGCCACTCACCCGCGCCCTGCTGGGAGAACAGTTCCCGGCCACCCGCGCCGTCGACCTCGCCGCCTCACTCCTGGGCGCCCGGCCGGACGCGGCCAACCTCAACCGCACCCTGGCCGGAATCCCGGGCCTGGTGAAAACCGAGGAGCGGCGCCGCACCAGAGCCACCGGCCGCCCGGCGGCGGTCTGGGCGTTCCGCGACCCGCAACAGTGACCGGTGCGCCCCCGTGCGCAAACCCGGTCAGCCCGGAGCCGAGCGGCTCAGCTGCTCCCACTCCTGACGCACGCGGGCCCGGTCCCGGTCCATCGCCTGAACCAGGTCGTAGGACTGGCCGCCCACGATGAGCTCCCGGGGCGGATCCGGCTCGTCCACCAGCCGCATGATCGTCGTCGCGGCGGTGGCCGGATCGGGTCCGGCCTCCTCACCCCACATCTCGGCCATCTCCGCCCGGAGCGCGGCGTACTCCGGAAGGGGATCGGTCGCCGTGGTGCCGGTGGTGAACAGACCGGTGTCGTAACCACCCATCTGCAGGCTGGTGACCTTGATTCCGAACGCCGCCACCTCCATCGCCAGCGCCTGGCCGAACGAGTCGAGGGCCGCCTTTCCCGCACCGTAGAACCCGACGGATGCCATTCCGCCACCGCTGCCCATCGAGCTCACCTGCAGGATCCGGCCGCCGCCCTGGGCGCGCAGCCGGGGAACGACCGCTTGCGAAACCCATACGGCGCCGAAGAAATTGACCTCGAAATGGGCGCGGATCTGCTCCTCGGTGGCTTCTTCCACCATGCCGTACAGCATCCCGCCCGCGTTGTTGACCACGATATCCACGCGGCCGAAGGCGGCGAAGGCCCGCTCGACCCCGGCGAATACGGCGCGGCGATCGGAGACGTCCAGCGAGAACCGGACGAGGGCGCCTGGATGGGTGGCGCTCAGATCGTCCAGCGGTTCGGTATTGCGGGCCACCGCGACAACCTGATCTCCCGCGGCCAGTGCCGCTTCCGTGAACGCCCGGCCCAGACCGCGCGTAGCACCGGTGATGAACCAGGTTCGTGTGGTTGTCACGATATCCATCCTCCCTACACGAGACGGACCGTCTCGTTTCATGCCACCGAGTATGCGACCATGGAGCACGGAAGTCAAACGAACCGTCTCGTCTCGTTGGATTGCTACCCTGTCCGCATGACCACCGACCGCACTCCTGATCGCTCCAGGCGCAGCGAACGATCCCGGCAGGCCATCCTCACCGCAACCCGGACACTGATCGCCGAATCGGGATACGCGAAGGTTTCCATCGAGGCGATCGCGGCCCGGGCGGGCGTCGGGAAACAGACGATCTACCGGTGGTGGCCGTCGAAGGGTGCGGTCATCTTCGATTCCTTCCTGGCACTCAGCGAATCCACCGACGGCGGCGGTATCGAACTTCCGGATACCGGCGATCTCGCCGCCGACCTGAAACTCGTGCTGCGTGCCACCGCCGCCGAATTCGCCGATCCCGATTTCGAGCGGCCCATCAGGGCACTCAATGCCGAGCTCGTCAACGATCCGGAACTCGCCGCGCGGTACCGTGAAACACTGGCGCACCCGGTCGACGAAGCCAAGAAGGCGCGGCTGCGCAGCGCTCAGGAAGCGGGGCAACTCGACCCGGGCGCGGATCTCGACCTCGTTCTGGAGATGCTCTACGCACCACTTTTCCAACGGTGGCTGCTGCGCACCGGGCCGCTCGACGACGAGTATGCCGACGCGCTGGTCGAGAACACGCTGCGCGCTTTCCGCCCCTGATGCAAGACGATCCCCGGCCGCGGCACGCGCGATAAACCGGTGCGCCGGGCCGGTACACCCGACAGACTGTGCCCATGCCCGCTTTCGATATCGAGGCCGTCACGAGGCAGCTCCGCGCCGCGGGATGTGTTTTCGCCGAGGACGAGGCGCGGCTGCTGGTGCACAGCGCCCGGTCCGCCGGCGAGCTGGCCGGGCTGGTGGCGCGGCGGGTCGCCGGGAACCCGCTGGAGTACGTTCTCGGCTGGGCCGAATTCAAAGGGTTGCAGGTTGGGGTACGGGCCGGTGTTTTCGTCCCGCGTCGGCGCTCGGCGCTGCTGGTGGACGAGGCGCTCACCCTCGCGCGGGCCCACCCGCCGCGGACGGTGGTGGACCTGTGCTGCGGTTCGGGCGCACTGGGTTTGGCCCTCGTCACCGGCCTTTCCGGCCACCCGGGTCCGCTGCCGGACCTGTACGCCGCCGATATCGACCCGGTGGCGGTCGACTGCGCCCGCGCCAACCTCGCGGGTATAGGTGGGCAGGTCTACCAGGGCGATCTCTTCGATGCGCTCCCCGCGCGACTCCGCGGGCGGATCGATATCCTGCTGGCGAACACCCCCTACGTACCGTCGGAGTTCCTCGCGCGGATGCCGCCGGAAGCCCGCGACCACGAACCCGCGGCCGCCCTCGACGGCGGACCGGACGGACTGCACCTCGCCCGCCGCACGGCCGCCGCCGCACCCGCCTGGCTGGCGCCCGGCGGGTGTCTGCTGATCGAGATCGGCGCGGATCAGGTCCCCGCCGCCACCGCACTCCTGGCCGGCAACGGTTTCCGGGCACGGATCGCCCGGGCCGCCGAACTCGGCGCCACCGTAGCGATCGGTCTGCCGGCGACCGCTACTTCCGGCCCTTGAACTCGTCCATCGAGTGATACACCCCGACGGTGTTCAGGAACAGATCACGCAGTTTCAGCGGGAGTACCCCGGAGAGGACTTTATTGAGGCGGGAGGTCCACGGCATGATTACCACGGGCGTGCCCTTCTTCATCTCGGCCCACGCGGTCGCCACCACCTTGTGCTGGTCGAGGATCGGGGTGAACCAGAAACCCGTGGCACCCTCGAACATTCCCGTATTGATGTAGGTCGGGCAGACGGTGGTGACCTTGACGTGGTCGTGACCGGCCTGGCCCAGCTCGATACGCACCGAATCCGACCAGCCCAGCGCGGCCCATTTCGACGCGGCGTAGACGCTCATCCGCGGGTTGTGCACCAGACCTGCCGAGGAAGCGATGGTGAGCACGCGGGCCTCGGTGGTGCCGGCGACCATGGCCGGCAGGAATTCGAGGGTCACATACATCGGGGCCAGGGCGTTGATGGCCATGGTCCGGTCGATATCGTCGCGGTCCTTCGTCTCCCAGAAGTAGGTGTTTCCGCGCACGATTCCGGCATTGTTCACCAGTACGTCGATACCACCCACATCCACCCGCACCGATTCGGCGGCGGCCGCGACGGCGTCGCGATCGGAGATATCGACGGTGTAGGTGTGGATCGCGCCGGAGGCCGCGGTGAGTTCGGCCGCGGTGGCGCGTAGCGCGGGTTCGTTGACATCCCAGAGGACCACCGCGGCGGCGCCTTCGCGTACCGCCTGTTCGGCGAAAAGTTTGCCCAGGCCCATGGCGGCACCGGTGATCAGCACCTTCTTACCGGCCACGGTGTCCAGTTTCATCGATTCGGATCCTTTGTCATCGCAGAAAATTCGGGGGTAACGGCCGGTTCCGGGCCGGGCCTATTTCTGGCGCAGAGTTTTCATGACCCGGAAATACAGTGTCATGGTTTTCGCCCACATCGCCTCCGACATCCCCGGCGGCGGCGCGATCGGCAGCACGCGCTGGACCGCGATGGTCTGGGTGTCGACGTACTTCAGCAGGCCCTCGGGACCGTGCCGGCGGCCGGTACCGGAAATTCCCACACCGCCGGAGGGTGCGTCCGCGCTCCCCCAGGCCGCGATGAAACCCTCGTTCACATTGACCGAGCCGGCGTTGATGCGGGCCGCGAACTTGCGACCCCGGGCGGCACTGCGCGACCACACACTGGCGTTCAGACCGTACGGGGTGTCGTTGGCCTGGGTGACCGCCTCGTCGTCGCTGGCGACCTTGTACACCGAGACGACAGGACCGAAGGTTTCCTCCCGGTACACCGTCATCTCGGCGGTGACACCGGTGAGCACGGTGGGCTCGTAGAAGTAGGGCCCGAGGTCGGGCCGGTGCACGCCGCCGGCCAGCACGGTGGCGCCCTTGGCCACCGCGTCGTCGACATGGGCGCGGACGGTATCGAGCTGGCGCGGGAAGGTCAGCGAACCCATATCGGTCGAGTAGTCCAACGGGGCGCCCAGCTTCAATCCTTTCACCGCCGGGACGAATTCGCCGATGAACCGGTCGTAGACCGATTCGTGCACATAGATGCGCTCCATCGATTCGCACAGCTGCCCGGCCGAGGCGAAACTCGCCCGCACGGCGGTCTTGGCGGCGGCCACCGGATCGGCGTCGGAGAGCACGAGCAGCGGATTCTTCCCGCCCAGTTCGAGTGAGCAGCCGATCAACCGTTCGCCCGCCTGGCGGCCGATGGTCCGGCCGGTGGCGCTGGAACCGGTGTAGTCGACATAGTCGGCGCGGTCGATCACCTCGCCGCCGATCACCGAACCGCGGCCGAGCACGATCTGCCACAGTCCTTCGGGCAGCCCGGCCCGGACGGCCACGTCGACCGCCCACAGCGCGGTGAGCGCGGTCTGGTTGTCCGGGCGGCCGACCACCGCGTTACCGGCGACCAGGGCCGGCAGCGCATCCGAAACCGCCAGTGCCAGCGGGTAGTTCCACGGCGAGATCACCGCGACCACCCCTTTGGGCCGCTGCCGCACCTGCACATCGGTGAGCACCGGCAGCACTCCGCGCGGATTGCGGCGGGCGAGCAGTTTCGGGGCGGTGGCGGCGTAGTAGCGGGAATTCACCGCGACATCGCCGACCTCGTCGAAGGCGTGCACCCGGGACTTCCCGGTTTCGGTCTGCACGATATCGAGGACGGTGTCCTGTTCGGCCAGCACCAGATCGTGGAAGCGGCGCAGTACCGCGGCCCGTTCCCGGACCGGGACCTGCGCCCAGTGCCGCTGAGCCGCACGAGCCCGCTCGAAAGCGTTCTCGATATCGCCGACCGACGATTGCGGCAGGTCGGCGATCGGCTCGCCGGTGACCGGTGCGTGCACCGTGACGGCGGGCGCACCGCCGGCCGCGGCCCGGGCCAGCAGCCGTTCGACCAGGTCCGGGGTGAGTGCGCCGGTGGCGGCGGGACGCTGGGCGGTCGTCATCGTCGGCATTCTCCTGGGGCGAGGGCGTGCCGCGATCGGGCTGTCCGCGGCACGGATGATTAATTGAACAGTGGTGTTAATGTAATGCTCGTGCGGTGTGAAGTGTCAAGAGGCACGGTGCGGACAACAGCCGGGTGCCGGTGCCGGCTGTGGGATCTCACAGCTCACCGGGACGGTCCCCCATGAGCACCCCGGAGCCGGACCGCGCCGGCGAGTCCCCAGTGGGTGCCACCGGGTCACCGCACCGCCCGGACACCGGGCCGGCGCCACGGCGCGGCCGACCGCCGCAGACCCGGGCCCAGGCCGAACAGGTCCGCGCCCGGATCGTCGAGGCCACCGCCGAGGTATTCACCCGTGCCGGTTCCCGCGGACTGAGCGTCGCCCAGATCATCGATCAGGCCGGTCTTTCGCGGCCCACGTTCTATCGCTATTTCGCCAACGCCACCGAACCGCTGCATGTGCTGCTGGAGGTATCGAACGCGGAATTGGTCGGTGCGATAGCGACCGCGCTCGCGGCGACCGACGAGGGTGTGGAACTCGGTATCCGGCTGATCGACGCCTACCTGGACTGGGCCCGTGGGCACGGCGCGATGCTGCGGCCGCTGTTCGCCGAACTGCACGATCCGGCCTCCCCGGTCTCGGCGTACCGCAATGCCGCGCTCGACGGAATCCGGGAGAACGTGCGCGCCAGGTTCACGGAACTGGGTCGCACAGTGCCCGGACCGTTGGATCTCGACGCGGCCCTGCACGTCTGCGAGTACCTGGTGTACCGGATCTCGGCCGCCTCCGAACCCGGCGCCGAACCCGACCCGGCCACGGTCGCCGACGCCCGGCTCACGATGATCCGGGTGGTGCTGGTGACGCTGGGCAATACCGCCGATTTCCGGTACGCCATGGGGCTGCCCGGGCTGTTCCCCGCCGCGCCGGACAACACCGCCGGTGCCGTCGCTGCGGGTCAGGACAGTTGATCGGTCTGGTCGAGGCTGAGACCGCTGGCGCGCAGTACATGCCGGTCGATCGCGGCCCGGATGGCTTCCTCGGTACCCAGGATGCGCACATGGCGCCGGGCGCGAGTGATGGCGGTGTACAGGAGTTCCCGGGTCAGCAGGCTCGATCCGGGCTCCGGTAGGACGATGGTCACCGCATCGTATTGACTGCCCTGACTGCGGTGGATCGTCATGGCGAAAACCGTGACCACGGCCGGGAACCGGGTGGGATGGATCAGCAGCGGTTCCTCGCCCCGCTGCAGTGCCACCCGCAGCGACCCGTCCGGACGGCGGACGACCACACCGGTATCGCCGTTGTAGATCCGCGCCTCGTGATCGTTGGCCGTCACCAGCAGCGGTTGCCCGGGATACCAGGTGCCGTTGCGATGTTCGGGGCCCGCGCCCGCCGCGGCGGCCCATTCTGCCGCCGTCCGGTCCCAGTGCTCCACCCCGTACGGGCCGCGACGGTGAGCGCAGAGCAGGCGATGCGATTCGAACGCGGCCAGCGCCGCGGCCGCATCCCCGGCCTCGGCCGCAGCGGTGACCCGATGGGCGGTGGTGCCGATATCGGCCTGGACGGCGGCGATATCGTCGGGATCGAGTAGTTCGAGCGTATCGCCCCCGGACCGCAGTAGTTCCAGCGCTGCCTCGGTATCCCCGGCGCGAACCGCCACCGCCAGATCGGCGATCCGGCCGCCGAACCGGCGCCCGCGGGTGAGCCGGACGATGCCGCCACGCAACCGTTCACGCTCCGATTCGGTGAGCGCCTCGACGCCTTCCGAAGCCCCGGCCGGCGTGGACGCACCGGAGAATCCGTGGTCGGCGGCGAGAATCGTCTCGAAGGCAGGATCGGCCTCACCCGGGAACGGCGCGGCCACCAGATCCGCGAGCACCGCTCCCGCGTCCACCGAGGCGAGCTGGTCCGGGTCTCCGGCAAGGACGAGCCGGGTATCCGGACGCAGCGCGGCGAGCAGCCGGCTCATCATGGTCAGCGACACCATGGAGGTCTCGTCCACGACAACCACGTCATAGGGCAGACCATTGTGTTCGTGATAGCGGAACCGGGTGGTGCGACCGCGCTGCCAGCCCAGCAGGCGGTGCAGTGTCGCCGCGGAGAGTTCCGGGAGGCCGAGCGGTCCGGCCTGGTCACGAACGGCCTCCTGCAACCGGGCGGCCGCCTTACCGGTGGGCGCGGCCAGCGCGATCCGTAGCGGCGTGCCGTCGGATTCGGCGGCGCGGTGCGCGACCAGCAGCGCGAGGATCCGGGCGATGGTATGCGTTTTCCCGGTACCGGGTCCACCGGCGACGACGGTGGTCCACTGGGTGGCGGCCAGGGCCGCGGCGAGACGCTGCCGGTCGGGAGTATCGCCCGACGGGCCGAAGAGCCGATCGAGTTCGCGGCACACCACGGCGGGGTCGGGGGGGCGGGGGGCCGCCCCCCCCCCCGGGGGCCCCGCGGGGGGGGGTGGTTTGTTGGCGGTGTTGGGGGGGCGGATTT
>NZ_JARWOV010000005.1 GCF_029868855.1 Nocardia carnea | reverse complement strand
CCAAACCGGCGGGCCCCACCCCCCCGCCAACCTCGCGGGCCGGCGCGCACACCCCTGTGGGGCCCCACCACCCCCCCCCCCCCCCCCACAAAACACCCCCCGGGGGGGGGCCCCCCCCCCCCCCCCCCCGTGCCCGGTTTCCGCAAGAGAGCATCGAGATCGGGCAGGTCGGCGATTGCTATCGGGGTCGCCATCCACTACGCACCGACGACAGCGCCGTCCTCGACAGGCGCGGATCAGCAGGGCAATGATGGGGTTCCGGTAGTAACGGCGCAGAAAACAACGAAGTTCGTGTAGCTGCTGGTCAGCGTCGTCATTCTGCTCGGGCAGATTCGCCTAGTGGCATCGCAAGGGACGTGTTGTCGCGTTCGAGGTGGCGGTAGATGGTTTTGTGGGAGACGCCGAAGGTTTCGGCGATCTGGGCAACGGTGTACTTACGTTTGCCCCGGTCGTCGAGTTCGTCGTACATCTCGCGTGCCTCGAGCGCTTGCAATTGACTCGAGGCAGCTGGTCGGCCGCCGACTCGTCCGCGGGCCTGCGCGGATTCCAGGCCCTCGAGGGTGCCTTCGCTGATCAGGTCCGCGGTCATTTCGTCCATGGCGGCGACGACGTGGAATAGGGATCGTCCGGCGGGGGTGGTGGTGTCGATGCCTTGTTTGAGCACCACCAGGTCCACCCCGCGCTCGTCGAGCTGGGCGGCCAGCTCGGTCATGTGCCGCACCGACCGGAACGGGCGCGCGAGCCTGCCGGAGGCTTTGTCGACCCAGATCCGTTCGCGCCCAGCATCGTTGAGCGCGTCGATCTGGGAGTCGTCCTTCTGTCCGCGCGTGGACACTCGCGCGTATCCGAACCGTCCCATACGCGGAACTGTCCCATAAAGGGCCGACACGTCGGGTTTCGTCTCGTAGATTCCGCCCACGGGTTATGACCCAAGCGGGGCAGGGTTTGAGCTGCGGCTTCCGGACGGCCTTGCCTGGTCTGGAAGTGTGGGACTCAAACGTTCGTTTCTGACCCATCGCATCGCGCGGTATGCGGCAGAATAGTGCGTTCGAGGTCACGACCAGGCGTCTTGGAGAACTTCACACGAGGCGGACGAGGATGGCTGCCAGCTCGCGCGCTTGTAGGACGACACCCACGTGTCCGGCCGCCAGATTGTGGACGTCGAACGGGTTGTTCGGTGTGAGATGGTCGGCGTCGTCGATCATTTTCGTAGCAAGTGCCGGAGAGATCACGTTGTCTCGGGTGAGGCGGATGTAGCTGCGGGGTATCCATCCCCAGGTGTCGGCTTCTACGCGGGCGTCGGCGAAGCTGGTCTGCGCCCCATCTTCGGGCTGCATGCCGTAGTTGGTCAGCATCAATGTCTGTTCCAGGGTGGCTTCGGGCATGTTGGTCCGCCGAAAATCCTCCAGTGCCAAGGGGTCCGGGGAACGGAGGTTGAACCGGATGAGGCCGCGGGATACCGGTTCCATTCCCAGAAACAGCGAGTGCTCGGTGTCCGGGACCAGCACATCTTTGAGGGCCTCCGGGGTCTGGCACTCCAGGTTCAGCTTGCTGGTGGGCAAATTGTCCGCGTCGGGTGGGAACCGTGACTCGGCCTCGGCACGCGGGCGCGGTCGGTACAAGGTGATCCGGCCCAGATCGCGAATACGAGGTGAGAGCTGCATTCCGAGTAGATCGAACAGCCCGAAGTTCACCAGGGTGACTCCGTGCGTATCGGTCGCATGCTCAGTAATCGGCAAATCTGTTGCGTTGCCGAGGATGTCATCGAGCACGTAGTGCGCTTCGCGTTTGGTGGCCACGATGATCTTCGTGCCGTAGGTGGCGTGCTGATCGCTCACGTGGGTGTAGGTGGAGAGCCCTTCCTCGGCGAAGTAGCGGCTCAGGGCGCGGGCGGTGATCGACTTGCCCCGGGTGGGGAACCGTTGCCCGTCCGAAGACGACAGGGTGCCGCCACCGAACGCCGAGGTCAGCGGGAGGCGCTGGTGGTAGTCGATGATCGCCAGGTTCGCCGCCCGCAGGGTTTCTTCCCGCACATGCCATTCCTGGGTCCAGGACAAGATGTCGTAGGAGATCCCGCACGCCTCGGCCATCCGGGTCAGCCCGAGATTGGTGGAGGCGGCCAGCAGCACCGCGATCAGGTTGCGTTTGAGCTCCGGGCTGCGGGACTGCTTACCGCTGGCGTGGGTGAAACAGTCCAGGTAGCCGGTGCGTTTGTCCAGCTCGATCAGCAGCGACACCATCGGCGCGAAGGGCAGCATCTCGGTCAGCTCCGCCTTCAGCGCGATCGCCTCGGCGGGCACATCCTCCGCGGTCAACGGTGAGATCACCAGATCCCCGCCCTCATCGAGGCGCGCCGGGCCCTCACCCTGAGCTAGCACCGTCTCCAGCTCTCCGACCGCCTCGTGCAGCTCATCTACCGCGACCGCCAGGGCCCGGCCAGGATCAGCCGGTTTGCCGACCAGCCGGCAGAATTCGGCGCGCGCAGGCTCCCACTGCACGGGTGTGAGCAGGTACGCGGCGGGATCGGCGTAGCGGCGCAACCCCGGCATGAACACATCCCCGCTACGCAGGCCATCGCGGAGCCCGATCAACACGCACAACTTCCAGAAGTGCCGGTAGCCGGTGACATTGCCGGACTTGTGGGCTTCTTCGAGGTAGCCGCGCCACTTGGTCGGCACGAACCCGGTCGGGGCATCGTCGAACACTTTGCGGCGGCCCGTCGCGTTCAGCTCCCGCAGCATCGCCACCGCCACCAGCAGCTCTGTCGATGCTGTGCCGCCGGCGAACCTCACCGCCGACAACACCGCAGGGGTGAACTGACGCAGATAGCTGTACGAGGAATCCAATGCCGCCAGATGCCCGTGATCACGCGGCAGCCGAGGTGTGGCCTGCGCGAGCGCCGCCCGCAACCGCTCCCACCCGATCACATCGCCACGGACCAAACCACCGATCTCCTCGTCTGGGATATGCGGGTCGGTCACGATTTTCAGCAGATCATCGAGCAAGGCTTGCCGGTCTTCGCCGGACTTACCGCGCTCGGCCAACTGCTGCTGCATCCGCCGCTCCGCCTGCCCGAACTTCGCCGAGATCGCCTGATCGAACAGCTGCACCACCTCATCGAGCACGTCGGTGCCCGATTGCGCCAGCATTGTGAGCAGGATCGGATGCCGGCGTTGCGGATCACGCCGTTCCAGGGCCTGACCAGTCAGGCGTCGGCCCATCGTCGCCAGGAACCGGCGGCGCTCGGCCGGAAGTACCGACATATCCACGGTGTCCGCACCCAGACCGCGCAGGAATCCCAGTTTCTCGACCTCGGTCTTGACCGCGGTCGCTGATGCCTCCACCGGACCGGTCGCCAGCCACCGCAACCGGGACACCTTCAACGACGGGTCGGTAACCAGCAACGCGTCCAGCTCCACGCACCGCGCAGGGGTGAATTCGTGCGCGAGCCGATCGTAGGTCTCGCGCTGAGCCTGGGCGCGCGCATGGGCCACCCGGCGGATTACGACCTCCGGGCCCGGCCGGATTACCCGCGCCGAGATCAGATACTCACACCCCAGCCGGAACAACAACGTCGGCGAATCGTGCTCCATCGCCCGCGCCAACAGGAACTCGTCGAGCTCTTTCAGCTCCATATTTCCAGCCGGTCGCCAGCTCAAATACTGCGCTACCAATCGCAGATGTTCGGTGCGGGTCTGCGCCCGTTTCCCGTACGAACGAAACTGCGCCGCATCAACATTCAGCTGATCAGCCAGCCGGTCCGCCGCCACCGCGGGCACCGTGGCCACCGTGTCCGACATGAATCCCAGCCACGGCAACGTACACAAAGCCACCGCAAGCCCGAGGCGCACCGCCGGCCCCCGCCCGCGCGGTGCCACGAACGCGATATCGGCTGGAGTCAGTGTGAAGAACCGGAACAGTTCCTCACGGCTGATCTAGGGGAACTCCCGCAGGCGCTGCAACTCTTCATCTGCGAACACCCGCGTCGCCACGAACCCGAACCTCCACGCTGCTGATCAACACTCGACAGCAGCCAAGCACCAATCACGGTGCCCCGCACCAACAATCACACAACACCCACCTGACCAGCGGCTACACGAATTTCGTTGTTTTCTGCGCCGTTACTACCGGAACCCCGATACGGCGACCCATCTGGTCGGACGGTTACCCCTCCAGCTTCGGCCAAGAGTAGAACGCCCGCGGCGTGATCCCACGGCAGTGATCGCTGATACAGGACAAAGTCGAGGGCACCATCGAGCATTCGCGTGTAATTAACACCAGCGCTCAAGGCGCCGAGGTCAAGGTTGCGAACCGACCGCAAACCTCTGCCAGTTGTGCGCGCTGCTGCTGGGGCATGCGCTTCGTAGGAGCAGCGCCCTGCAGACGCTCGACTTCCGCCGGCGGGGCGGGCCGTCGAATAGGGGCGCCGTTTCGGAAAGCCCCGGAGCCGTGCTCAGCCACGTAGAGCTGCCCGGCTTCGGGTACAAGGATCCACCCTGCAACAGGAGCGCCATTCCGCAAGAGTGCCACCATCACCGCGTATTCCCGGCGCCCCGCTACGAAATTCGAAGTCCCGTCGATAGGGTCCACTACCCAGCAGGACCGTGCGCTTAATGCGGAAAGGCGCGATGGGTCTTCGGCGGCCGATTCCTCGCCGACCACCGGGATATCGAGGACCTCCCGCAATCCTCGTGAGATCAGCTGTTCGGCTTCTCGATCAGCCACAGTGACCAAATCGCCCGGCGCCTTCTCTTGTATCTGCGCGGCGCCCAACCGGCGGAACCGGGGTCGAATCGCGATCTCACCGGCATCGACCAGGATCTGCGCGACCTCATCGATCACATCGTGAGACTAATCGAGAAGTGATGTCGGTGAACCCGCTCTATTACGACCCCGAACTATTCAGGGTTGGTTATGCTGGTGAATTCCGGCGGCAATCACCGGCGAATCTTGACGTCGATCAGCAACCAGGGGCCCCGCCGACATCGGCGAAATCTGACGTCACTGTCCACCCTGTGCCGCCGCTCTGTCGTGTCCGCCGACCCGCGATAATGCCGATTGTGGTGCCCAAGCGCATCGCAGTTGAGGAGGGCAGTGATGGGTGGCGGGGCCAATCGCGGGATAGATTCGCGATCCGTAGAGGAGATCGAGGGCCATGCTTGGGGCGCACCGTCTTCGGAAGCGACCTATGTAGTGAGAAGAATTCACCAGTTGCGCCAAGTCCCTATCGGTGCGTTCGGCATCGAGGACATGCGGATCATGTTGTCGCAGAATGTCGGAACGGCATTCATATTGCCTCGGGCGCTCGACACGCTGGAAGAGGATCCACTCTCCGCAGGCGACTTCTACCCGGGTGACTTGCTGGTGGCGATTCTGCGGCTGAGCCCTGAGCACTGGGGCGATTCGGCGCTGCGGGGCCGGGTGCGGCGTCTTGCGCAGCAGGCGGATGCGTCGATCGGGCAACGAGAGGGAGGCGATTACACCCAGACTCGGCAGTTGATCGACCAGTTCCTGGCGGATTGACACGACCGGACCCCTTGAACACCAACCAGATAGAACAAGACAGCCCGTATTCTGGACGGATGTTCCGGTCGGACTTCGACCGGAGATAGGGGGCGTTCAGTGACTGCCGCGATCGTGGCCGCCGTGGCCGGCATGCTCGGAATCGCCGTCGGACGTCTCTGGGACACCCGATCCGAAGCCACCCGATGGCGCCGTGACCAAAAGACCGAGTGCTACCAGCGTCTGGCCGAACAGTTCCAGGCAACCTACGAAGCGATCCGCGCCGTCGCCCACACCGACTCCGACACCAGCAGCCTGCAGGCACTGATCGAACACACCAAAGACGGCATCTTCCCGTCCTGGGACAGCGCCGTGGCCTCGGTCTGGCTGCACGGCTCAACCGACGTGGTGCGAGCAGCCAGCGCGCTGGACCAAGCCCTCAGCGAACTCCACCACGCCACCTTCCGACGCAGTCTCGTCACCGAGCAGGAGTGGGACCAACACCGCGTGCCCGTGCGCCGAGCCTTCGAGCACTTCCTGACCGCAGCACGCAAGGAACTGGCCCTGCCCCCGGTCGCAGTGGAGTTCTTCACCGACCCCGGCCTGCTCACCAGACCCTCCGGGAACGAGAGCGACCCCGCCCACACACCGCAACCGGAATAGCCCACACGCCGCACCGGTTGAACTCCTTGCCGACGTCCGGACAGCCCCGGGCCTCACCCCATTGTCGCTACGAGCGACCACTCGCCGAGAGGCGCTTGTGGGACGTCGGCCCCTTCCGGGACCAGACCCGGGGTTCCAGTAGTAACCGCCGAAAAAACAACGGATATGGGGCCTGGCCCAGATAACGGGGCCGCTTCGTGCACGGCTGAAGCGCTATAGCCGCAGGTCGGCAGATGCACTACCCCGGATAACAGACCGTTATCCGGGGCATTACTGCAATCGTTGAGCGGTCACGGCCAGACGCGTACCGCCGTTCGCCGCAGTCACCGATGCCCACGCCACCGGATGACAGAGTCGGCCAAGGTCTCTCGGGGCCCGCGCGGCCCCGTAGGGTCCGAGCTCACCGGCACCGACGATCACGACCATATCGCTGAGATCGGCGGTTACGGTGCCCCATTCGGGAACGGGAAGCGCCGAGGTCAGGGTCGGCGGGGCGGGCAGTGCGGGAA
>NZ_JARWOV010000004.1 GCF_029868855.1 Nocardia carnea | reverse complement strand
CCGGATATCGCGCTGCCTGCACCCGACCGCGGGTCGCCGCCGGTGTCCGTGATCCCGGAGCCTCGCGGGGTCTCCGGCGCCGGCGTAGTCCCCTGAGACGCGGAAGCACCGAGCGCTTCCACACCTGGCGGCGCACCATGGGGCCCGCGGGCATTTCGGCGTTTCCGGGTGGACTGGCACTCTCTGGTACTTGTGTGCCAGACGACTTCTGGGAGATGCTCGATCTTCACACAACTCGCGGTATGAGCGAGTAGGCCTGGAGGCGGTAGCGAAGCGTTACCGCGCAGTGCCCTTCGCTCATACCCAATAGGCACAGGCGGGCAACGCCGCCCCGGTATCCGTACGGGAGGCATCATGCGCGGCAACGGTCAAATCGGCGTAACGCCGTTCCATGCCGGCGGAACACTGCGCGGTTTCGTGATCTCCGGCCGCTGGCCGGACACGACCAAGGAGTGGTCCCAACTGCTGGTGCTCGCGGTACGCGTGGCGTCCATGCCCGGTCTGCTCACTACCTCGACGGTCTTCGGAGTGCGCGAGGAACTACCCGATGATCCGGCGCCCGATACCGTCGGGCTGGTGATGGCAGAAGGCCCGGTGCTGGGTGAGGAGAGTGTGCAGCCAGGGCTTTTCGGCGAACACACACCACCCGCCCTGTTCATGCTGCATCCACCAGCGGAAACCAATCCCTCGTTACCGGAGTGCACGGGGGCAGCCTCCGGGTGCGTATTGCTGCCGGGCCTGCCGCACCTCGGGCTGGAACACCGGGCCGCCTGGGCCGAAGCCGAAGCAGACGGAACGGTCACTTCCCTGGTCAGCAGGGTCGGGCTGGATCCGATCAGCGATCCCGACACTGCCGTACTGGCCATGCTGCTGGCCGCCTGAACCGAGTGCGAGCCCGGCCGCAAGGCCGGGCTCGTATCGATGCCGTCGTCAGCCGTGCCATCGCCGAAGATGGCCGATTCGCTGGTTACGGCAGTTTCGACAAGATCTCTGTGAGCTTCTCCATGACGGCTTGCTGACCTTGCTGCAAGGTGGCGACGTCGGCGCGCAGCTCGGTCTGCCCGGTTTCGAGCCGGGTCTGCCCGGTTTCGAGCCGAGCCTGCCCGGCCCGCAGCTCCTGGACGTCGGCACGCAGCTTCGTCTGCCCGGCTTCGAGCCGAGCTTGGCCGGTCCGCAGATCTTGGACGTCGGCATGCAGGCTACCGAGCTCCCCGACGACCGCATTGTGGTTGCTATCGATCCGGGCACGAAGACCCCGGACCGATTCCGGTTCCCGATCGCGCTCATTGATTATCTGCACAACCTGGGCTTCCAGAACAGCCAAGCGGTTCTCGATCGACATCTGACGGATCCTCTCGTTGGTCGGTAGTGTACCGATCGACCGGGCCCAGCAGGCTAACGTCCAGTCTCACGGCTCACTGTTCTCGGTTATCCGGCCGCTCGTGCGCCGGAAGTTCTTTCCCACAACTCGCAAGGACACTCCGGCCACGCCCCGGCCCGACCGTCGAGGACCCCGTACTTCGAATCAGGGCTCGCGATCTGGTTGCTGGAGTGATGCCACAAAACCGTTCCGGACGGCCGGACAACGATTATCAGGGTCCCCTAACTATGCCGCTACCTTAGCCAAACTTCTTGTCAGAAGCCATTTTTCACAGTTGCGTGATTGCGACACCGATGTAGGTGCGATAGAGTTGCCGGCAGCGAAGGGGAGTAGCCCCCAATCACGCGGTCGACATACTGACCTCACCGCCCCGCGGCGGGTCCGGTCGCGTGAACCGGTAGCCCGGTGGGCGAGACCTTCGGTCGGACAGCTATCGCGTTGCCGGCCGGAGGCGTACCCGTATCCGGCCGGTGAACCGGAGGATCGGGAGCCCCACGGATGATCGCCACCATCGGACTCGCCATCGGTATCGTCTTCCTTGCCGAACTGGGCGATAAGTCCCAGCTCATGGCATTGACCTTTGCCCTGCGTTATCGCTGGTGGGTAGTGCTCGGCGGCATCACCGCGGCAACCGCCGCCGTGCATGTGCTCTCTGTTGCCATCGGGCACTTCCTCGGCGCCGCCCTGCCCACGACGGCTATTGCCTGGGTCGCGGCGGTGACCTTCCTCGCAGTCGGGGTGTGGACGCTGCGGGAACTCGCCGGCGACGACGGCGAACCCACACCCCCGAGATTCGCCGGCGCCGCGCCCTTCTTCGTGGTCCTCTCCGCGTTCCTGCTGGCCGAACTCGGCGACCGCACCATGTTCGCCACGGCCGCGCTCGCCACCGACAACAACTGGGCAGGGGTCTGGCTGGGGTCGACCATCGGGATGGTCGCGGCCGACGCGCTGGCCATCGCGGTGGGCATTCTGCTGGGCAAGCATCTCCCCGAACGAGCGATCGGTTTCGGTTCGGGGCTGCTGTTCCTGTTCATCGGCGCACTGACCGCCGTGAACACCGGGGCACCCGCGATCGGCCTGCTACCGGCGATCGGTCTGGCATCGGCCGCGCCCGCCGCGGCGGCCGTGACACTGTGGTGGCTGCACACGCGCCGGATGACCAGGGAAACGGCGGTGACCTCGGCAGATACCGCGGATATCGGCGACCGGCAGACCGGCGGACAGCCCTAGCACCTGGTGACCGATCGGCGCAAGGGGACCGTCCACGACCCCGGTGCATCCACGGGTTAGGGTGCAATTGACGTTAGGCCAACTGGCTTGTCACGAACGAGAGGACCATCGTGGAGATTTCGGGTTCCGCCGCCATCGTCACCGGGGGCGCGTCCGGTCTGGGCGCCGCCACCGCCAAGCGTTTCGCCGATCTGGGCGCCACCGTCTTCGGGCTCGACGTACCGCAGTCGATCGAGCGCGCCGGCGACAATGTCCCCGACGGGGTCACCCTGCTCGCCGCCGATGTCACCAGCCACGACGAGGTCGCCGCCGCCGTCGCCAAGGTGGTCGAATCAGGTACCCCGCTGCGTATCGTGGTCAACTGCGCCGGTGTCGGCTGGGCCGGACGCATCCTTTCCAAGAACGGCCCGCACGATCTCGAACTGTTCCGCACGGTGATCACCGTCAACCTGCTGGGCACCTTCAACGTCATGCGACTGGCCGCCGATGCCATCGCCAAGACCGACGCGGTGGACGAATCCGGGCAGCGCGGCGTCGTGATCAACACCGCCTCCGTGGCCGCGTTCGAAGGCCAGATCGGCCAGATCGCCTATTCGGCGTCGAAGGGTGGCGTGCACGGTATGACCGTTCCGGCCGCGCGTGACCTCGCGCAGTTCGGTATCCGCGTCAACACCATCGCCCCCGGCATCATCGACACCCCGATGCTGGCCGGTGTCACCGAGGAATACCGCCAGGGCCTCGAGGCCGGCGTGCCCTTCCCGTCGCGGCTGGGCCGCCCCGACGAGTACGCGCAGCTCTCGCAGTACATCGTCGAGCACGACTACCTCAACGGCGAGACCATCCGCATGGACGGCGCGCTGCGAATGGCGCCGCGGTAACCCTCCGGCTCACAGCATGCGACGCCCGCCGCCCGGAAACGGACGGCGGGCGTTCGTCGTACAGCGGGTAGGCGTGAAGCTACCCGGCGCTCCCGGTCGGGATCCTCGTCCGCCAGGCGTCACAGACGGCGCGATCAGCCCACTCGCGGTCCACACCGTCGGCCCGGCAGCCTTCGCTGGTGTAGCCCTCGCGATCGAGGCCGGAGCGGTCGTAACCCCACCGGTCATAGTCGGAGCGATCGTAACCCCACCGGTCGCGGCCGAACCGATCGAAACCTGAGCGGTCGAACCCCCAGCGATCGAAACCGGAACGATCGAAGCCCGATCTGTCGTAGCCGAAGGTGTCGTAGCCGTCGGTACCGAAGGGATCGGGTGGACCGGGTACAACACAGTGCGGAGCGTGCGCGGGTATACCGTCCGGACAATCGGCGGGTAGCCGCGGCGGCTCGGGCGTCGTAGTCGGTGGTTCCGGCGTCGTAGTCGGCGGCTCGGGCGTCGTAGTCGGCGGCGGCGGTTCCGGCGTAGCGGTGGGAAGCGCCGGCGGGGTCGGCGTGTTCTGTGTCGGTGCCGGCAGCACTGCGGCATCCGGCTCCGCATAGGCAGGGGTGGCCAGAATTATGGGGACCAGCACGGCGCTCAACAGCGCGGTCCTGATCCCGGTACGGTGCCTGCCCCTGCCACTCGTAGCGGCTGTCGACATCATCGATCTCCAATCCGAGCGCACTTCCACGCTTCGACCGGACTATCGCCGCTCTGCGGATTTCCTATACAAACAGCAGGTCCATACAGTCGAGGGTCGGCCGGCTACACCCCGAGCCGGAGCGGAACCGACTGCGGCACAGCGCCTCCGGTAGTGGGCACCTCGCCGGACCCTTCAGTTTCTCGTCGGCCGAATCCGCGGTCCTGTATGCGTTCGGGTAGGTCGGGGGTCTTGCCCGGGTCGGCACCATCCCGGCCGGAAAGCCGGGCGGCGAGCGTTCGCCTTCCCGGTGCGCCTACTACAAAAGGCCGGTTCGATCGGCGAAGGGGCCGGCAGCCGCCACGCGTGCCCGCCAGGCATCGCAGATCCGGCGGATTGCCCACTTCTGATCGTTGCCGTCGATACGGCATCCGTCGCGCGTGTAGTCCCACCGGTCGTAACCGTCCTCGTCGTAACCGTCCTTGTCGTAACCCCACGTGTCGAAGCCGGCGCGGTCATAGCCGTCGCGGTCATAACCCCACCGGTCGAAACCTTCCCTGTCGTAACCGCGGTTATCGCGACCGAATCGGTCATAGCCGTCGCGGTCATACCCCCACCGGTCGTAGCCGTGGCGGTCATACCCCCACCGGTCGTAGCCGGAGGAGTCATAGTCATCGGAGACGGGGGCGAGGTGCGTCGTGATCGGACCGATCCCTGGTTCCGCCGACGCCGGTGCCATTGCCAGGGCGGGGGCAGCGAACAGCGCGCCGAGCAGCGCGATCCGAAGCGAGGTGTAGCGCAATCCACGGCGCGCCGCATTGGTAGTCGACATGATCGATCTCCTATCCGGAACACGATTCACGTATTCCGGATGATCCATCGCCTCTACCCCTTGACGAGTTACAAACCGCAGATGAGCGTCCTGGCGAAATCTTGTGCGTCCGAAAGAGTTCGGATTCTGCGCCGGTCAGCCCCGCCGGGCCGCCCCGGCGGAGCGCAATCGTTGCCGGTGTTCGAGACCACCGCATCCCATGAGCCCATTGAGAATTCAGGCGTTCTGCGATCGTCACCGACGGAGCCGGGAGGAGGCCGCGGGGCGTGCCGCGGGCGCCGGCCCGGGCAGAGCCTACCCGTCCACCCAACGGCGAGGATCTGCGCGAATTTTGCCGGGGCCGG
>NZ_JARWOV010000003.1 GCF_029868855.1 Nocardia carnea | reverse complement strand
CGAACCCAGCAAACCGTACTCGGACTGCATCCACACCAAACGGTTCACGATCGCCGCATGCGACACCGCCACACCCTTCGGCCGACCCGTCGAACCCGACGTGAAGATCACATACGCCGTATTCGACGACCGCAACGGCGCGACGCGCTCGGCATCGGTGACGGCGGTATCGACGTAGCCGGAGAGGTCGACCTCGTCGACTACTACGACCGACCGGTCCGCCACGGTGAATTCGTCTGCCGCACTGGTCAGCACGCAGACGGGGTCCGCGGTGGCCAGGATGTAGTCCGTGCGTTCGGCCGGCTGTTCCGGATCCAGCGGCACATACGCACCACCGGCGGTGACGACCGCGTACATCGCCACCACCAGATCCAGCGAGCGCCGCATCCCCAGCGCCACCGGTACATCCGGTCCCACACCCAGCGAAATCAGATGCCGGGCCAGCCGGTTCACCCGCGCGGAGAACTCGGCGTAGGACAGACCTGTCCCCTCGAATGCCACCGCGGGCGCTTGCGGCGTACGCGCGACCTGGTCGGCGAACAGACCGGCCAGCGTCGCGGCCGGATCGACGGCGGCCTGTGGGCCGTACCCGCCGCGCAGTACCGTCGAGGCCTCCAGCGCGTCCAGCAGCGGGAGGTCGCCCAGCGGCCGCTCCGGGGTCTTGACCACGGCTTTGAGCAACCGGACGAACCGCTGGGCGAACTGCGCGACCGTCTCGCGATCGAACAGATCGGTCGCGTAGGTGAAGGTCGCGTCGATCCCCGCGGCGCCGGTCCGTTCGCTCAGGTCCAGCTGGAGGTCGAATTTCGCGGTCTCCAGCGGCATATCGACCGCACTGACGCCCAGTCCGGGCAGTTCGGTATGCACCGGCGGAGTGTTCTGCAGCGACAGCATCACCTGGAACAGCGGATGCCGCGCCTGCGACCGTACCGGGTTGAGGATCTCCACCAACCGCTCGAACGGCAGATCGGCATGTCCGAACGCGGTGATATCGGTACCGCGTACCGCGCCGAGCAGGTCGGTGAATCCGGTGCCGGTATCGACCGGTGTCCGCAGCACCAGGGTGTTGACGAACATACCGATCAGATCGTCGAGTGCGCGTTCACCGCGGCCCCGCGGGGAGGGGGGCGGACGGAATAATGATATAACACCACCAAAACGCCACCCCCACCCCTACGCGGTGCCCCCCCTGCTGGTTCCGTCCTGGGCGCGGCACCGGGCGGCCCGGCGGTACCCGCTGCCCCGGCCGCCCGCCCGCCCGCGGCCCGCGGTCTCCTCGGGCCGGGGTGCGGCGCATTCGTTCGAGATCGACGCCGAAACCCACGCCGGGCTGACCGAACTGGCGCGCAGCGAGGGCGCGACCCTGTTCATGGCCGTGCACGCGGCGTTCGCGGTGCTGCTGTCGCGACTGTCCGGGGAAACCGATATCGCGATCGGCACCCCGATCGCGGGCCGCGGTGAACGCGCACTCGACGATCTGATCGGTATGTTCGTCAACACCCTGGTGCTGCGGACACCGGTCGATACCGGCACCGGATTCACCGACCTGCTCGGCG
>NZ_JARWOV010000002.1 GCF_029868855.1 Nocardia carnea | reverse complement strand
TGCTGTGGGGCCCGCTGGTGGGGTGCCCTGGGGGGGGGGGCTTTGCACCCGACCCGGGTGGTTACAATTGTTTCCCGGGCCGGCGCGGGGGGGGCGGCGAGGCGGCTCAGGTCCGGCGCCGGACCCCATACATAGCGCAGGTGCCGGTCGGTGTGCTCGGCGAAATCGCGTTTCTTGTCGCCACCGCCGAATTCGCGATCCGCGGCGATCATGGCTTCCTCCGGTGGGATTCGCCGGAACCGGGCCTCGGCGTAGGCGGCGGTCGTCGCGGTCGGGATAGGCAGGGGTTCGGCCAGGCCGGCCTCGCGCAATGCGACCAGGATCCGCAGAATGCCACTCGCCTCGTCCGCGGCGGGCGCGGTGAGCTCGGCACGCCAGGCGGGGGTCGGGAACCGCCCGCGCCCGGTGACCGCGGCCCGCCAGGCCCGGTCCTCGGTCACCGCCAGTGCCAGCACCGAAACCCAGGCCGCGAGCCGATGTTTCGGAGCGACCCGGGAGTACGTGGTGCGCACCAGCAGATCACCCCGCACCTCGGCGACGGTACCCGTCAGACGCCGGCCGCCACCGAGATCGACGGCGATATCGATATCGCGGGGCGGTTGCGCGTAATCCGGTTCGGCGGCGCGGAACAACGTGTCGACCGTCCGTTCCACCTCGTCCAGCACGGCACGGCCCAGTTCGGCCGGCGGCAGGATGCCGCGCCGCCATTCCGCCGCCCGTAACTCGGCGGGATCGGCCCCCGCCAGCCTGGCAGCCAGCATCCGTTCCCCGAGTGACCAGGTGTCGAGGCCGCCGAACTCGATCGGCAGCCGGTCGGTGATCTCCTCTTCCTGGTCGGGGATGCGCAGACCCAGCCGCTGCCAGAGGAATCCGCGCACCGGATGCTCGAGGAAAGCGATCAGCTCGGCCAAGCCGATCTCGGTCGTTTCGGCGGCGGGCAGAGTCGCGGCGAACGGGCCGCCGGGCGCGGGGTCGGCGGTACGCAGGGTCGCCTGCGCCCCGGCGTATGCGGCGGAATCGAAGGAGAACGGCGCGGCCGCGGCGAAATTGCGCCGGTCGTGTGGTTGCAGCGGATGGCGGGTGAGGACGGCGGGCACCCCTTCCGGTCCGACATGGGCCCGCACGGTATCGAATAGCTCGGCAACAGGTACCGCGGGTGGGCGGTAGGCACCGGTCACCGGATCGGCACCGGTATGCACCACCACCAGGGTGTCCCGGGCCGCCATGATCGCATCCAGCAGCAGTTGGCGATCTTCCGACCGTGGATCCCGCTCTCCCAGTAGCGGATCGCGCGCGGGGATATCGTCACCGTCGAGGCCCGCTCCGCGGGGAAATACCTCGTCGTCCATCCCGAGCAGTACCACCACCCGATGCGGAACCGAGCGCATCGGGGTCATGGTGCATACGGTGAGTTCGCCGGTCCGGAAATTCGCGCGGGTCGGAGTGGCGGCCAGCCTGCTCTGCAGCAGCTCGGTGATATCTGCGAGCCGCAACTCGGTATCACCGGCATACGCTGTCGCGGCCGCCAGCTCCCGGCGTGCCTCGGTGCGTATCCACTCCTGCGACGGGGCGACATCGGTGAGCAGGTCGAGGGCACGGCCCAGGATCGCCGACCACTCCGCGGCCGGTGCGGGTCCCTGGAGGTCGCGCAGGATCGAGGCGAGGCGATCGATGTATTCGGCGAACCGGCCCGCCAGGTCGATATCGTTGCTGTCCACATCGTCGAGCGGCAGGACCCGGTCGAGCCAGTCCTGCGAGCTCTCGTCGGCGGTGACACCCAGCAGGATCCGGTCCAGTGCGGCGTTGAGAGTGTTCTGTTCGAACTCACCGAGGCCGAACGCATGCCGCTGCCGGCGGCCGATGCCCCAGCGGGCGCCGGCCTCGACGGCCCATTCGCGCATCCGCTCCAGATCGTCGTCGTCGAATCCGCAGGCGCGGCGTACGGGTTCGCAGGCAGCCAGATCCAATACCTCGGTAACGGTGACCCGGCCGCGTGCCAGTTCCAGCAGTAGCGCCACCAGGCCCAGCAGTGGATTGGTCGCGCCGCGCCCACGGTCGGCGAGCCGCACACGCAAACGGTGACCGGGATGTGCCACGGCATCGGGTGTCTCCGCACCGGCCGGTACGGGTTGCCCGAACGCCGCCCGCACCAGCGGAGCGAAGGATTCGACTTCGGGACACATGATCACGACATCGCGCGGTTCCAGGGTGAGGTCGGCGGCGAACAGCCCGAGCAGGCATTCCCGCAGGACCTCCACCTGCCGCACCGGGCCGTGACAGGCGTGGATCTGCACACTGCCGTCGCCGCTGTATCGGCCCGCCACCGGCGGCCAGTCGTCGTCACGGATATGCGCCTGTAGCGCCTGCAGCAGGGTCGCCGGCCGTGTCCGGTCGTCTCCGTCGTCGACGGAACCTTCGGCATCCCTGCGTATTTCGCCCCGCGGCCGGCCCGAAGCACCGGCCTGGAAGAGAACCGGGCCCGGCGGCGCCGGGTGACGGATATCGGTTTCGGCCGGCGGCAACCGCAGTTGCAGTTCCCGGATATCGCGACTCAGCCCCGCGAGCAGTGGATGCCGCACCAGGGTGGCCGAAACATCTTCCAGCCGCGCGGGTTCCGCGGAGTACAGGGGGTCGGCGCCGGGAACTGTGCCCGCCACCCGGACTTCCGCGGGGCCCGCGCCGAGCGCTGAGCTCGGGTTCACCGCCTCCGAGGCCTCGGCGAACAGTTCGACTGCCGAGGTGACCTCGGAGTCGAGCAGGCGGCCGGTCACCCCGGCTCCGACGGCCGGGTCGCCGGTTTCGGTGGTGCTCCAGGCCGAGCTCGGACCTGGAGCCGGGGCCGATCCCGATCCCGCAGCTGGGTTGGCGGGAGCGGATCGTGCGATGCGACCTCCGGAATCGCGGGCCGGAACCTGCGAGGTCATCCGATACCGATCCAGCGACCTCCACATCGCCGGACTCGGGTGCGTCAGCCACAGATGCAGGTCCCGATGTGCGGCCAGGGCGGTGAGTACCGCCAGGTGCGCCGCGGGCAACCTGGTCGCCCCGAAGAGCGACAGCCGGTCGGGCAGCGCCACGGCACCCGGCTCGGCCCGCAGGCGCGCACACGCGGTGTGCAGCCGCTCCGCGGGGCCGGGTGCGCCGACGGCCGCGCGCAACCGGCGCCACAGGGCGGGCTGCCAGGCCAGGTCCTCCGGAAGCGGCCGGCCGGTGCCGTCGGTATCGGCCCCGTCCGCCCATTCGGTGATCAGCCGGGGACGCTGGACCGCATACCCGTCGAAGAGTGTGGCCAGGCGTGCCGCCGTGGCATAACGCCGACCGAGCCGGTGCTCCGCGCCGGCCGATCCGGTATCGGCGGCATCCTGCCCGAGGTGGTGCGCCAGGACGGCGCCCCACGGTTCGCGCACCGCGGCGTCGATCACCCCCAGCAGCGTCCAGACCCCCCGCTCGTGCGCCCCCGGCTCCGGATGCGCGCCGCTGCCGGGCCTTCATCGGCGTGGCAGGCACTTCGAGTCGCAGTGACCCATCTGTGCCCATAGACAGCGATTACACCAAAAGATAGTCGACCGCAACCGCGCCGATCTCCCCCATAGCCGCGTTT
>NZ_JARWOV010000001.1 GCF_029868855.1 Nocardia carnea | reverse complement strand
CCGGGGCGGCCGCGGGGGGGGTCGGGGGGTCGGGCGCGCCCCCGGCCAACCACCCCGGCCGCGCTTTTTCTGCGCTGACCCGCGCCCGCGGCCCCCGCGCCGGGGGGGCGGGGCCCGCCGGGCCCGCGGGGCGGGCGCGCTCCGGGGCCCGGGGTGCGCTTGCGCCCCGGCCCACGGCACGGTCCCGGTGGCCCCGGCTACGGTTCGGGGGAGTTCGGGCAGCCGGGTGGACGGGGCGCGCCGCCGTACCGGTCCACCGAGTACCGGCAGGCAGGTGCGGTACCGCCGCGGTACGCGTCCAGCGAATACCGGCACCCCGGTCCGGCGGTACCACCGCACGGGTCCAGCGAATTCCGGCACCCCCACCGTGCCGGACCGCGGCCCGGGGGTGCCGGTAACCGTCCGCCGCCGAACTCGGGTGAGCCCCCGCCCGCCCCCAATGATTTCCGGCCGCCCGCATCCAGAACGCGCGGCCCCGGCGACCTCCCGCGCCCGGTCGATCAGCCGCGCGCGGAACCGGCCGAACCCGCGGTCATCGATCTGCCCGGGTTCCGCCGTCCCCCGGGCACGAGTCCGCCGCCTGATCCCGGTGGTCCGCCACCGCGCTCTGGTGCTACGCCCTGACCGGGCAGCGGATCGCAGTCCACCGTCCGGCCGCCCGGAACGAAGCGCAAGTTACGTCGTCGATGCGGAACCCGTACCGGATCTCCCGGCCGCGGCCGATGCGGCGGTGTACCCACAAGGTCCGGCCGGGCGGATCCAGCAACGGGCCGGCGGCCGTTTCGCATGCTGTTGTTGCCGGGAGGCGAGAGCCGTCGGCGGAGCATCGACTCCTGCTATGGTTTCGATGATTTCGCGTGACCGAACCGCTGCGGTCCGGTCACGCTTTTCGTCTACGCAGGTGCTGCCGGTGGGTCCCGGTGGCGTGGCGGGAATTGGAGCGGACATGCTGGCCAACGGCGATGTTTTCGCCGGCTATGTCATCGACCGGCAACTCGGCCGGGGTGGGATGGGCTCGGTCTACCTGGCGAAACATCCGCGACTGCCGCGGATGACGGCGCTGAAACTGCTGAATCGGGAGATGTTCTTCGATAAGGAGGTGCGCGCCAGATTCGAACGGGAGGCCGATCTGGTCGCCCGCCTGGACCATCCCAATATCGTGACGGTGTACGACCGCGGGCTCGAGGACGAGCAGCTGTGGATCTCCATGCAGTACATCGACGGTATCGACGCCGCGTCGGTCGATCCCCAGAAACTGCCGCCGGAACGGGCTGTGCAGATCATCTCCGAAACCGCCTCCGCGCTCGACTACGCGCACGGTATGGGGGTGATGCACCGCGACGTCAAACCGGCCAACATTCTGCTGGCGCGATCCACCGGCGGCCGCGGCGAACGGGTCTACCTCACCGATTTCGGTATCGCGCGGCTACGCGACGACACCGGGCATCTCACCCAGACCGGCACTTTCACGGCCACGCTGGCCTATGCGTCGCCCGAACAGCTCACGGGCGCCGATCTCGACCACCGCTCGGACCAGTACTCGCTGGCGTGTTCGCTGTACTGGCTGCTCACCGGCAACGGTCCGTTCACCTCCACCAATCCGGCCGGGGTGATCCAGGGTCATCTGCAGTCACCGCCGCCGTCGCTGAGCGCTGCCCGGCCCGAACTGCCGCCGACGTTGGACGTGGTGCTCGCCAAGGCGATGGCCAAACGCCCCGACGATCGCTTCGCCTCGTGCAGTGAATTCGCCGAGGCAGCGAAGCAGGCGCTGGCTTCTCCGGGTTCGTCCGCCATGCCGATGGGTGTCGCGCCCACCGCGGTGGCGGCGACTTACCAGCCGCCGAACGTCCCGTACAGCAGCGGCGCGAATCCCTATCCGAGCACCGCGGCGCCGCAGCCGTATGCCAGTGGCACCCAGGCCCAGCCTCAGCCGTATGCCGCCGGTGTTCAGCAGCCGCCGTACACCAGCGGCGCCCAGCAGGGCCAGCAGCCGCCGTACGCGAGCGGTTTCCAGCAGCAGCCGGTCGATATGGGACGGCCCGGCGGGGATATGCACCAGCAGCACTACGGCAGCGGGCCGGGCTATCCGAACCCCGTCGGCCACCCGTACGGTGGCGGCGGGTCGGGCGCCTACACCCAGCCCACCAACTATCCGCAGCCGATGGGCCAGATGGGGCAGATGCCGCAGGGCGGGCCACCGCCGGCCAAGTCCAATACCGGGCTCATCGCCGCCATCTGTATCGGCCTCGTGGTGCTGATCGGTGTGGTGGTCGGTGTCGTGGCCCTCGCTTCCAGCGGTGGCGACGACGGCGGCAACGGGAAACAGGCCGGCCCCACCAGCACCCAGACCGCCGTCGCGCCGGTCCCGGCCAACGCGGAGTCGATCAGCAAAGAGTTCCCCCAGCTGGTCCCCGCGAGCAAGGACGAGGAAATCGGCTACGACGGCGCGAAATGCTGGGAAACCGATGACGGCTACACCCCCACCCCGGACGACGGCGAACCCGATTTCGGGAAATGGGCCTGGCAGTGGCGCTGCTACGGCGGCGGCAACAACGAGGACCCGTTCTACCGGATCTACGTCTACGACTCCGCCACCGAGGTGGATTCGGTGGTGAAGGGCCTGCCGGCCACTGCCGAGAAATCCAGCGACACCAACGGCAGCCGCACCTACACCAACTACAAATGGGACAGCGACGGACCGAAGATGGTCACGGTGTTCACCAATCATCCGGAGCGGGCGCAGTACCTGATGTACACCGACGGCATCGTCGGCACCATCCCCGAGATGGTGACCTGGTGGAAGTCGGCGCCACTGAACTGAGCTGTCTGATCGCCGCGCCCCCCCCGGGGGCGGGGGGGGCGGGCCGCCCCACCCCCTGGTCGTCGGGCGGGGCGCCGGGCGGGGGCGCCCGCGGGGGCCGGCGGGGGGGGGGGGGCCCGTGCCCCCCCCCCCCCCCGACGCGGCGACCGTCCGCGCCGTCCTGGCGGCCGTCCGCGGCTTGCCGTGGGTGTTGCGTGAACGCGAAGTGGTACCGGCCGAGGTGGAGGCGGGTCTCCTGTTGCTGGAGGACGACCTCGCCGACGACGAGACCGCGGTTTCGGACGCGCCGTCGGAGCGGGTGCTGCGATCGGCGGCGGTATCCATGCCGGGCGTGCTGCTGACCCAGCTCGCCGCATTGCGCGCACTGCGGTTACAGGGTT